>NZ_JBVJCT010000008.1:234426-299475 GCF_055588305.1 Streptomyces sp. NPDC042002 | reverse complement strand
TACGTGGTGGGGGTGCGACTCGTGCGTTGTGTTTTTCTGCGTCTCCTGCCACGGGGTTCTGCGGGTTGGGGGGGGGGCGGGGGGGGGGGGGGCCCCCCCCCCCCCCCCCCCCAGCGGTTCACGGAAGCCCAATGCCCAGTTCAGTGATGTCCCGAGGAGAGCAGATGGGCAGGACCAGCCGGTGGTCGGTACGTCGGCGTGAGAAGACACCGAGGCGCAGCAGGCATTCGACCGGCGCGTCCGGTCCGGTCCGGCAGGCGCTGGGGCCGGAGTTGGTCGGCGAGTTGGAGGGCCTGTGCGGCGCTCCGAGCGTCGGGCTGCGGGACGTCGTGTGCGACGTCGGCGCGATCGCCTTGGCGGCGTTCGTCGGCTCCTTGGTCGGGTACGTCGTCGGGCCGCTTCTTGCGGTGCTGTACATCGGGGTGCGCCAGCGGCACCTGTCGAACCTGGCGCACGAGTGCGTGCACGCGAAACTGCTGGCCACCGCGCGCGGCAACCGCCTGGTGGGGTACGTGCTGACGGGGATGCTCGGCGAGGGGCTTCGGCCCTACCGGGCTACCCACGGGGTGCACCACGCGCAGCTGGGCACCGGAGCCGACCCGATGTTCCAGTCGTACCGGGCCGGGCGCCTGCACACCGTCCGGGTACCGATGAGCCGGACCGCCTTCGTACTGCGGGTGATCGTCAAGGCCACGCTGTGGCGGCTGCCGACGTCGGCACTTCAAGTGCTGGTGACCCGCGGCCCGCGGGAGAGCCGGTGGGCGCCGGCCGCCCGCGCGGTGCTGTGGGCGGGCGTCGCCACCATGTGCTGGTCCTTCGGCGTCCTCGGCGACCTGCTGCTGTACTGGCTGGTCCCGCTGGTGTTCGTGCGGCCGGTGGTCACCTGGATCACCGACCTCGGCAACCACGCCGGGCTGATCGAGAACCGCGACGATGTGCTGCTGCAGACCCGCGGCTGGTCCTCGCACTGGCTCACCCGGCACCTTCTCGGCGGTCACCTCGACGACATGTTCCACCCGGTGCACCACTGGTGCCCCAAAATCCCCTGGCGGCGCCTGCCCAAAGCCGCCGCTCTCCTCTCCGAGCGCCTGGAGCGCTGGGATGAGGTGCCGTGGTGCTCCGGCTACTTCTTCCGCCGCCGCTCCACCCCCGACGTGCCGTGCGTGATCGAGGACGTCATCACCCGCCTCACCTCGCAGCCCGCACCCCAAGCCGTGGCCGCTGAGCGTACGGCCGCCTGACCGATCCCTTCTCCCTGTCCAACTACCGACCTGCTGCAGTGCCGTCCGGGCGGCACCCCGTGCCCGCCCGAGCCGCTCCGGAATCCGCCGCCGAGGAGGCGGCCACCCATGACCCAGCCTCATCCCGCCCCGCCCGCCGCAGGCGTGCACAGCTTCGACGATTTCACCCGGCTGCGCGAGGTCGTCGTCGGCCGCGGCGACCACTACACCGAGCACGACGCCGACATCAGCTGGAGGCTGTTCTACTTCGAGAACGTCGCTCCCCACCTGGCTGACGGACAGCGCCAGTTGTCGGTCCCGCAGCAGATCGTCGACGAGCTGAACGAGGACGTCGCCGCCTTCGCTGACGCCCTGGCTGGCTGTGGGGTGCGCGTGCTGCGGCCCTCCGCCGCGGGCAAGGACGTCCGGGTGTCCTCGCCGTGGTGGAGCAGCGGCGCGACGCCGCCGCTGAACGTCCGCGACAACGCGATCATCCTCGGTCAGACGATCGTGGAGACCGCCCCGCACATCCGCGGCCGGGTCTTCGAGAACGACCACCTCAAGCGCCACTTCGCCCGCTACTTCGAGCAGGGCGCGAACTGGCTGTCCATGCCGCGCCCCGCGCTCGCCGCTGGCTCCCTCGACACCGCCTACTTCGACCGGCAGGGCATCGACGTCACCGCGGCGATGGCTGGCGAGGAGGCTCTGCCGATCGACGGCCTGGGTCTGGAGATGGTCTTCGACGGCGCCCAGTGCGTACGGCTCGGCCGCGACGTGCTGGTCAACGTCGCCAACCACAACCACGAGCTCGCCTACCGGTGGCTGACCCGCAACTTCCCCGGCCTGCGCCTCCACCGGCTGCCGGGGATCGCCGACAACCACGTCGACTCCATCGTCGTCCCGCTGCGCCCGGGCCTGATGCTGCTGCGCTCCCCGCACTACCTGCAGTTCCTGCCGGAGGCGATGCAAGGCTGGGAAGCGATCTACCCGCCGCCGAGCTCGGTTCCCGAGCAGGACTACACCGAGTTCGGGTTCGTGATCCCCACCGCGTCCCGGTACATCGACATCAACGTCCTGTCGATCGACGAGGACACGGTGGTCGTCAACTCCCTCTATCCGGAGCTGATCGAGCTGCTGGAGCAGCGCGGCTTCACTGTCGTCCCGGTCCGCCACCGCCACCGCAGGCTCTTCGGCGGCGGGCACCACTGCTTCACCCTCGACACCGTCCGCGACGGCGGCCTCGAGGACTACCTGTTCGCCTGACGCCCGGCCCGCACCCGTGCCAGCCCGTCCGGCCGCACCCGCGGCCCGAACCGAAGGAGTACCCCGGCCATGAGCAGCAGCACCGGAGCGTGGCCCCCGCCCCGCGAATTCTGGACCGACACCCTGCCCGAGAAGACCGCCGGCATGACCCGCCCGCACCTGTTCAAGGGCGTAGTCCCCGCCTCCGCGGCGAACGCGGCCGCCGTCCTGGACGGCTTCGCCGCCATCCGCCGCGCCCACGCCGCCGGACTGGAGATCACCGCGAACGCCCGGGTGTACGTGGGGGAGGAGTACCGCCCCGACCTGGTGGACAAGGTGCTGGCCGCCGGCGGCTGGCCGGAGGACGGCTTCACCGCGTGGATGCAGGAGCAGGTGGGCGCCGAGCGGTTCAGCCTGGTCCTCAACACCCTGGAGAGCGTCAGCGAGCCGCTGGCGGCTGGCCTGGGCGAGTTCGTCGGCGCGCTGATCGACGGCTGGGGCCTCCCGACCGGGGGCGCCGAACTGGTCGCCTTCGTCGGCAACTACTCCGGGACCGCGTTCGGCGTCCACGAGGGCTACGAGAACGCCTTCCTCACCCACTACGGGCCCGGCATCAAGGACTTCTACTGCTGGCCGGCCGAGGAGTACCGCAAGCTCACCGGCGGCAGCGACCCGCTGTACGGCGACTACACGTGGCTGCTGGAGCAGGGTGAGCACTTCGCCCTGGAGCCCGGCGACGCGCTCTTCCTGCCCGAGCGCGTCTTCCACGTCGGCCGGCAGACCGAGTTCTCCGTCTCCGTCGCCATCCCCCTCTACACCTTCCCCGACGCCGCGATCGCCCGGGGCTGGATCGCCCCCGACCTGCTCGGCGCCCTGCTGGTCAGCGAGCCGGACACCGATGCCGGCCAGCCGTCCCCGATGCATCCGCTGACCGCCGGTTCCGACGAGCTCGCGCGCCGCCTGGGCACGGTGACCGCCGCCGCGTTCGCCGCGGCCGCCGAGCAGGCGTCGGCCGCCGCCCAGGCACACGCCCACCAGCGCTGGTACACCGTCCTGAGCAACGGCGGCTGGCAGCAGACCGAGAACGACCTCGCCCGCGACGAGGCCGCCGCCGCGTTCGCGGCCGCCGCTCTCGCGCCTGGCACGAGCGTCACGGTGCGCGCCCCCTACCGGCTGATGGTCACCGGCAAGCAGGCGTTCCTCCGCGGCTGCGAGGCGCCGACCGATTTCGCCGTCCTCACCCCCGACCTGGTCGAGCGCTTCAACACCGGCTCGACCCCCCTCCCCGACAACCCACAGGTGATCGCCGCGATCCGCACTCTCGGCGCCACCGGCGGCCTGACCGTCACCACCACGCCCGAGGAGACCGAGTGACCACCACCGCACCCGCACCCGCGCCCACGCTCGACGCCCTGCGCGGCACCGGCCTCGTCGAGGCGTACCTGACCGCGAACCCGGAGACCCGCGGCTACATTCACGCCACACTCCAGGGCAGCCGCGACAGCGGCGACGACCTCGTCGACAAGCACCTCAAGCCCATGATCGACAGGATCTACCGGCAGATCCGCGCCCTGGTCGACCCCGGCACCCTCACCGTGGCCCAGGCCCGCATGTACATTGCCGAGCTCGCCGTCTTCGCCCGGCACAACGCCCAGTTCCTTCGCCTGGCTGCTCAGCAGGTCTACGGCTCCTGCCCCGCCCTCGGGCACGAGTTCGACCGCAACTTCCTGGAGGAGGGCGGCGAGCCTGGCAAGGTCCCCGCCCACTACATCCTCTACACCCGCGCGCTGCTCGCCGACCTCGGCCTGCTCGTCAACGGCCACGTCCCCGCCGACGAGACCGCCAAGCTGGTCCTCCAGCACCAGGTCCTCGTGAACTCCCACATGACCAGCCTCATCGCCGGCGGCTACTACGCCACCGAGGGCGTTGCCGTCGCCGAGACCGAGATCCTGCGGGACATCACCGACCGGTACGGCGAGCTGACCATCCAGGCCAGCGGCGCGGAGTTGAAGAACCTGGACTACTACTACCGGCTCCACCTCGACGAGGGCCACGAGGCCGCGCAGATCGGCGGCATGAGCGTGGAAGAGGCCCACATCGAGGGCCTCGCTCGGTTCATCCGTCAGAGTGAGCTCTTCCACCTCGACCTGCCGCAGGCCCTGGAAGGCTTCCTGCAGATCTTCAACGCGATGACACACTGGTGGACCCAACTGGCCTACCGTGCAAGGGAATTGAACTGATGTCCGAGACTGCCGCTGCCGCTACTGCGGGCTCCGAGGTCCGCTCCGGCGGATGCCTATGCGGGAAGATCCGCTTCACGGTCACCGGCCCGGTGGACGACCCGCACATCTGCCACTGCGGGCACTGCGCCAAGCGCTCCGGCGCGCCGTTCCAGTGGTGGGTCGGATTCCCGATGTCCGGGCTGGAGTGGACCGGTGCCGAGCCGACCTGGTTCGACACCTACCCCGGTAAGACCGCCCGCGGCTTCTGCCCCGCCTGCGGCAGCCACATCGCCGCTCGCGACTACGGCGACGACGCGATCATCGGCATCCTCGCCACCGCCCTCGACCACCACGACACCGACTCTGCCTTGGTCCCCACCAACCTGAATCGGCTCGCCGAGGCCGCCCCCTGGCTCGCCCAGGCCGACTGACCCCGGACTCCTGCGGGGACGGACGCACCTGACGGCGCCCGCCCCGCAGGCACCCCGCCATCGGGCCGTGCCGGGCCGCCTCCACCTTGCACACCACCGCGCCCCGCACTGACCCCCAGGAGGACCCGTGCCCGCACGCACCCACGTCTCCACTGAGTACGGAACCCTCCGCCGCGTCGCCATGCGCCACGCTGGCGACTGCAACCGCCCCCTGGCCGGCCCCGACCTCCACCCGGTCCTCGCCCGCCAGCAGGCCACCAGCACGTGGGCCCCCTACGACCCCGCCACCGTCCGCGCCCAGCAGGATCACCTCATCGCCCTGCTGCGCGAACGCGGCGCCGAGGTGGTCCTGCTCCCCGCAGCGCCGGGCTGCTCCGCCCAGCACTACCCACGCGACATCGCCTTCGCCGTCGACGACGTCCTGTTCCGGGCCCGGCTGAACTCCGCGCACCGCCTTCCCGAGACCGACGCCCTCACCGACCCCGCACTCGGTGTGCAACCCGTCGACCTCGCGCGCGGCACGATCGAGGGAGGCGACGTCCTACTCCCCGACACAGGCCGTGTCCTCGTCGGCCTGAGCGAGGAGACCAGCCCCGACGGTGCGACCGCCCTCCAGGAAGCACTCACCCGGCACGGCATCGACCGCGAGGTCATCCCCGTGCACTTCGCGGTCGAGGGAATCGTCCACCTCGACGACCACCTCGCCGTAATCGCGCCCGGCACTGCCCTCATCCACCGCGAGGTGTTCACCGACGACCAGAACCGCTGGTTCGACGCCCACTTCGACGACCTTGTCCCGGTCACCGACGCCGAGGCCCGTGCGGTCCAGGTCAACGTTCTGGCCATCGCCCCCACGACGATCGTGGTCGCCGCCGGCAGCGACCGGATCGCCGCCGCCCTGGCCGCCCGCGGGCTCGAGGTCCTGACCGTCGACTACGGCGAGGTCACCCGCATCCCCGGCTCCCTGCGCTGCACCACTCTGCCTCTGCTGCGCACCTGACCCCTGCCCACCTTCCCCGAGCTGCCCGCGCCCGGCTCGCCCTGTCCGGGCTGCCGGGCCGCTCGCTCGTGCACACCCGCCGCCCTCTCACCGCCGACCCCAGAGGATCCCTGCGATGTCCAGCCCCTTCTCGCTCGTACTCGTCACCGTCCCCGCCGTGGTGCTGGCCTGCCAGGCCGGCGGCTGGGCCGCCCGTCGCTTCGGCCAGCCGCCCGTCATCGGCGAGATAGCCGTCGGCATCCTCCTCGGCCCCTCCCTCCTCGGCTGGCTCGCCCCCGGCGTCCAGCACCTCCTCCTGCCGCCCGCCGTCCTGCCCTACACCTCCGTACTCGGCAACCTCGCCCTACTCGTCTTCCTCTTCCTCATCGGCCTCGAACTCGACCTGCGCTCCCTGCGCGCCACCCGCCGCGCCGTCACCTCCGTCGCAGCCGGCAGCATCCTGCTGCCTCTCGCGCTCGGGACCCCGCTCGCGCTGGCTATGTACCCGGCCCTCGCACCGCCCGGAGTGCAGCGCCTCCCGTTCGTCCTATTCGTCGCCACGGCCCTGTCCATCACCGCCTTCCCCGTCCTCGCGCGGATCCTCACCGACAGGGGCCTGGCCACCACCCCCCTGGGCACCTTCGCGCTCGCGTGCGCCGCCGCCGACGACGCCCTCGCCTGGTGCCTGCTCATCGCCGTCACCTCCCTGGCCACCGCCGGCTCCCCGTTGGATGCGCTCACCGCCCTCGCCCTGGCCGCCGCCCTCACCGCCGCAGTCACGGCGGCACGCCCCATCGTGAAGCGAACACTGGAACGCGCCTCCCGCTCCTCCGACGACCTGGTGACGGTGCTCCTGGTCGCCGGGCTGCTCCTGACTGCGTGGGCCACCGACCGGATCGGCGTCCACCCCGCGATCGGCGCGTTCCTGGTCGGCGCGACCGTGCCGCGCGGGGTGCCGGCCGTCGAACGCAGCGCCGCCCGCCTTCAGGCCGTGGTCGTCCCCGTGCTGCTGCCGCTCTTCTTCGTCGACACCGGCCTGCACACCGACCTCTCAGCTCTCCCCGCCGGCCAGTGGGGCTGGGCCGCGCTCGTCCTGGCCGTCGCCGTGACGGGCAAGTGGATCGGCGCCGCCGGAGCAGCCCGGCTCGCCGGCTGCGAATGGCGATGGTCGGCGCTGATGGGCACCCTGATGAACTGCCGCGGAATCACCGAGATCGTCGTCCTCGGCATCGGTCTCCAACTCGGCGTCATCTCCACGAACCTGTTCACGATCATGGTCCTCATGGCCGTCGTGACCACCGCCGCCACCGCGCCCCTGCTCAACCGCCTCACCCGCAACGCACCCGACCTCACCCTCCCGGCCGCCGCCGGCGAACCAGTCACCGCGCTGCCCGAGGGCCCGGGGGCGACCCGATGACCACCGTCCCCGCCGCACGGACAGCCGCGGGAATCGCCGAGACGGCGATCCGTACCCGGCGCAGCACCATCCGCCTCACCGCGCCCGCCCCCGGCCCGGACGAACTCCTCGACCTCCTGGCGGCCGCAGCCACCGCGCCCGACCACGGGCGCTGCTCCCCTGGCGCCTGATCGCGATCTGCGGAGACGCCCGCGCCCGGCTCGGTGAAGCCGCCGCCGAGGCCACACCCACCGCCGACCTGGCCAAGAGGGTCGCCGCCAAGCACCTGCGCGCGCCACTGATGCTCGCCCTCGTCTTCCAGCCTCGCGACCATCCGACCATCCCGCGCTGGGAGCAACTGGCCGCGACGTCCGCGATGGCCACCACCCTGCTGCTCCTCGACACCCGCGGCTGGGGCGGCGTCTGGTACGGCGGCCCGTACCCGGACGCGCCGCAAGTCCGCAAACACCTCGGCGTCCGCGACGGCGAGCAGCTGCTCGGCTACCTGTACGTCGGAACCCCCGCCCCCGGCCATGCACCCCGGACTCGCGTCGCGGCCGACGTCCGCTCCAAGCTCACCTGGCTCGGCGACACCGCCCTCTGACCCCTGCTCCGCCGCTGCCCGTGCGCGCCCGGCCCCGGCCAGCCCGGGGTCAGAAGGCGTGGAGCGGGCCGCCCTCGGCGGCGTCGGCCAGGCGCCGCACCAGGCGCCGGCTCTTGAGGTGCTGGGCGGCCGTCTTCGCCTTCGCCAGCAACTCCTCCCACTCCGCCCGATCACCACGCAACCTCGCCAGCTCCGCACCGGTGATCAGCAACTCCACGCTGTCGCGCGTTCGCTCCGGCGGCAGGCCCATCGCCACCTTCAGCGCCTGCACGCCGTCCTCGGCCAGCCCGGCCATCGCCAACGCCCACGCGGCCTGTCCCTCCAGCTCCGGGCGGTCCAGCCACGCCAGCCACCTCGGGTCCGCCCCGCTCCCAGCCTTATCGAACGCGGCACGCGCCCGCTCCACCGCGGCCCGGCACTGCGCGCCGTCACCGTTGTAGGCCCACGCCCTCGCCTCCGTCACTGCAACGTAGGCCCGCACCAGCGCCGACGCGCCCGTCGCCGCGATCACCGCGCTGCGGGCATGGGTCAGCACCTCCCGGCCGTCACCCCGCGCCGCCGCCAGCCGGGCCTGGTGAATGCAGCCGCGCGCCAGGCGGCCGCGATCCCCGATCGCCTGCGCCAGCCGCATCGCCTGCAGGTCGTAGCGCTGCGCCAAGCCCGGCAGCTGGTCGTCGTAGGCCATGCTCGCCAGCGCGAGCACCGCGTCGGCGACGCTGCCGTACAGCAGCCGGCCACGCCCGGCGTTGAACCCCCCTTCGAGCAGCGGAACGGCGTGGGCAGCGAGGAAGCCGGCGAACACGGAGCGGAACTGCCCGCCTCCGTGCCGGGCGTCCGTCCTGCCGTACAGGTCGGTGTGCGCGTCCAGGAGCTCGATGTCCGCCACGGTCACCCGCCGCTGTCCGCGTCCGGCGATCTCCGTGTCGGGCAGCATGACCAGCGCCTCGACCGCAGAGGGCGTCGAGGCGAACGGCATCCTCCGCACCGCCGCACTTCTGGGCACGGCGTCCATCTGCCACAGACGCCGCAGCATCCGCACCGCGTGTCTCAGGTCGCCGTACTGGAGCGCCTGCTCGGCGACATCCATGTCCTCGGACGGCCACCCCAGGCTCTCCGGGGTCACCTGACGCTTGCACGCCCGGGCCAGGACGTAGCAAGCGGCAGCCGCCAGATCCGGCCCCGGCTGCGCGCCAGCGCACCATCGCGACACCGTGCTCGTGCTCACCGATCGGGGATGGCCGATGGCTGCGCAGCGCTCGCGGATCCTCTTGGCGAAACCCGAGATCGACCACTTGAGCTCATCCAGCACGATCCGTTCGAGGTCGCCGTTCCTCTTCTTCGATGCGCCGCGAACTGACGCCGTCCCGCTCATGCGTCTGTCCCCGGGACCTGAGTGTCCGTTAGTCCACGCATGCCTGTCTCGGACCGGCTGGGCGAGAACCCTCGTGCGGTTGCGCCGGGAACCCTGGGCGCTGCGGGACGCGCCTGCTCCGATCCGTGCCGACGAGACACTATTGGCCTGCCGCCCGGCCTGTTCGGCCAGCTTTGCTGCTCATCGTGCCTATTCCAATCGCCGCCGGACGCGCTCCGCGTCCACGGCACTGAAGCTGCTGTACGGCCGCGCCGTTGTGGGCGCGGCGTGCTGCGGCGACGCCGATCTCGTGGGCGGCAGCCCACAGTTCGTAGGGGTGCCGGCGCAGGAACAACGGCCAGAAGTTGTCGACGAGTTGCCAGACCATCTCGTCCCAGTGCGCTGTCTGCACCGCACGCAGGATGTCCAGGATGCTGCTCTCGTACGACTCCAGCCAGGCCAGAGCGCTGGC
The DNA here is from genome assembly GCF_055588305.1 of Streptomyces sp. NPDC042002. Taxonomy (NCBI): domain Bacteria; kingdom Bacillati; phylum Actinomycetota; class Actinomycetes; order Kitasatosporales; family Streptomycetaceae; genus Streptomyces; species Streptomyces sp. NPDC042002. The sequence continues at coordinate 289,558 of NZ_JBVJCT010000008.1, read as the reverse complement.
GCCATCGTCGAAAGGCGGCTCAACGGCTGGCAGCGTGTCCATCGGCGACCGCCGGAGAGCCGCCTGGGCAGGGGTGAGCCGAAGCTGGGCCTGCGTGGAGATCGCCAAGACCCACTCACAGAGCCGGCGCAACACAAGGACCAGGTCGTCCTCCGGATCGTGCCGCACAGCCAGCGACCGGGCGTGGTCGCGTGCGGCGGGGATCAGCCGGTAGCGGACGCGGGACCCCTGTTCCTCCAGCGCCTCCAAGAGCTGCTCCTCAGCCAGGACCTCCAGCCCCCACTTTGCCCGCCCCCACGGCAGCTCACAGACTGCGGCGATCTTGTCCGGGTCGGCGTCGGCGACCGGAAGCAGGCCCAGCCAGCGGTAGATGCACTGGGTCTCCTCCTCCAGGTCCTGGTACGTCTCGTCGAGCGCCGTGTTCGTGATCATCTGCGTGGGGTCCTCAGGGTCGGTGTGAAGGGGAGATGCACGGCGGGCCGGGGCGTCGGCGAAGGCCGTGACGGAGTGATGTCGGCGGAGGCCAAGCAGGCGCCGATCAGAACCAACGGCAGCGGAAGCCGGTGGCATGTTTCGGTAAGGCGGGGCGCATCGCCGGGCGCGGCCGCGATCCGTTTTTGGCCGGCGAAACTGGCAGGGAGCTGAAGGGCTGCCTGTTGGGTGAAAGGCCGGAGCTGGTGGAGTACCAGGCCGTCGACGGCCTGGCCACTACACGGTTGTCGGTGGGCATCAGCCCGCTGTGAGCCGAGGCTGATGGATGTCTGGACATGGGTTCTGAGACGAAGTGCGAAGGTGCGGGCGGCTCACGGGCCGGGGAGGTTCACCATGCCGCGGCGGCCGCCGTCCGACTGCCCGCCGCCGATGACCTCAGCGAAAGTGCCTCCTCGTCGGCGGCGCGGTCCTGTTGGGCGTCCAGGCCCCGGGCAGCGCGGAGTGTTGTCGTACCCCGGCCGGAGCAACCCGCGTGCGGCGTCACGGACCTCCTGCTCTGGGCGTACGGCCTGCCCGGTGGCCTGGGCACGGACGGTTTTCCCGGGCCACCGGGCAGGGGTTTATGCGGCCAACGCGAGTTCCCTAAGAAGCTCGTCCACGCCGAGGACGCGGAAGCTCTTGAGCCGGCGGATCATCTGCGAGGCGAGGAATGTGGCCAGGTCAGGGTTTCCGTACGGCACAGCGACGTCGGGTCGGGCAACGACGTGCAGACCCCCGCGGGCGAGGCGGCCGTAGAGCACTCCGCCCACGCCGTACATGGGGGCGCTCTGGGCGAGGAACACCATCGGTTCCTTCTCCATGTGCGGGCACAGCGCTGCAACGGTGCGCACGTGCCGGGCGCACACCGGAGGCTGATTCGTCAGGATCTCCGCCCGGGTGGGGTCCTCGTCCCTGGGCCCCGCAAGGAAGATGAAGCCGATCTTCGTCCTGGCGGGCTGCGTGCACACCTGGCACCGAAGCATCTGCATGGTCATCATCTGCCGGTGCGGGTGCATGAACCTCCACTCGGGTTCCCCGGTCGGCATCCCGTCCTCGCCCAGCGGATTCCAGCCGACCCGCGCGTACAGCACACCCCGGGGGTCGCGATCCTGGGGGTCTTCGTCGAGGTAGTGGAGTCGGCTACGGCCCGGCACGGTGCGCCTGATGACCAGATTGTCGGGCGCCGCCTCCTCTCCTAACCGCTGGGTGACGTACGGGATTACGGCCGGTCCGGCTGCGGTGGAAGGCATGGAGCGATATGTCTCTCTCAACGGGGCGCGCGGGCCGTACGGAAGCAGGGAACCCAACATCAGGTCATCTCCTGAGGGCACTGGATCGCGTGAAGGCGCTGATGGAATTCGTTGGCTGACCGGGCCATCCGGCGCAGGTTCGTAGCCAGGAGGTCAGGCATGGAGAAATCCCCTTGTCCGGTCCACGTCCGTGACCTTCCCGTGGACAGCCTCAATCTCGGCGCAGGCAGCACGGGCGTAGTGCTGCACCGCGGACGGACCGAAGGCACGCGTGGCGAGTGCTCCCCCGGCGAAGCTGGCCGTAGCTTCGGCCAGGGAGCGCGGCACCGGCTGTGGAAGCGGACCAGGCTCATAGGCATCTCCCGCACAGGGGTCCGGGAGCTTGGGCTTTTCCGTGATGCCGTGAAAGATGCCCGCGAGCACAGCGGAGAGGGCGAGATAGGGGTTGGCGTCGGCGCCTGCGAGCCGGATTTCAAGGCGCGTGTCTTCGTGGTGGCCCGCGACGCGGACGGCGCAGCTGCGGTTGTCGAACCCCCACGTGTAGTTGACCGGCGCAAAGGACTGGGGCCGGTATCGCTTGTAGGAGTTGAGAAACGGGGCGTAGAGCGGCGCCATTTGGGGCAATGCGTTGAGGAGTCCGGCAATGGACTGGCGGAGGACTTCGGGGAGATCGACGCCGGGCGCCGTCTCGAACGCCGGCTCGCCGTTGCGCCACAGGGACACGTGGAAGTGCAGGCCGGAGCCGACGCCGGTCTCGGGGGCGGCCATGAACGTGGGAGTCATGCGGTGCGTCGCGGCGACGGCGCGGACGGCGTGCTTGTGAACGGTGTACGTGTCGCAGGCACGCATCGGATCGCCGTACGGCCACGTGACCTCGATCTGCCCCGGCGCGCCTTCCGTCTTGATGGCCTCGACCGGTGCGTCAGCGTGGTGCAGCGCGTGCCTAAGGTCGCCGAAGAACGCGGTGAGGGCGGGAGGATGGTCGAGGGCGTAGTCGAGGTTGTGGGGCGACACGGGCGTCAGGCCGCGGTATTCCGCTCGGCGGATACGGTCGGCGCTGCCGCGGTAGAGCAGGAACTCGCTCTCGATACCTACACGGGCCTCCCACCCGAGGTCGGAGAGGCGCTTGAGCTGTCGGCGCAGCATCTGCCGGGGTGCCACCTGGACGCGGTGGCCGTTGTGCCGGTGGGCGTCGCCGAAGACGAGGACGGTACCGGGGAGGTAGCTCAGGCGCCGGACAGCGGTCAAGTCGGGGTGGACTGCCAGATCGCCGTATCCGTCGTGCCAGCCGGTGAGCCCGAAGCCGTCCAGGGGAGTCATGTCGACGTCGGAGGCCAGGATGTAGGCGCACATCTCGGACCGGGTGGGAAGCCGTGCGAGAAAGTGCCGGGCGTCGAAGCTCTTCCCTTTGAGACGGCCCATCAGGTCCGGGACGCCGAGCATCACTGTGTCGATCTTGTGGTCCTGGACGAGCTTGCCGAGGCTGTCACGGGCCGGGGTGTCGTCGATCTCGTCGGTCATCACAGGACCTCTGAGGCAAGGGCGGCGTTCTGGGCGGCGGAGCCGAGCGGAGGAACCTTGTAGTCGCGTCTGCCCTTGGTGATCCAGGTGATCCAGGCCAGCAGCAGGACGACAGCCAGTGCGACGCCTGCGTAGTTGAACGACTCCGTGGTGATTGGAGAGGTCTGGGGCAGGCAGAACACGACGGTCAGGATGATCACGTAGAGGACGGAGAGCAGGCCGAGGGGGCGGCTCCAGCCGCCGAGGTTCCAGGGACCGGGCCGGAAGCGGTGGCCGGCGCGCAGCCGGAGGTAGACGGGGATTGCGTAGGCCGGGGTGATTCCGATGACGTTGATCGCGGTGACCGCGGCGTACGCGGTCGGCGAGTACAGGCTCGGCAGCGCGAGGAGCAGGGCGACTCCAGCGGAAAGCCACACCGCGGCGATCGGGGTGCGGGTGCGGTGGCTGACGCGCCGCCAGTTCGCGGAGAACGGCAGCGCCCCGTCGCGGGAGAACGCGTAGACCATGCGGGAGGCGGCAGCGGTTTCGGCGTTCCCGCAGAACAGCTGGGCGATGATGACGATAAGCAGCAGCACCTTGGCCATGCCGGTGCCGAGGACGTCGATGAAGATCTGTGCCGGGGGGACGCCTGTGCTCGTGCCGAGGGTGCCGTCGTAGTCCTGGATGGCGAACAGCAGGCCGGCCAGGAGGACGAAACCGGCCGCCCAGGACCAGGCGATCGAGCGGACGATGCCGCGGGGCGCCGCCATCTGCGCCCCGGTGGTCTCCTCCGACAGGTGGGAGGAGGCGTCGTAGCCGCAGAACGTGTATGCGGCGAGGAGACAGCCGAGGGCGGCCACGTAGAGGGGGCTGGAGAATCCGGTGCCGTTGTTGACGTGCCCGAGTACGAAGGATGCGGACTGGTGGTGGGCCGGTGCCAGGGTCAGCGTCCCGACGATCAGCGCGACGCCCAACAGCTGCCACCACACGGAGATGCTGTTGAGGACATTGACCAGGCGGACCCCGGCCGCGTTCAGCATGCCGTGCAGGACCAGGATGCCCGCGAAGATCAGGACCGTTGTCTCCGGCGTGGGCGTCAGGCCCCACTGGAGGTTGGCGAACGCGCCGACGAACAGGGCACAGCCGTAGTCGATACCGGCGATGGCGCCGAGCAGGCCGAGGAGGTTGAGCCAGCCGGTCACCCAGGCCCAGCGGGGTCCGCCGAGACGGTGGGCCATGTAGTAGAGGCCGCCGGAGGTGGGGTAGGCGGACGTCACCTCGGCCAGACACATCCCCAGAAGTAAGGTCATGGCGCCGATGCCGACCCAGCCCCAGATCATGACGGCGGGGCCGCCGGTGTTCATGCCGTAGCCGAACAGGGTCATGCCGCCGGCCAGAATGCAGATCACGCTGAAACTGATCGCGAAATTGCCGAACCCTCCCATCCGGCGGGACAGTTCGGGCTTGTAGCCATGCGCACGCAGTGCGGCATCATCGTCAAGGTCAACGCGTGCATGTGCTCGTCTCGAAGACAATGGGAAATCCTCTGCTTGAAGCGGGGCTGGGACAGGGTTTGCCGGGTATGACCAGGCAGGGGTGCCCGAATGCTCATCGGCGACCGCTGAGGGATCTGCCGCGTGCGGAGCGGAAATCGTCCTGCCACCACGCGGGGTTCGTGCCCATATGGATCCACGGCGCAGGGGTGGCATAGCGGCCGATAGCGTTGAAGACCTCCCGAGCCCTTCCTACGCCCGTCGCGTTGAGGGCAAATCCGAGATGGTTCAGATCCGCCAGCGAATGGGTGCGCGAGTCGCGCGGCTGCGGCCTTTTGCCGGATGGTGCCGGTTCCAGTGCGTTGAACCACCACTCAAGGCCCCGGCGGGCATAGTGCGCTTTCTCCTCGGTGGCCCAGAAGGCGATCACGCTGGTGGTCTGGCTTCGTGCGATGGCGCGTCGGTAGGTCTCGACGAACGCGTACAGGGGCAGCAGCGTCACCGCAGTGCCAGCGGGCGCTGAGGTGGCCACCCACAATGCGAAGTCCAGGTCACCCGCCCCGCGGGCCTGCAAGACCTGCAGGACCCGGTGGTAGGCCTCCCGGTTGTACGGATCACGGGCGTGGACCCAGTTCAGCAGCTTCCACGGCCCCGGCGGCAGGAATCCGTCTCTGTGCTCTACCCAGTTCAGCGGGGAGTGCGGCCATGACGGGTCCACGTCGGTCTGAGCCAGGGCCAGGAGGCAGACACCCGGCACCGGATCCGCCGGCCATTGCTTGGCTGCGGTCCTGCACGCCTGGTCTGCCGCATAGGTCACACGGCGCAGCTCCTCACCGCGTACGCCGACGTGGAAGGCGTGGAGCGCCCGCTGGGTCAGTACCCGGGCCCACATCATCAGCGCATCCACATTCGTGGGCTGCTCGTCCCGCCATGCTTCAACAGCGTGGCTCTTGGCGGCGCCAACGGCCAGGACCTGGCTGCGCGACGTTCGTAACTCCCAGTTCGTTCCGGTGCTTTGAAGGAGTTGTTGGGCTGCGAGCCACCGGTCCAGTTGCAGGTCTTCCATGGCGAGACGCAGCTCATGGTCCCGGCCAGCGGAGTGAATGATCAGGTCCGTAACCTCGGTGGGCATCAACGCACCTCCGAGTACACGGATGAAGGTCCAGCTGACTGCGCAACCAGGGTGGGTAAAAGGGACATGGGGGTTGGTGTCCTCAAAACGGAGTGGAGGAGCCGCCGGGCTACAGGAGGTTGCTGCCCTAGTTCTTGGGGGAGCCAAGGCCGTTTCTGCGGCCCGCCGGCCGATCAGGGGGAATGACGCTGCATAGCAGGAGGGGAAGGTCCATCGGTCATCGTGCGACCACCGCAGGAAGTCCGCGGGGCCGGGAGGCGGACGCCTTCGCCGAGTCTGTAGCGGTGACTTTGACGAGGATCAGCCACACGTCTTTACCGCCGCTGGGCGATGGCGAGACTCCGAATCGGTGCGCGAGTGCCTGGACGAGCCACAGGCCCCGGCCGCTCTCCTGGCCGTCGTTGGCACTCGTGCTTCCGGGCAGAGTGGGGTCCGAGTCATGCACACAGAGCGTTACACCGTCCGGCGTGCGGGTGAGAGTGAGCTGAGCGATCCGCTGTCCGGAACTGCCGGGTTGGGTGTGCTGCCAGACGTTGGTGAGCAGCTCGGACACGGCGAGACATGCGCCTTCGGCGAGTTCCTCCAGCCCCCACAGTTTCAAGTGGTCCCCGACGATGCTTCGCGTGATGTGCACCGAGAACGGCGTCACGTCCTGGTCCATCTCCAGCATGCCCGCGCTGCTCTGCGTGCGCGCACGCACCTCGGACGGGTCGTGGAGGGGTGCAAGGAGGATGGCCATCCGAGATCCAATTCGTTCTGGCGAAACCTCGCCGGAGAGTTCCGGCTGCGGTGTGTACTGGTGCGGAATCGGTCAGCAACCATTGAGGCAGGCCGAAGTCGCCACGTGCAGATGCGGAAGCGGAAACGTCGTTTTTCCGTTTCGGGACCTAGGGGAAACCGTCATGCCACGACCTGAGAAGCCGTTGACGCCAGACGCGTCACCCCGCGACTGGTTCGGGCACGAGGTCCGGTACTGGCGCAAGCAACGGGGTTACACAGCTTCTACGTTGGGACCATTAGTCCAGGTCAGCCCGTCTCTCCTGGAGAAGATCGAGAAGGGCATCGCTACCTGCCGGAGAGACTTGGCGGAGCAGCTCGACGACATGCTCGACACCGGTGGAGTGCTCGCGCGCTCCTGGGGCATGGTCTACGTCGAAGCGGAAATTCCCGCGGGTGAAACGGAAAAGGGTGCCCGCCGGGTAGTTGGGGGCACCGTTCAGGCTCATCAAGGCCGCATCCTGGGCAGAGATACATCACTGCCGTCTGGGAGCACTGAAGTGGACCGTCGCGCCTTTCTGGCGGGCAGTAGCGTCGCTGCCGTCGCCTCGATAGACCTTGCTGCTCTGGTTGCACCGTCAGCGCCGCCGAAGCTTCCTGCATGGATCCGTTCCAAGGACATTGGGCAGGTGCTGAGCGTTGCGGACGATTTGCACCGCCGGGACAACGCGCAAGGTGGTGGTGGCCTGGTCGGGGTCCTGGCTGGCCGCGCCATGCAGTGGGCTGCCGGACTGCTGGCGGTTCCCTGCCCGGATCAGCTCAACGCCCAGTTGTACGCGGCGGTCGCGCGGTTGGGCATCGTGGTCGGCGCCAGCCACTTCGACTCGTACGCCCACGACGATGCGCGGGTGGCCTTCAAAATCGCTGCCGACTGTGCGGAGGAGGCGAACGACTGGCCGCTTCGCGCCAAGGTGTACAGCTTCCTCGCGCGTCAGGAGATCTGGATCGGCGACCCGGACACCGGACTGACGCATGCGGAGAAGGGCCTCGTACGAGCGGACCGCCTCACGCCGACCATTCAGGCCATGCTGCACAGTGCGCGGGCGCGAGCGTTCGCGAAGATGGGCGACGTCGGCGGGACACTTGCCGCAGTGGGAGCGGCCGACGACGCTTTCGCCAAACGGAACCCGGCGGACGATCCGCCGTGGATGGCGTACTACGACGAGGCGCAGCACCACGGGGACAGTGCTCACGCGCTGTTCGATCTCTCGGTCCTCAAGGACCAGGATCCCGGCCAGGCAGAGCGCCGGTTCGAGATCGCGATCTCCGGCCACGGCGACGGTTATGCCCGATCCCGGGCGATATCCGGAACGAAACTGGCAAGTCTGTTGATGGCCAAGGGCGATCCGCTGCGTGCCGCCGCTGTCGGCCACCGGGCTCTGGACGACGCCGGCCAACTGACCTCGCAGCGCGCGGCCGACGACCTCAAGGAGCTCAGCCGCTTCTCGGCCCGGCACCGGCGCCTGTCAGAGGCCGTGTACCTGCGCGAGCGGATCAGCGCTACGTTGAAGGAATGACGATCTCGGTCACACCTTCCGCGGTCTTGACGGAGGCCTGCGCGGCCGCCGGGTTCGATGCGGCGGGCGCTGAGCCCGTCCGCATCGCCGAGAACGAGATATGGCGGCTCCCCGGGGGCGGCGTGATCGCACGCATCGCCAGGCCGGGGCAGCAACACGCGGCCGTCAGGGAAGTGCAGGTGGCCCGTTGGCTCGCGGACAACGCGGTTCCTGCCGTACGCGCCTTGCCTGTTGACCAGCCCGTGGAGGCCGCAGGCCAGCCGGTGACGTTCTGGGAAGAACTGCCGCCGCACGAGAACGGCTCCGTCAAAGACGTCGTGCAGCTACTGAAGCGACTGCATCCCCTACGTCTCCCCGACTTCCCGCTGGGGCGCTTGGACCCGTTCGTACGCGTCTCCGAGCGCATCACCGCGGCGACCTCACTGACCGAGGACGACCGCGACTGGCTACGTGGACGGCTCAAGGAGCTGACGGAACAGTGGGAGCAGCGCCCGGACGGGCGGCCCGACTGCGTGGTCCACGGCGATGCGTGGGTCGGCAACGTCGCCCGCACTGCCAACGGCCCGGTCCTCATGGACTTCGAACGCGTTTCCATCGGCCCGCCGGAATGGGACCTCGTCTCAACGGCCCTCAAGACAACGACTACGGGCGCAGTGACCGAGGAGGAATACGCCGAGTTCTGCGCCGAGTACGGCATGGACGTCACCCGGTGGGAGGGCTACGAACTCCTGGCCGGTGCCCGAGAGTTGCGCATGACGACGTACGCGGCCCAGCACGCAGCGACCCGACCGCAGTGGCGAGCCGAGGCGCAGTACCGAGTCGACTGCCTCCGTGGCCGGACGGCGCCCAAGCCGTGGCACTGGACCGGAATTCTGTAGCACATCAAGCCGAGCCCCGACCAGACGCACTCTGGCCATGCGTGTATCGCCGCGCATGGTCAGACGACGAAGTTCTTCTGAAGGGGCGGACCAACACCGGTGTGTTTGAGTTTTGAGCCGCAGGTCGAATCTGCTGTGCAATTCCGTGCGGGTGGCTGTGGGCGCGGGATGAGGATGGGCGCGCTGATTCGGACGCCGACGAAGTGCACAGTAGTTCTTCCGGGGATTCAAGGAGACCTCGTTGGGTGAAGATCTTTTGAGGGTGTCTGGCGCGAGGGTGGCTTGCGGGTTCTTGATCCAGCAAGGCCACGCCGTGCCAGATACGCCCGGCCGTACGGCGCCGACGCGGGAAAATATGTGCCGGGAGAGGCAGGCAGGTCTACGGTGATGGGCTCCGTGGCGATGATGGACCCGATCCATACAAAACTGTAAGTGGGCCAGGCCCTCAATAGACCTGCGCCCAACTCGTTTGATGAGTCGGAGGTCGCATGCTGGAACAGATTTGGTGGTGTGAACCCTGGTTCCATTTCTAATGGACCTTCTGCTGCTCCAGCCATTTGAAGATCTCAGCTCTCTTGTAAAGGACCTTAGCGTTCCTGCCTCGGCCGAGCTTGTAACCCTTCAAGCCCAGTTTCGAAGCCTCCCTGTAGACCCAGCTCGTGGACATGTTGAGCATCGCAGCGACCTCAGTAGTATCCATAAGTACGGATTCGACGCTAGGGTGCCTGCGCGACGAGTTGATATCGGTGCGGGTCTGCGACTGCGGTTCCACGGGCAAGATGGCTCCTTGAGGCTGGCCTGAGCCTGATCGCGGCATCTGCTCGCGCTTTTGCTCTGGCTGAATTCCAGACGTCCTTGACGCCCGCCCTGTGTCACCGCCAAGAGTCACCGGACGAGCTATAGCTATGGTCATGAGAATCGCCGGTTTGGCCAACCGGCGGGCCGCTGCTATGTTGCCGTGCCCTTTGGCCACTGAGATTCCTTGATGAACATGGGAGCCTGCTCTTCGGTGAAACGGAAGGGCTTGGGTCGGCTGCCCCTTGGGGGCGTGTGGCTCGACCGCCTCGCTCGTGACCATCGTGCCCAGGTTGCCCGAGTGGTGGTGATCACGGACGCCCTTCGAAGGGTGCTGCGTAGGCTTGGGCCGTCGCTGTGGCGGGGTCCGGGAGAGCAGGCGAAGCACTCCTGCAGTCGCCTGACGATGCGTCAGGAAAGTCAGCAAGTGGTCAGCATGAATCCTGTAAAACCTGGGGAAAGCTGCCCGAACGTGCGACTCGTTATAGGGTTCAGAAACAGCCCTTGACCTGCAAAAACGCAGGCAGGGAGCCTGCTTGTGGGAGTACCCCGATGTTGCGTACCATGTTCAGGGCGTACACCGATCCTGATCTCGTCGTCCAGTGGCTCGGCCCGCGCCGCCTCACGATGCGGATCGACGTCTACGAGGCGCGCAGTGGTGGCTCGTACCGCTACACGCATCGCGAGGACGACGGGACGGAGTACGGCTTCCGCGGGGTGTTCCACGAGGTGCGTCGCGACGAGCGCATCGTGCAGACCTTCGCCTACGACGGCTTCCCGGACGGCGTCAGCCTGGAGACCACCGTCTTCGAGGACCTCGGCGGTCGCACCCGGGTCACCACCACCTCCCTCATGGGCTCCGTCGAGGCCCGCGACGCGATGATCAGAAGCGGCATGCGACGCGGCGTCCGCGAAGGCCATGAACGCCTCGACGAACTGCTCGGCGGCCGCCGGAGCGGCAACGCACGAGCGGCAACGCACAATGACGGACCGACAACGGAAGGCTTGAGATCATGACGAGCGCAGCCGATGAGCACCGCACCGTCGCCGGGGTCTTCACTGACCGGGTGCGCGGAGTGCGTCCCGGGGCATGGGACAACCCCGCCCCGTGCGAGGGCTGGGTCGCCCGGGACGTGGTGCGCCACCTTGTCGAATGGTTCCCGGACTTCGTGAAGGCGGGCGCCGGAGTCGAACTGCCGAAGGGGCCCTCGGTGGACGACGACCCGGTGAAGGCCTGGACGGTGCACAGCGACGGGGTGCAGGCCCTCCTCGACGATCCGGCCACGGCGCACAAGACGCTGTCGAACCCGCACATCGGAGAGGTCCCGCTCGACCAGGCGGTCGACCGCTTCTACACCGCCGACGTCTTCATGCACACCTGGGACCTGGCGCGGGCCAGCGGCCAGGAGGAGCGCCTCGACCCCGGCAAGTGCGCCCAGTTGCTCGACGGGATGCTGCCGCTCGACGACGTGCTGCGCATGAGCGGGCAGTACGGGCCACGGGTCGAGGTCCCCGAGACCGCTGACGTGCAGACTCGCCTGCTCGCCTTCATCGGACGCGAGCCCTGAGACGTCACCGGCCTGGTTCCCCTCCATCGGGTCCTCCATCGGGTGGCCGCCCGGCCTGATCACCGTCGCGCCGGATCCTCGCGCGGCTGGATCACCGTCCCGCCCGATCGCCACCCGGCGGATCACGGTCCGCCGGGTTCAGGGTCCGTCCAGTTCGCGTCCGTCCGGTTCACCGTCCCGTACGGGCCGTGGCTTCGTTTGCGCCTGCCGGTTCCGTTCCGCCGTCCTGGACCGGGGACGTCGGCCCGTCCGGACCGCGCCCGCCGATCGCCGTCAGCTCCGCCGCGAGGGTCTGAAGCCAGCTGTCGATGTCGATCAGCGCGGGCAGTACGGGGGCCGGGGCCGCGGAGACGACCTCGGGGGGAAGCGGCGTCGGCCGTGCCCGTACGCCACCTGGCGGGAACGCGGCCGCCCGGTCCATCGCCGTGGCCAGTTGCCCGACCGACTCCCGCGCCCATCGGACGGCGTCGGGCGGCGCGGGACCGTACGCCTGCCGGGGCAGCCAGTGGGATCCGATCTCCGCGTGGGAGGCGCAGTTGAGCGCCAGATGCCAGTCCGGTCCGCCGTCGACGGGATCCCTGCCACCCTCCGTCCGGTACTGCGCGTAGGCGCCCTCAGCGATGCGGAGCCGGTGCCGTGCCAGTCGCAGCGCCTCCTCGGCCGCACCGTCCCGAGGACGTGGATCGCCGGACGCGTCGGACGTGCCGGACGCGCAGACCGCGGCGACCACGGTGACCTGCACCAGGGGGGCCACCGCGCGCAGCAACTCCGCCACACTGCGTCGAACCTCGGCGCGGGCTCCGGCGGGCCAGGCGAGCACGCCGCACATCAGCCCGATCGCGCAGCCCGCCAGGACGTCGAGCAGCCGTGTCTCCGCCAGCCGCCAGGTGGCCGGAGCGAGCTGGCTGAAGGCGGCGGAGACGACCAGGGTGAACAGCCCCTGCGCCCAGGCCGGTCCCGCGATCGGCCCCACGGAGAAGGCCACGAACATCGCCGGAACGAGCATGACGGCGTACACGTCGACGGTGCCGCCCGCCTCGAAGATCAGCACCCCGGCGGCCAGCGCGCCCACCAGTGTGCCGACCGCCGCCGAGCGCACGGTGGACCAGGTCGCTCCAGCGGTCGTGCGGCCCAGTGTCAGCACGGCCAGCAGCACCCAGAAACCGTGCGAGAGCTCCAGGGCTCCGGCCACGAGACGGGCCAGACCGAGCCCGAGGGCCGTGCGCGCGGCGTTCTGGAACAGGACCGAGCGCAACGTGAGATTGCCCGTCAGCCGCATCCACAGAAGCCGTGTCGTGGGTGGCTCGGCGTACCAGAACTGCTCGGGCGGCAGTCCCGCCGAGTCGCGGCGCCCGCCGATCGCCACGGCCACTGCGGCCTGAACGGTCAGGGCCGAGGCCGCTGTGGTCAGCAGGTCGGACCGGCATTCCAGCAGCCGCTGCGACGCTTTGGCATCCGTGTCGAGCCCGGTGCCTGACGGACGTCCGCGTACGGCGACGAAGTCGGCGACCATCTCCTCGAGGGCCTCGGGTCCCGGCACGGCCCGCGCGCCACGGAGAGCTTCCGCCGTCGCGGCGCACCCGGCCGCGACACCGCGCAGCAGCCCCTCGGAGGGCGGATCGCCGGCCGACGCGGACTCCGGCCGCTCGGCCATCCGGGCCAGCTGGTCCAGTACACGCCGTGTCGCGGCTCCGGCCTGCGCCAGTCCGCGGTCGGTGCGGCCCGCCCCGGTCGGGCGCGAAGCCGGGGGCGCCTGCGACAGGCGCAGGGTCAGCCCCTCCTCCCGCAGACGCCGTGCCCGCCCGGGATCGTGGCGGTGGCCCTGAGCGGCCGCGAGCGCCGAAGCGGCCGCGAGATCCAGGGCGGCGGCGATCCGCGCACGGTACGGCTGAGCAGATGGGGCGGGCAGGAGCAGCAGCTCGCACAGGACCAGCAGGGTGATCCCGGTGAGCAGGCCGACTAGCCGCTGCGGCAAGGTCTCCGGCGCGTACGGCGGGAAGCACGCGAGCACGTAGAAGAGCAGCAGCCCCGGGACGGTACTCGCCGCGGCCGGTCCGTACGCGGCGGCGAAGGACACGGTGAAGCCGATCACCAGCATCCCCGCGACGGCGGAGGCGGTCGTCACGGCGAGAGCGGTGCCGAGGGCGGTCAGTGCCACGGCGACCGGCAGCACGCACAGGACGGTACGCGCCCGGTCCCGGCCGCCGCCGGGGACAGGCGAGAGGACGCCGAGCGCGATCGGCGCGAACAGGGCGTAGACCGCCACGACCGGCTGGTCCAGCAGGTACAGGGCCGAGTAGAAGCCCGTGGCGGACGCGACCGTGACACGCGCGGACTGCCGCGCGGCCCGTACGCGACCGGGGGAGGGGGGCCGCTTCGGCATGGATGTTCCTTCCTCAGCGCCTCCCCGGGCCCTTCCCCGCCGTACGTCCATTGTCGACCGGGACCGGTTCACGGGCAGCACGACAGTCGCCGGCCCTGTCCCCGCCCGGGGAACCACGGGCACCGCTCGGTCGGCCTCGGCTTCGCCGCACGGCCGAGCGATGGCTCTGCTCGGGCCGGACTGTGGACCTGCTCGGGCTGCCCGTTGGTTCGGCTCGGCCGGCCGATGGCTTTGCTCCGGGCACTCGATGGTTCCGCTCCGGGCGGCCGTGCGTCCGCCGGAGGCGATGGCCGTAACAAGGAGACGTGGTAAGGCAGTTGGACGGCAGTCTTACGGATCGGGGCCGGGGGACGGCCGTGGACGTGCCGGGCCCGCGACACGGTCCGCAAGCGCGTCGTCACGCGGCACGCGAGAGCACACCGTCTGGTCAGGGGTTTCTCTATCCAGGAGGCGGGTCAGCGCATAACATCCGGACGGGAAAGCGCCCCGAAAGGCCTGCTGGGGCATTCTGCCGGGACCCCGACTCGCCCCGGCCACCTGTCACATCTCCGCCTGCTCCAACGTTCAGTCCCGCACGAAGGAACCATCAGTGAGCGAAGCCGGATCCTCCGGAAGAGTCCAGCCGGCTCATGCCGGCGATCCCTCCCGAATAGGTCCGTACCGGATCATCGGTCGTCTCGGCGCCGGAGGCATGGGTACCGTCCACGCCGGAGTAGCCCCCGACGGAACGCGCGTGGCGGTGAAGGTGATTCACCCCGCGCAGGCCCAAGTGCCCGAATTCAGGGCCCGTTTCAGGCGCGAAGTGGCATTGTCCTCCCGTGTCACCGACCCGTACCTGATCCCCCTGCTCACCGCTGATGCGAACGCCGAAAACCCCTGGCTGGCCACCGAGTACGTCGCCGGACCGACGTTGAACCAGCAGGTGCTCGCCCAGGGACGGCTCGCCGGAGCGAGTCTGTACGCTTTCGCGGCAGCCACCGCGCAGGCCTTGGCCGCCGTCCACGCCGCCGGCGTGGTGCACCGCGACGTGAAGCCGCAGAACGTCATCCTCACGCCCTCCGGCCCCCGCGTCCTGGACTTCGGAATCGCGCACGCCGCCGACGGCACGAGTGTCACCCGGACCGGAGTCATGACCGGTACCCCGGGCTGGATCAGCCCTGAGCGGTACCGCACCGGCGCTGCCGGGCCCGCGGGCGACATGTTCGCCTGGGGAGCGCTCGTCGCCTACGCGGCCACCGGAAGAACGCCTTTCGGGACCGGCACACCCGACGTGGTCGCGCTCCGCGTGATGTCCGGTGAACCCGACCTGGACGGTGTCCCCGCGCCCCTGCGCGGGACCGTGCGGGGGGCGCTGGCCAAGGAACCCGGGGACCGTCCCTCGGCCGCCGACGCCGCCGAGGAGTGCTTCGAACTTCTGGGCTCCCAGGTCACCCAAGTGATGCGAGCCGACAGGTTGTTCACGCGCGCCGAGGACATGGTCACGGCCGTCTGGGACGTACCCCACGCGAACGATCCGGTGTGGCCACAGCCCGCGAGACGTCCGCGAAGGCCGTGGGCGGGCATGGTCGTCGTCGCGGCAGCGGTCATCGGGGGCCTGGTCGGCGGAGTGGTGGCCCTGATGCCCGGCAGGACGGAGGGCGGCCGTCACGTAAGCTCGAACGCGACTTCCGCTCCCGCCTCCTCCTCGCCCCGATCCCCGCGGTCGTCCACGGCGACCGCGAAGGCGAGCAGGGAAGCCGGCACGGCGGCGAAGCGGAAGCAGGCGTCGGGCAACGGCCCGGCAAGCGCGGAGAGTTGGGCCGAGGCGCGGTCGGCACGGGGCGAGGGCGAGCACGACGTGGCACGTGCCGTCCTGCACGACCAAGGGGCTCTCGTCCAGGAACTGGGCGACGGTGTCGAATTCGCCCCGGTATCCGTGCGGTTCGACGCGTCGCGCGGAGAGGTCTACCTCTCGTACCGGCTCTCCTCCGACGAGCAGGGAACGACGTACGCGGAGACGAAGGTCGCCGGTCTGCTGTGCCGGACGCTCAGGGAGGCCGTTCTGCGCCTGCACCCGGAACTGCCGTACCGCACCTATGTCATGGTGAAGGAAGCGACGGGCCATGACCCGCGGGTGACCTGGGACGACGACTTCCTCAGCAACGCGCGGTGCGCGTCGGCCGCCGGCAACGACACCGGGCAGGCGTCCGACGCCGACCTCGGCTGGCAACCGGACGAACAGGGCCTCGGCCAGGCCATGGTCCCCAGTACCGACAGCGATGAGATCAACGTCGCGGACCGCGCGACCAGGAGGATCATCGAGCGGACGAACGGGATGCGGACGACACTCGGCACCGATCACCCGCTCGGCAACGCGGAACTCAAACTGGGCTTCGACCCGGGAGGCTCGGCGATGTACGTGTGGTCGGACTACGGCACTTGGAACCAGGGGCAGATCGCGACCTGGGCGGACATGGCGGCGGGCGAGGCATGCCGGGCTCTGGTGAAACAGAAGGACAGCGCGGGCGGCGCTTGGCCGTACTCCCGCTATGCCGTGGTCCAGAGGGGCGGCTCCCACTACCTGATGATCCGCTGGGGTACGGCCGAAACGGCGGCCGACTGCCCGGCCTGATCGAGGACCGCCCGAGCGTGACCGGGGTTGACCCTCGACATGGCCGAGGGCTCAGGGTTCCGGGTGTGGAGAGCGAGATGCGCAGCATCGGCGAGATGGCCCGCGACAGCGGACTGAGCGTGAGCGCCCTGCGGTTCTACGACCGCGGTGGTGTGCTGGTCCCCGCCTGGGTGGATCCGGTGAGCGGCTACCGCTGGTACGGCACCGAGCAACTCGAAGAAGCCCGGTTGCTGGCCCGGTTGCGCCGGGCCGGCATGCCGTTGGCGGACATCCGGCTGGTTCTCGCCGGCTGGTCCAGCGCGGACACCGACCTGGTGCGCAAGCTGCTTCAGACGCATGTGCGCCGTCTTGAGGCGGGACTGTCCGATGCCCGCAACGAGTTCTCCACGCTCCGAGCACTCCTCGAACGCAGGGAGAAACCCATGACTTCGCCCAGCACCACCGCCGTCCGCCTGTCCCTCTCCGCGCCGGAACTCGCCGACGCGCTGGACGCGGTCCGTTTCGCCGCCGGTACCGACCCGGAGCTGCCGATGCTCGGCGGCCTCCTCTTCGACATCGAGGGCGAGACACTCAACGTCGTGGCCACCGACCGGTACCGGATGGCCGTCGCGCGGGCCGGCACCGGCGGGCACGCCGAAACCCGCGTGCAGGTCATCGTCCCGTCGCCGCTCGCCGACGCGATGCGGGCCTTGATCGGCAGCGAGGAATCCGTCCAACTCGCCGTCGACGGCGGCCGCGTGACACTGGAGACCGGAGACCGGCAGACCGCCGGCCAATGCCTCGACCATGACTTCCCCGACTACCGCCGTCTCGTCCGCTTGCCGGCCGGCCGACGCGCCCTGGTCGATGTGGCGGCCTTCCAGGAGGCGGTGGAGACCGGTCCCGTCCGCACGAGCGAAGGGAGCGGACCGGGTGAAACGGCCGCCGAACTCAGCTTGCTGATCGCGACGGCCGACGGAACACTGACCATCGGCGAAGACGGTCACGACGACCAGAACCAAGTCGCCGTCAACCGCGAGTTCCTGCTCCACGCCCTCGCCGCCGGAGCCAGGGACCGACTGATCCTGGAGATCGGCGCCCCCATCGCGCCCATCGCGATCCGACGGCCCGATGACGAGAACACGTTCTCCCTGCTGATGCCGGTCCGTCTGGAGAACTGAGCACAGCGCCTGCGCTTTTGCCGCTCACGCCGCCTGCTCGGCGCGGGCCACAGCGGCGGTCGCGCGGCAACTACCGCTCGGCGCCGAGGCGTGGGCTCCCCCGCGTCGCCGGGGCGGCGGTTCAAGGAATCCCGCGCCGGCCGTCAGGGAACCCGCCCGCGTCGGCCGTCAGGGAATCTCGGGACGCACGAGTGCCCTGGCGAAGGGCTCACCGGTGCGTCGCGCGTACGTCATCCGCTCGCACCGCCGGCCGTGTACCAGGGAAGACGCGAGGTGTGCCGGTCCCGCGGTGAGTGGATCGCGTGGGACCACTGAGGTGGCGCTCGATCGAAGTGCAACTCTCTGGTTGCGCCTTATGGAGTGTTGTGCAACCCTGGAGTTGCATCTGATCGTGGCGATGAAGGAGTCCCCTCATGAGCGAGGACCGGATCGAACGCGAAACCCTGATCGAAGCTCCCCTGGAGCGGGTCTGGTCGCTGGTGGCCCAACCCGGCTTCTGGGTCGCCGACAAGGCGAGCCTGCCCGGCACCGTGGCGAGGGAGGGCGAGTCGATGGTGGCGAAGAACCCCGAGCACGGTGACTTCCCGGTGCGCGTGGAGAAGGTCCGGCCGCCGACGTATCTGGCGTACCGCTGGACCAGCGCGTTCCCCGGAGAGGAGCTGCGCGAGGAGAACAGCACGCTCGTGGAGTTCACGCTGACCCAGGAAGGCGACCGGACGCGGCTGCGTGTCGTGGAGAGCGGGTTCGCGGCGCTGGCCGGGTCCGGGGAACTGCGCGGCCGGAATCTGAAGGACCACACCCAGGGCTGGCCCGTGGAACTCGACGCGCTCAAGAAGCGCGCCGAGCAGCCGTCGCCGTGAGGGAGGAGCAACCTGGTCGCGCCGCCGAGGACATCGACAGCGTCCTCGGTGCGCTGGCCGATCCGACGCGACGTCAACTGCTCGATCTGCTGGCCGAACAGGGCACCGCCACGGCGACGACCCTCGCCGAACGGCTCCCTGTCTCGCGGCAGGCGGTGGTCAAGCACCTCGCCGTCCTGGACGCCGCGGGGCTGGTCTCCGGCAGCCGGGTCGGGCGTGAGGTGCGGTACGCGGTGCGGTCCGCGGCGCTGGACGCGGCCGCACGGTGGATGGCCGCGCTCGCGGTCGACTGGGACCGGCGGCTCGCGCACATCAAGCGCGTCGCCGAGTCACCGGAACAAGGCCCCCCATCGGCTCGGCCCGACTGACACGAAGCACTCGCTGAAAGGAAGCGCCCATGGACACGACAGGACTTCGCGCCGCCTACGACAGGTTGCTCGAGGTCGCGGCCATGCCCGACCTCGGCGACGCCCACGACGGCGGGTGGAACGCCGATCAGATCCTGGCTCACCTCCTCAGCGTCGACGCGACTGTCGCCGCGGTCGCACTGAGTGTCGTATCGGGTTCGCGCCCGACGTTCGACAACCGCGTCTCTCTCGACCCCTGGAACCTTGACCGGATCATCGCCGAGCACTCGGGCAGGGCAGACCTGGCGGCCCATCTCCGCGGCCAGGTCGCCGTCCTGTGTGACATCGCCGGTCTGCTCGGCGAGCGAGCGGCGTCGGTTCTGGTGCCTTCGCTCCTCCTGTCGAACAACGCCCTTGGGCTGGACCAGCCGGTTCCGCTCGCCGCCCTCATCGACGGCCTCGCCGACGACCATGTGCCCAGGCACACCCAGCAGCTCCTGGACCTTCGCGTCGCCGTCCCCGGGCGCGCCGCCTGAAGGCGGGATCGGATCGTCTCCGCTGCCGGCCCGACGTCGGCAGGGGAGCGCGGCGCGGTCCGACGGGGGCGGCTGTGGGTCGCGGACGGGGGTCCTGCTGCGGGCCGCGGTCCGCCTGTGGCTACTCTCCCCGGCATGCACGACGAGCACGACGTCGAGGTCGCCCCGATACCTGACCCGATACCGCTTCCACCAGGGAAGACGCTGCTCTCGGGCGAGTCCGGGAAGCGGTACGGCAACGAGACCGTCCGGGTAGGTGGCCTGATCGGCGTCGACACCAACGCCGATCTCCCCCACGCTCGGCTTCGCTCGCGCGGGGGACCCCCACGGCCGCCTGGCGGCTCGATGTTCACGGCGACCCGGTCGGCGCCCCGCGCCGCTTCGACTACGACCTGTCCGGCACCGCCGACCACCGCGACGCCCAGGTACGCCACGCCCTGACCCGCCTCCTGCACTGGGCCACCCGCCCCCACCTCGCCATCGCCGTCGAGGACCTCGACTTCACCGCCGAGACCAGCCGGGAGAAACACGGCCGACGCAAACGCTTCCGCAAGCTGATCTTCGGAAGGCGCGCCCTGGGGCATCCGGTCAGGCGTCGGACGGCACCGCCCCGTACCCACCAGTGTGATGGGTACGGGCATCGGACCGTCCAGGCCCGACCGGAAACCCCGGGGCGCGAGGCGCTGTTCATCAGCGGCCTCCGGCCGCGGGCCGCCCCCGCGTTCCCGGACCACGGACACGATCCGTGCCGCCCGGACGCGGAGCGAACGCGGGCAACCAGAACGCCCAACACCGTCCGGGGCGTTCGGCCGAGGATGGGTTCTGGCAACAGGGACCCACTCCCGCTCAGCCCATGGGAACGGTGTTACTCACTTTCGAGTGACGGGTGGGTAGGTGCGGCGATGCTCCGGATGCCCGAATATAGACTAAATGCTTCGGTAGTACGGGAGTTGGTGATGATAGTCCATCACTTTTCAGCTTTCCGTAGTTAAAGGCCTTATGCAGGCGTCTGTAACTGATATGTCCGTAATTGGTAACAGCGGTCTGGTGTCGCTCATCTCGGGCGGGGGTGTGGAGCAACTTATGAGTCCTCGGCCACCGGGCCGGGACTCGCACAGGGTCGCACCGTGCAGTTCCCCGCAGTGGGGCGCTCGCACGGGGTGTGCCGGCTCTGGAACCTTGAGGAGCATTCATGTCCGTTTCCACGTCTGTCACGGCCCGCCGTGTGGCGGCCGCGGCCATCGCGGCAGGCGCGCTGGTCGGCTCGGCCTCCGTGTCGGCCTCCGCCGCGGAGCCGCGCTTCGAGCGCACGCACGTTGCCATCAGCAGGGTGCAGGCCGACGCGCCGGGCTTTGACGACCGCTCCAGCCGTTCCCTGAACGCTGAGTGGGTGGAAATCACCAACTCCGACCGTCACGGAGTGAACCTGAACGGCTGGACGCTGTCGGACAAGGACGGCAACCGCTACACCTTCGACGACTACCGCCTGGCCGGCCGTACCACCGTCCGGATCCACACGGGCTTCGGCCGCGACACCAGCCGTGACCTCTACCAGGACCGCCGCAACGAGGTGTGGGACAACCACTCGGACGTCGCCACGCTGCGGACCGACCGCGGTCGCTTCGTCGACAGTGTCTCCTGGGGCCGGCGCCACGACCGTGACCACGACCGTGACCACGGCCGTGACGACCACCGTGGGCAGGGCGACCACCGTGACCACGGCCGTGACGACCACCGTGACCACGGTCGTGACGACCACCGTGGGCAGGGCGACCACCGTGACCACGGCCGTGACGACCACCGTGGGCAGGGCGACCACCGTGACCACGGCCGTGACCACGACCGCGGGCAGGGCGACCACCGCGGCCAGGGCCAGGGACGCAGCCAGGGCCAAGGCCAGGGGCAGGGCCAGGGTCAGGGTCAGGGTCACAGCCAGGGCCAGGGCCAGGGCCAGGGCCAGGGTCAGGGTCAGGGTCAGGGTCAGGGTCAGGGTCAGGGTCAGGGCCAGGGTCACGGCCCGCTCCACGGCCTCATCGGTCACTGAACGGCTCCTGAAGACAGGCCCGTTCAGGGTGTACGCGGGTGGCATCCGGTCAGGACGTGGAGGTGACCGGCTGTAACCCCGGGCCCGATCGGACCCGGTGAACGCGCGAACCCGCAGGTCGGCATCGCCGCACGAGACCCGCACCGCACGGTGCGGGTCTTCTGCGTCCGAGCACGAGCCTGAGCCCGGCGCCGCGCAGCGTCACCGGCGTGCCATCGCCCGCACGGTCCGAGAGGTCTCCTCCGGCGTACAGTCGACCGGTAGAACGCCGCCGTGACATGATCCCGGGCGCCGGACCCGGGCGACGGCGGCGGTGGAAGGTCGATCGCATGGCCGGACCGCCCCCGCACGACGACACTGACGCGCCGAACCCCTGGCAGTGGCTCGACGACCTGTACGCCGTCCGGCCGCCGTGGGAGATCGGGCATCCGCAGCCGGTCTTTCTCGACCTGGCGCGGTCGGGCGCCATCCGTGGACGGGTACTCGACGTCGGCTGCGGTACGGGGGAGCACGTACTCATGTGCGCCGACCTCGGCCTCGAAGCCACCGGCGTCGACCTGGCGGCCACCGCGCTGGCGGCCGCTCGGGACAAGGCACATCGGCGTGGGGCCACCGTGCGGTTCCTCCACCACGACGCACGGCGGCTGACGGAGCTGGGAGAGCAGTTCGACACCGTGCTGGACTGCGGTCTGTTCCACCTGCTCGATCCGGAGGACCGCGCCGCGTTCACCGACGGGCTGCGGGCCGTGCTGCGCCCCGGAGGACGCTACTTCTTGCTGTGCTTCAGCGACCGGCAGCCCAGGACCGGGGCCAGAGGGCCGCACCGGCTGACGCGGGACGACATCACGGCCGCGTTCGCCGACTCGCTGCGGATCGACTCCGTCGAACCGGCCACGATCGAGATCACCTTGGACCCGGCGGGCATCCGGGCCTGGCGGGCCGCCATGACGAGGGTATGAGGGTGCTCGTGATGACGGGGGAGTGAGGATGCTCGTACGACTCCGCGGGCGGCCCGCCCTTCCCGCCCATGACGGCCCGCCCTCCCCACCGGTGACGGGCGGGCCGTCACGCGGCGCGTCCGGTCCACGGCGACCGCGTCCGCGACGCGCACGGATCATCCGCGACGCGCACGGATGATCCGAGGCGGACGGATGATCCGCGACCGATCCGGATCCGGACCGGTCGCACCTTCACAGCACCCGGCGCCGACGTCCCAGCCAGGTCTGCGCGATGACGACGACGGCCAGGAAGGCGCCGCTGACGACCTGTTGGTAGGCGGAGTCCAGCGAGCCGATCTGGTTGATGACGTTCTGGATGACCTTCAGCAGCAGCACACCGACGAGTGAGCCGCTGATGAAGCCGAACCCGCCGGTGAGCAGGGTCCCGCCGATGACGACCGCCGAGATCGCCTCCAGTTCCATGCCGGAGCCGAGGATCGTCACGCCCGACGCCAGCCATGCCGCGTTGAGCGCTCCGGCGAGTCCCGCGCACAGCCCGGAGAGCGCGTAGACGGAGATCTTCGTACGGGCCACGGGCGCGCCCATCAGAGCCGCCGCGTCCTCGTTCCCGCCGACCGCGTACACGTACTGCCCGAACCGGGTGCGCCGGAGCACGACCGCGCCGAGCACGAACAGTGCCACGGTGATCCACACAGGCACGCCCACGCCGAGCAGCGCGCCCTGTCCGAGCTTCGCGAAGAACGAGCCCTTGTCCACGAGATACGTCTTCGAGCCCTCGTCGGTGACGGAGAGCAGGAGACCCCGCGCGCCCAGCATCGAGGCCAGCGTGACGATGAACGGAGCCAGCCGTGAACGGGCGATCAGCAGGCCGTTGACCAGACCGATCAGTCCGCAGACGGCCAGCGGCAGCAGCAGTGCGACGACTGTCCCGTACTGGGAACCCCAGGCCGCCAGCACGCCGCCGAGCGCGAAGAGCGAGCCCACCGACAGATCGATGCCGCCGGTGACGATGACGAAGGTCATGCCGAGCGCGACCACGGCGAGGAACGCCGAGGAGAGCGCCATGTTCTCCAGGTTGTCGCCGGTCAGGAACGTGTCGAAGCTGAAGGACGCCACGGTCATCGCGACGATCAGGGTGACCAGCGCGCCGTGCTGCTGGGCCAGGGCGCTGAGCCGTTCGGAGCGGCCGGCGCCGGACGGTTCTTCCTCGGCCGTGTCTCGTGCGCGCACCGGAGTGTCCACGTCGGTCGTCATCGCTTTCCTCGTTCCCGTGCCGCGTAGACGGCGAGGACGATCACCACGGCCTGGGCGATCTGGGTCCACGACGGCGGCAGATCGTGCTTGATGAGCGTGGTGGTGAGCAACTGGATGAGGACGGCGCCGGCGACCGTGCCGCCGATGCGGACCCGGCCACCGCTCAGCGGGGTGCCGCCGACCACGACCGCGGTGATCGCGGACAGCTCCATCAGGTTGCCGAGCGAGGTCGGGTCGCTCGCGGTGAGGCGGGCGGTGGCGAGCACTCCCGCGACGGCGGCGAGGACGCCCGAGCAGACGTACACCAGGATGAGGACGCGGCGTACCGGCAGTCCGGCGAGCCTGGCCGCCGGACGGCTGTCCCCGATGGCGAGCAGCTGGCGGCCGAAGGTCGTACGGCGTACGACGAAGGCGACGAGCAGCGCGAGGGCGGCGGCGATCAGTACGACGTACGGGACGCCCAGGACATCGCCGGAGCCGAGTTCCGCCATCGCCGGGTCGTGGACGTCCTTGAGCTGGGGGAGGAGGACCAGGGCCAGCCCGCGCCCGGCGACCATCAGGGCGAGCGTCGCGACGATCGGCTGGACGCCGACGAACGCGATGAGGGATCCGTTCGCGACGCCGATCACGGCGCCGCCGGCCAGGGCGATCAGGATGGCGACGCCGGGCCCGTAGCCGAGGTAGAGGGACAGGAGCGAGGTGGACAGGGCCATCACCGAGCCCACCGCCAGGTCGACGCCCTCGCTGCCGATCGCCAGCGCCATGCCGAGCGCCACGATCAGGACCGGGGCGACCTGGACCGCCTGGGTGCGGAAGTTCTCGGTGGACAGGAAGTGCGGGGTGAAGACGGTGTTCACCAGGAAGAGGACCACGACGCCCAGGTAGACGCCGTACTCCTGGAGCAGGCCCAGCAGACGGTCGCGGTCGGCGGTCACCCGGCCGAGTGTCAGGTCAGTCATCGTGGCCTCCCGCGCCGGTGCCCGTGCCCGCAGCGGTAGTTGTGACGGGGGCTGCGGCGGGTGCGGCGGCGATGGCGCGCATCAGCCGGTCCTCGGTGACGGCGTCGCCGGTCAGCTCCTCGACGACCGCGCCGTCCTTGAGCACGATCACCCGGTCGCTGCCCTCGATCAGTTCCTCGGGGTCCGAGGAGATGAGCAGGACGCCGAGTCCGTCCTCGGCCAGTTCGTCGATCAGTTTCTGCACCTCCGCCTTGGCGCCGACGTCGATGCCCCGGGTCGGCTCGTCGAGGAGCAGGACCTTGGGCTGCATGGCCAGCCAGCGGGCCAGCAGCACCTTCTGCTGGTTGCCGCCGGACAGTTCGCCCACCTTCTGGTGGGGGCTCGCCGCCTTGATGCGCAGCCGTTTCATGAAGGTCTCCACGATCCGGTCGACGCGTGCCTCGTCGACCAGTCCGAAGCGCGAGAGGCCGGGCAGCGCGGCGAGCGCGATGTTCTCGCGGACCGAGAGGCCCGGCACGATCCCCTCGGCCTTGCGGTCCTCGGGCAGCAGGCTGATGCCGGCCCGGATCGCGGCGGGCGTCGAGCCGGTGCGCACGCGGACGCCCGCCACCACGACCCGTCCGGAGTCGGTGGGCAGCGCGCCCGCGATGGCCTTGGCGGTCTCGGTGCGGCCCGAACCGAGCAGCCCGCCGAGCCCCACCACCTCGCCGGGCCGCACGGAGACCGAAACGTCGTGAAGCTGGTGACGCACGGTCAAATGCCGTGCTTCCAGGACGGGTTCGGCCTCCGTGTCATGGCCGCCCGCGAACTTGGTCAGGCCCTCCTGTCGTACGTCCGCGATCTCCCTGCCCAGCATCAGCGCCACGAGCCGCAGCCGGTCGAGTTCGGCGATCCGGCCCGTGTGCACCACCAAGCCGTCGCGCAGCACGGTGACGGCGTCGCAGATCTCGTACAGCTCGTCGAGCCGGTGGCTGACGTAGATCACCGCGATGCCCCGCTCGCGCAGCATCCGGATCACCCCGAACAGGGTCCGTACCTCGCGTGGTTCGAGCGAGGAGGTCGGTTCGTCCATGACGACCACGCGGGCGTCGACGGAGACGGCGCGGGCGAGGGCCACCATCTGCTGGGCGCCGACGCCCAGTTCACGCAGCGGCCGGCGTACGTCGACCCGCAGGCCGAGTTCGCGCAGCGCCTCCCCGGCCTGCCGGTGCATGCGCCGGAAGTCGATCAGGCCGAGCCGGCCGCGGGGTTCGCGGCCGAGGAAGAGATTGCGGGCCACGCTCATCAGCGGGACGAGGTTGACCTCCTGGTAGATGGTGGAGATTCCCGCGTGCTGTGCCTGAAGCGGCGTGGCGAAGCGGACCGGGACGCCGTCGTACGTCACCTCGCCCTCGTCGGGCCGGTACACGCCGGTGAGGACCTTGATGAGGGTCGACTTGCCCGCGCCGTTCTCTCCGATGAGGGCGTGCACCTCCCCGGCGCGGGCCGTGAAGTCCACCGAGGACAGGGCCTTCACGCCGGGGAAGGACTTCGACAGGCCGGTCACTGACAACATGTCAGAAGGCCTTGCCCAGGTCGGACTTGGCGTTGTCCTTGGTGTACGCGCTGTCCTGGATGACGATGTCCTGGGAGACCTTCTCGCCCTGGGTGAAGGTGTCCAGGGTCTGGAAGGCGAGCGGTCCGAAGCGCGGGTTGGACTCGATGACGCCGTCGATCCAGCCGTCGACGATGCCCTGGACGGCGTTGCGGGTGCCGTCGATCGTCACGATCTTCACGGCGCCCGGCTTCTTGCCGGCGCTCTTGAGGGCGTTGACGGCGCCGAGGCCCATCTCGTCGTTCTCGGCGTAGATCCCGGTGATGCCGGGCTTGGACTGGATGAGGTTCTCGGTGACCGACTGGCCCTTCTCCCGGGCGAAGTCACCGGTCTGCTTGAAGACGATCTTGAGGCCCGGGGCCTTCTCCTTGAGGCGCTCCTCGAAGCCCTTGGTGCGTTCGGTCGTCACGTTGTTGCCCGCGGCGCCGAGCAGGATGGCGATGTCGCCCTTGCCGCCGGTCGCCTCGATCATCCGGTCCGCGGCCCGCTTGCCCTGCTCCACGAAGTCGGATCCGATGAAGCTCACATAGTCCTTGCAGGCGGTGGCGTTGATCTTGCGGTCGATGGTGATGATCGGGATGTGCTTGGCGGACGCCGAGCGCAGGACGGGTTCCCAGCCGTCGGAGTTGAGCGGCGCGATCACGAGGAGGTCGGCGCCCTTGGCGATGAGGTCCTGGACGTCGCTGATCTGCTTGGAGAACTGCGACTGAGCGTTGGCCGTCAGCAGTTTCACGCCCCGCTTGCCCGCCTCGGCCTTGATCGACGCGGTCTCGGCGATCCGGAAGGGGTTGGCCTCCTTCTCGGACTGGGAGAAGCCGACGGTGGCCGACTTCAGGTCGATCTTCTTGGCGCCGTAGGCGTCGATGGCGCAGGTCGGTCCCGCGCCCGTGGACGGCGAGGCGACGACCTGCCCGCCGTCGCCCTGGCCGGTGGAGTTCTTGTCCTTGCCCGCGGTGTCGTTCTCCGACTTCGCGCATCCGGAGACGAGCGCGAGGCTCGTGATGAGGCCGGTGGCGAGGAGGGTCCTGGCGGAGGTGCGGTGACGTGGTGCGATCGGCTTCATGAGATCCCCAGACGGCGCGGCCCCGGCGGCTGAGAGCGCTCCCGGGGATGATCGGCTCTTGCGGTCAACTCGGTGTACACGTCGTTCCGGGGAGGTTTTTACATCGTTGAAAGGAGGCTGTAAAGCCTTCTGTCCGAAATCTCGTCAGCGCCGCCCCAGCGTGCTCTCGCGCTCAACCAGCCTGAAATCCGCGGTCAGTTCACGTCCGCCGGGCTCCGTCCGGCCCGACAGGCTGCGCAACAGGGAGGCCACCGCCATCCGCGCGATGGCCTGCTTATCAGGCGAGATCGTCGTCAGCGTGACCGCACCGAACCGTCCCTCTTCGATGTCGTCGAAGCCGACCACCGCCACGTCCCACGGAACCCGCAGGCCACGCTCGTGCAGCACCCGCATCGCGCCGATCGCGACCAGGTCGTTGTACGCGAACACGGCGTCCGGACGGACCCCGGAGTCCAGCAGCCGGGCCATCGCCCGCGCGCCCTCGTCGCGGCTCCAGCCGCCGACCGGTACCACCAGTTCATCGGGCGCGGGCACCCCGGCCTCCGTCAACTCCTCGCGCCAGCCCGCCAGTCGCAGATGCGCGGGCCGGTTGGCCGAATCCGTTCGGGCCCCCAGGTAGGCGATCCGCGAGCGTCCGCGGCTCAGCAGATGGCGTACCGCACTGCGCGCGGCCGACACGTTGTCGATCGCGATGTGGTCGTAGGGCACCTCGTACTCCCGCTCGCCGAGCAGCACGAGCGGCACGTCGTCGGTGCGCGAGCGCAGATCCTCGTCCTCCAGCTCCAGCGGGCTGAGGATCAGACCGTCGATGACATTGGCCCGGAAACCCTGGCTCACCAGCACTTCCTGCTCGCGGTCGCCGCGCGTGTGGTCCAGGAGCACGGTGAACTCGTGCTCGGCGGCGGCGTCGATGACGGCACCCGCGAGCTCCGCGAAGTACGGGTTGCCCAGCTCGGGGATGGCGAGGGCGATGATGCCCGTGCGGCCCTTGCGCAGGTGGCGGGCCGTGAGATTCGGCCGGTAGCCCAGCTCGTCGATGGCCTCCTGGACCCGTGCCCGCATGGCCGGAGCGACGTGCGGATAGTTGTTCACGACGTTCGAAACCGTCTTGATCGAGACGCCGGCGTGCTCGGCGACGTCCTTCAGGCTGACCCGCAAGGGATCTCCTCTTCATCGATGTGCGCCCCTGTCACCTGGGCGTTTGT
Organism: Streptomyces sp. NPDC042002; assembly: GCF_055588305.1. NCBI lineage: Bacteria > Bacillati > Actinomycetota > Actinomycetes > Kitasatosporales > Streptomycetaceae > Streptomyces > Streptomyces sp. NPDC042002. Next base: position 261,202 of record NZ_JBVJCT010000008.1, on the reverse strand, counting down.
CATGCCCCTGGACAGGGGCCGGGACCCGTGCTGTGATGCCAACTCCCCTTCCTTCCAACGTTGTACAGACTGAAGCAACGAGCCGCCACCCTTCCTCAGCCAAGGAGGATCCGTGCGCATCAGTGGACCCAGAACCCTCAGAACCCGACTGGCGTTACTGCTCGTCGCGGTACTCGGCCTCGCGGGACTCACCGCGGTCCCCGCCGCCACAGCCGCCGACGACCCCGTGGAAGTCCACGGCCTGAAGGGCGAGTACTACACGCAGTCCGCCCCCGGCGCCTTCGACTTCCACGAGCTGAAGGCCACCGGACTGGACACGAATCTCGACTTCGACAACCTGGAGCCGCGACTGGCCTTCGCCACCGGACAGTCGGACGACGTCAACGTCCGCTGGACCGGCCGGATCGTCCCCGAGAAGACCGGTGCCCATACGTTCTCGATCATCGGGGACAACGGCTTCCGGCTGTGGGTCGACGGACACCTCGCCATCGACCACTGGGTCGACGACTGGGACCGAGAACAGACCTCCCAGCCCATCGACCTGACCGCCGGACAGGCCTACGACATCAAGGTCGAGTACTTCGAGCACTTCGGGGGCTCCAACCTCCATCTGCGCTGGACCCCGCCCGGCGGAACCAAGACGGCCGTTCCGCAGTCGGCGCTCCGGCTGCCCGACGGCTACGCCTACGACGGCGCCATCGCCACCACCGTCCAGGGCGACGGCCGGACCCTGCGCCTGGACTTCGCCCAGCCGCTCACCGCGCCACCGGCCGGTCTCACCGACCACGTCGAAGCCGTCATCGGCGGCGCCAAGTGGCCCCTGTCCACAGCCGAGCTGGACCCCGCCGACCCCAAGTCCCTGATCGTCGGCCTGAAGGAACCCGTCGTCGGCAACAGGACCGGCACGGCCAAAGGCACCGCCGACCTGCGCTACGACGGCAAGGGCGGCCTCTCCGGAACGAACGGCAACGTTGTCAACGCCTTCTGGAGCAGCGGACCCAACCGTTCGACCCACGAACTGCGCACCAAGTGGGCGGACGACGTCGGCCCCCGCAACGCCCTCCCCGAGTACCCCAGGCCCCAGCTCACCCGGCCCGACTGGCGCAACCTGAACGGCTCGTGGCAGTTCGCCGCCGCCAAGGCGGGCGAGCAGCCGCCGGTCGGGAAGAAGCTCGCCGAGAAGATCCTCGTGCCCTACCCCGTGGAGTCCCAGCTCTCCGGCGTCGAACGCCACGAGGACCGCATGTGGTACCGGCGCACCTTCACCGTCCCGGCCGGCTGGAAGGTCGGTCGGGGCAAGCGCCTCCAGCTCAACTTCGGCGCCGTCGACTGGCGGGCCGAGGTCTATGTCAACGGCACCAAGGTCGCCGAACACCAGGGCGGCTACGACAAGTTCAGCGCCGACGTCACCGCAGCGCTGAGACCCGGACGCCGTACCCAGGAACTGATCGTCGGCGTCTACGACCCGACCGACGCACAGAGCGGCGAGAACCCGCCGGTCGGCAAGCAGCGCATCGACCCCAGCGGCATCTGGTACACCCCGTCCTCCGGTATCTGGCAGACGGTCTGGATGGAGCCGGTCGCCGCCGCCCACGTCGACTCGCTCAAACTGACGCCCGACGTCAGGAACAGCCGGCTCACCGTCGAGCCGCAGGGCATCCGGAACGGAGTGCCGGTCACCGCGACCGCGTACGCCGGACACCGCAAGGTCGCCACCGCGAAGGGCCGCACCGGGCGGCCGCTCGTCCTGAAGATCACCGACCCACACCTCTGGTCACCCGACGACCCGTTCCTCTACGACCTCAAGGTGACCGTCGGCGCCGACCGCGTCGGCAGCTACTTCGGGATGCGCTCGATCGCCGTCGAGCAGGTGAACGGAACCCCGCGCACCGTCCTCAACGGCAAACCCGTCTTCATGATGGCCACCCTCGACCAGGGCTTCTGGCCCGACGGCCTCTACACCGCACCCACCGACGAAGCCCTCGCCTACGACCTGAAGATGCACAAGGCGATGGGCTTCAACGCGGTCCGCAAACACATCAAGGTGGAACCCGACCGCTGGTTCTACTGGGCCGACCGGCTCGGCCTGATGGTCTGGCAGGACATGCCCGCCATGACCGCCGGGGTCGATCCGAACGCCGCGTCCCGCGCCGAGTACGAGCGCGAGATGAAGCAGATGATCGACGAGCACATCAGCAGCCCGTCGGTCGTCATGTGGGTGACCTTCAACGAGGGCTGGGGCCAGTACGACGAGGCACGCATCGCCGACCAGGCCAAGGCCTGGGACCCGACGCGTCTCGTCAACTCCATGTCGGGCATCAACCTCGGCGTGGACGGCGGCACCGGCGACATCATCGACGAGCACGGCTACCCGAGCCCCGCGCTGCCACCGAACCCGGACGGGAAACGGGCCCTGGTCAGCGGCGAGTACGGCGGACTCGGACTCGCCGTGCCCGGCCACGCCTGGTCCGTCCAGCAGTCCTATGTGGACGTCGACCCCTCGACGTACACCGACGACTACCTGGCCAGGCTGGACGAGGTGCACAAACTCGCCTGCAAGGGCGGCAACGGCGCCGTCTACACCCAGATCTCGGACGTGGAAGGAGAGTTGAACGGGCTGATCACGTACGACCGGAAGGTGGTCAAGCCCGATGTGGCCCGGCTGAAGGCAGCCCACGACGCGCTGATCCATGACGCGTCACAGGCGACACCGGCGGGCTGCTCCTGACGACGAGGCGCCCGGCACACGCCTCCCCGCTGCTCCGCGCGCGCCTCGCCCCGGCCCCCTGACGGGTCGTCGGCACGGTCCGCCCTCCCCGCGAAGGGAGGGCGGACCCTGCCGAGTCCGTCACTCGTCCGAGGGGAGCCGGGCATCCGATCGCGAGCCCCCGCACCGCGGCCCCGCCTCCGGTTCCTTCGGGCGGCACGTCGGGCCGGACCACGGCGGTCCACGACGCTACTGTCGGCGGCATGGACGGTGATCGCCAAGGGTGGCGCCAGTGTTTGCTCGGCGGGGCGGTGTTCGCCGTCTGCATGGCCGGCACCACGCTGCCGACTCCCCTCTACGGCCTCTACCAGGAGAAGTTCGGATTCTCCGAGCTGACGGTCACCGTCGTGTACGCCGTGTACGCCTTCGGGGTCATCGGCGTGCTGCTGCTCGCGGGCAACGCCTCGGACTCGGTGGGCAGGCGTCCGATTCTGCTGTGGGGCCTCGGATTCGCGGCGGCGAGCGCCGTCTGCTTCCTGTGTGCCACCGGGCTGGGCTGGCTGTACGTGGGGCGGCTGCTGTCGGGCCTGTCCGCAGGGCTGTTCACCGGGGCCGCCACGGCGTACGTGATGGAACTGGCACCGCCGGGCGGCGCCACCCGGGCCACCTTCGTCGCGACGGCCGCCAACATGGGCGGACTCGGCTGCGGTCCCCTGCTCGCCGGGCTGCTCGCGCAGTACGCGCCCTGGCCGCTGTACCTGCCCTTCGCCGTCCACCTCGCCCTGGTGGCCTGCTCGGCCTTTGTCCTGCTGCGACTCCCGGAGACCGTACGGGAACGCCGGCCGCTGAGCACCGTACGACCGCAACGGCCGGGCCTGCCACCGCAGGTGCGGCCGGTGTTCGGGCCGCCCGCCATCGCCGCGTTCGTGGGGTTCGCCCTGTTCGGGGTGTTCACGTCGGTCAGCCCGTCGTTCCTCGCCAAGTCCCTGGACGTCGACAACCACGCCGTGAGCGGACTGGTCGTCGCACTCGCCTTCTTCGCCTCGACCGCCGGGCAGCTCGCCGTCGGCCGGGTCGGAGTGTGGCGCTCACTGCCGCTGGGCTGCGCCGCGCTCCTCGGCGGTCTCGCGCTGCTCGCGGGCGCGCTGCGCTGGGACCTCCTGGTCCTGGTGGTGCTGAGCGCGATCGTCGGCGGAGGCGGCCAGGGTCTGGCGTTCCGCGGGGCGCTGGCCACCGTGGCGCAGGCGTCCCCCGAGCACCAACGCGCGGCGGTGATCTCCACCCTGTTCGTGGTCGCCTACGCGGGCATCTCGGTGCCGGTGATCGGAGTCGGCGTGCTGGTGGGCCCGATCGGCCTGGAGGGCGCGGGGCTCGTGTTCATCGCCTGCATGGCCGTCCTGGTCTCCGTCGCGGGCGTCTACCTGCTCCGGCGGCCGGCACCGGTGAAGACGTAGTCCGGACGGACGCGGTGAGGCGCGTGGCCGAGCGACCGCGTGATCGGGCGACCGAGCAATCGGCGACCGGCGACCGGCGACCGGCGACCGGCGACCGGCGACCGTGAGACCGCGTGATCGGGCGACCGCGTGGCCGCCGGACACGGTGTGCGGGCATCCGACCCGAGCCGTGATCACTCCAGCGGTGATCACCTGAGATGTCTTCGCCCGAACGGTCCTAGCCGATGAGGGTGGCCTTCGGGCGGACCACGCAGAACTCGTTCCCCTCCGGATCGGCCAGCACGGTCCACGACTCCTCGCCGCTCTGCCCGACGTCCGCTCTGCGGCCACCGAGCGCGAGGATGCGCTCGATCTCCGCCTCCCGGTCCTCGGCCGCGGATGTCAGGTCGAGGTGCAGACGGTTCTTGACGACCTTGTGGCCCGTCACCGGCATGAAGCAGATGCCCACCGGCGCCGCCTCGTCCGGCCCGATCACGACCTCCCGCTCCCGCTCGGAGAGGACCCGCCAGCCCAGCACCTCGGCCCAGAACCGGGCCAGGGAGGGGAGGTCGTGCGCGTCGATGACGATGTGATGCAGCGCGAGGGGCATATCGGTCAATGTGCCCCGATTCCGCCCGGACGGCATCTGGCGGACGGCTTCGTACGACCCCGCAGGATGACCGGCGACTTCCGGTGTCCGGAGACGGTCGTGCGGGCCGCCTACTGCCCGTCGGTCCGGAAGTAGTGCCCCTTGTCGAGGTCTTCGATCAGGCCGGGCTGGGTCGGTCGCCACCCCAGCAGTTCGCGGGTCGGCCCGCTGGAGGCCGGGCTGTCGAGGCCGAGGAATCCCGCCAGCCAGGTGAAGTGGCCGGCCGCGTCCTCGGCGGGGACGGAACGGGTGGGCACGTCGAGGTGGCGGCCGATGACCTCGGCGACCGAACGGATCGGCACGCCTTCCTCCGCGGCCGCGTGCAGGACCGACCCGGCCGGTGCGCCTTCCAGGGCGAGCCGGAAGAGGCGGGCGACGTCGTCGCGGTGCGCGGCCGGCCAGCGCTGCGAGCCGTCGCCGATGTACCCGGCGACGCCCTTGTCGCGGGTGATGCCGACCAGAGCCGCCATGAACCCGTTGTCGCCCTCACCGTGGACGGTCGGGGGGAGCCGTACGACGGACGAGCGGACGTTCCGGTGGGCCAGGGCGAGGGTCAGGTGGGCGGTGCCCATCCGGGTCCGCGGGCCGATCGGCAGGTGCGCGGGCAGCTCGTCGGGTGTCCGTACGTCCGCTTCGGTGCTCACGCGGCCCGGGGCCAGTCCGAGCAGTCCCGAGGCGAGGACGAACGGCCTTCCGGAACCCGCGAGCGCCTCACCGAATGTCTCGACGGCGCGGCGGTCCGCGTCGGCGGCGTCCTGGAAACCCCCGGAGAAGGCGATGTCGTGCTTGAACGCGAGGTGGACCACGCCGTCCGACGCCCCGGCGGCGTCGCGCAGGACGTCGAGGTCGTCGAGGGTGCCGGACGCCACGTCGGCCCCTGCCTTCGTGAGGGCCGCGGCGGAGGCGTCGGAGCGGGCGAGCCCGACGACCTGGTGGCCCGCGCCGATGAGTTCGGGTACGAGTGCGGAGCCGATCCATCCGGATGCCCCGGTGACGAAAACGCGCATGAGAAAGCCTCCAGCGTTGGGTGATCGCCCTGGCGCCGGGAAGGCGCGTGGGACGACCGAGCGATGTCAGTCACTGTCATCAAACGTAGCACTCGATGTCAGACACTGTCATCAAACGGTGGCTCTCGATGTCAGACACTGTCATCGAGTACGATGCCGGGCATGGGTCGATGGCAGCCGGACGCGCGCGGCCGCCTGGAACGGGCGGCGCTGGAGCTCTACGTCGAGCGCGGTTTCGAGCGCACCTCGGTGGCGGAGATCGCCGAACGGGCGGGACTGACGGAGCGGACGTTCTTCCGGCACTACGCGGACAAGCGCGAGGTGCTGTTCGCGGGTTCGGGCGCCCTCCAGGAGCTGCTCGTGGACGCCGTCGCACGTGCTCCCGAGACCGCCACCCCGATGGACGCCGTGGCGGCGGCCCTGGAGGCCGCCGCGGGTCTGCTGCAGGAACGCCAGGAGCACGCCCGCCGACGGCAGTCCGTGATCGAGGCCAACACCGAGCTGCAGGAACGCGAGCTGATCAAACTCGCCTCGCTCTCCACGGCGCTCGCCGACGCCTTGCGCCGACGCGGTGTCGACGACGCCTCGGCGGGCCTCGCCGCGGAGGTGGGTATCGCCGTCTTCAAGATCGCTTTCCGGCGCTGGGTCGAGCGGACCGATGACCAGGAACTGTCCCAGTTCATCGGAGAGTCGTTGGCCGGCCTCAAGGCAGTGACCGCGGACGCGTGACTCCCGATCCACCCGGACTCCCGATCGACCGGGAGCCCCGATCCTGGGCTTCCGATCCTGGGTCCCTCGAAGTCGGGCCCGGTGTCCGGTAGTTCACGGTCTCGCCGTATCGAACCGCGCGTCGGCGCCCTTGATCTGCGCACTGAGTCCGCGGCGGGAGGGCCGGACCCGATGGCTGCCTCCGGCAGCCCTCAGGGCCGGAGCACGATCTTGCCGTGCGTCTGCCGCTGTTCCAGTTCGCGGAACGCGTCTCGCACCCGCTCCAGCGGGTAGGCGCGGGCGATCGGCACCTCCAGTTCCCCACGCGCGGCAAGCCGGGCCAGCTCGCCGACCGTGACCGCGCTCGCCGCCGCGCCTTCTCCGTAGGTTCGCGCACCGACCCTGGCCGCGGCCTGCCAGTCGCGGATCGTGTTGATCCGCTCGGGCCGCACGCCCAACTCGACCGCCAGTTCCACATATCCGTCGCCGAACGTGTCGATGAACGCGTCGACGTTCCCGCCGGAAGCCTGCCGGATACGCTCGGCCACGCCCTCCCCGTACTCGACCGGGACGACACCGCGATCCTTCAGCCAGGCGTGGTTCCGCTCGCTCGCCAGCCCGATCACCGTGGCGCCGCGCCGCCGTGCGAGCTGCACGGCAAGGGACCCGACGCCGCCCGCCGCTCCGGACACGACGACCGTGTCGGCCGGACCCGGGTCCACCGCGAACACGGTGGCGTACGCGGTCGTACCGGCCACGTACAACGACCCGGCCACGTCCCAGGCAAGACCCTCCGGACGCGAGGTCAGCTTCACGTCCTCGACCACGACGAACTCCGCGTGGCTCGCCCTGTTGTGGGTGAAGCCCAGGACCTCGTCGCCGACCGCGAAGCCACGCACCTGCGGACCCAACTCCACCACGATACCGGCCAGATCGCTGCCCTGCCCGGAAGGGAACGTCGCCGGCCAGCGTCCGTGCCGCGCGCCCTCGCGGATCATCGCCTCACCGGGCTGGATCCCGGCCGCGCGGACCGCGACCAGCAGTTCCCCGGGGCCGGGCGCAGGCCGTTCCACCTCCTCCACCCGCAGCACATCGATCCCGCCGTACTCGTGGAACCGCACCGCCTTCATCGCGTGATCACCGCTCTTCCTCGTTCGGGCAGGCCTTGGACAGCGACGCTTCGGAACGGCCACACATCGACCGTGCCACGGCATACAACAGCTCGGGGACGGAGTTGTGTTCCCAGGGGCAACGCTCGGATGGTGTGTTCACCGACCTTCCAAGAGGCTCTGGCCACAGGTCCGTTGAACCGGTACATCAGGTGGTGCCGCCCTGTCATGCTGGGCTTCCGGCACACCGAGAGGACTTCATGTCAACGGACCGCGACACAGCCCTGTTCGCCGAGCGGCCGTGGTTCGCGGCCAACGAACTCCTGGCGTTCGCGGTGGAACTCGTCGCGCTGGCCTGTCTGACCTGGTGGGGATTCACCACCGGTCACAGCCGGTTGCTCCACATCCCGCTCGGTGTGGGGACGCCCCTGCTGGCGATCGTGCTCTGGTCGTTGTTCGCGGCACCGAAGGCGCGACTGCGGCCCGGGTTGCCTCTCGTGCTTCTCGTCAAGGCGGTGGTGCTGGGCGGTGGCGCGGCGGCCCTGTACGGAGTGGGCCATCCCGTCGCAGCCGTGGTCATGGCGATCGTCGTGGTCGCGAACACGGCGGTGGCCGAAACCCTTCGCCGTACCGTGCCCGGCCGGCCCACGGGGCCGGAGGGCGCGACAGACTCACCGGAGTCCGGCTGAGACCCACCGAAGCCATCTGAGCGGGCTCACGGCGCCGAGGCGAAGACTCATGCCTGGAACTCGGTGAGGTCGATGGCGTGGATGCTCAGCGGGAAGCCGTACACAGGGTGTGTCGTCTCGCTCTCCGGCTTCATGCCGAGCTTGCGGACGACGTTCTCCGAGGCCTCGTTGCCCATCCGGTTGATGCTGATGACACGGTCGAGGCCGCGGTCCTGGAGCGCGAACTCCAGTGTGGCGTGGGCCGCTTCGGACGCGTAGCCCTGGCCCCAGAACTGTGAGCCGAACCGCCAGCTGATCGCCACGGCGGGCAGCACCTCAGGCAGGTACTCGGGCACGGACAGCCCCGCGAAGCCGGCCATCTCGCCGGAGGCCAGCAGTTCGACGGCGAAGAGACCGAAGCCCTCCTCGTCCCATTCGTCCTCCCACTGTTCGATCGCCTCGGCCGTGGCGTCGAGATCGCGGACCGACCCGTCGTCGACCCAGCGCATGACATCGGGGTCCGCGTTGATGTCCGCCATGGGGGCGAGGTCGTCGTCGTACCAGCGGCGGAGGAGGAGGCGGGGGGTGCGGATCTCGGTCATGACACCATCCTGCCTTACGGGTGAGGAACCGGCTGGTGGCCGGGGGTGGCGCCGGACCGCTTCGGAGCCCGGCCGGGAAGCGGGACCGGCCCGGCGGGCACCCGGCGGCCCACCTGCGCAGGCGTTCCCGGACAGACGGACTCCGGGGACTCGACCGGCCGCTCACGCGGTTCCTCGCCTGAGCGGGCCCTTGTTTTGGACCGGTCGACCGGGGCAAGCGGCCGTCATGGAGACGAATGACGGCACGGAAGAAGTGATCGAGACCCAGGGGGACGAGCATCACCTCGTCCTCAGCGCCGATACCAACGGCGACGGAAAGACCGACGTCTGGATGACCGACACCACAGGTGACGGCAAGGCCGATCTCTACCAGTTCGACACCACAGGTGACGGGGAGATCGACCTGACGATGGTCGAACGTGCCGACGAGCCGGGCACCGACCGGGTCGTGGTCGAAGGCGACGGCGGCCACCCGATGGAGACCTGACCCTTCGTCACGGGTCCGCGCCGCCTCGGGGAACCGCCCCGCGCCTCGCCCGATGCTCCCTGCGGCGGGCCCTCATGGGTATGCCGGGCACGCCGGCACCGCGCCTACGTGGTGCCCATGAGCGGGCGCAGCACGGTCGCGCCGGCGCGCAGGAGCGCGGAGACGGGCGGTCCCACCCACCGGGTCAGTTCGCGCGGCAACGCGGGGTCCAGTTCGATCGTCACTCGGACGTATCGCGTGTCCAGTCGCGCGACCTTGGTATGGCGGGATGCGGCGACATCCGGTTCCCGTTGGAGGGCGGCTCGGTAGGTGTCCTTGCGCTGGTTCACATCGTGTCCTGACGCTTGATGAGCTCGTCCGCGAGATCCATGTACGCCGATCCCTTGACGTCGACAGGGCTGCCGAACGACTGGGAGTACAGGTCGAGTCGGGGAATGTGGGTGGACAACACGTCGAAGCCGCGCTCGGTGAGCGCTTCGCGGGCGTCGGCGTCGGGACCGGTACGCGTGGCGTCGGGACGGTTCGTACGGTTCAGCAGTACGGCGGAGCGGGCCGGCCGGGCCCGCAGGGACTGGACGTCGCCCATCTCGCCGCCGATGGGTGCCATCCGGTCCAGTTCGATGGGGGACGGGGTCACCGGCACGATCCACTCGCTCGCGTACCGCATGACGCTGCGGGCGATGTGGGCGTGGTCCTCCATCTGCGGGGCGTCGAACACGACGGCCTGCCGGTCGCCGAGGAAGTCGTTCACCCGCCGGTGCACGTCGCCCACGGGAAGGGAGAACACGGGGAAGGGGAAGCCCCCCGCCAACTCGCTCCACCGCAGCGCCGAGGACGCGGGGTCGCTGTCCACCAGCAGCGGTGAGAAGCCCGACTCGTGCAGTGCGTGAGCCAACCACACCGCGCTCGTCGTCTTGCCCACTCCGGGTTTCAGGTTCACAAAGGCATAGCTCATCGACACAAGGAGCCACGCTAGTGACCGCGAGGGGCCGGCGACCGCCCATGCGGGGCGTACCGTCCCGTCGTTCACTCTGCGGCGCCGGTGAATCATCCCAATGGACGAATGCGGTATGCTCCGGCACCGGCCCGACCTACGACCGCTGTGCACTCGCCCTTTGAGCCGCCGGCCGCCCGGTCCGTCCAACGCCACCGCGCGACCGTAGCGTCTCGGGCGAAGCTGCCGAAGCGACTGCCGAAGCGGCTCCCGGCCGAGGCGGCGACGCGGGTGCCGGGGCGGCCGTGACCGCAGCCGTGGTGTCAACTCCGTCGCGTGTCACCGGGGTTGACGTCCTGCCCCGGCTCGACCAGCCGGGCCAGGCTGTCCAACGCCATACGCGTTCCGGTCTCGTTGTCGGCGGCGGGCACCGCGTCCGGCACCCCCTCGTGCACGATCACCACCTCGGTGCCGCCGTCCGCCTCGGTCAGCACCGTCGTCATGGTCATCTCTCCACGGAGCCCGGGATCGGCCGTCTCGAACTCGACCACCTCGACCACCCGTTCGTCCGGGACGAGCTCCACGAAGCGGCCGTGGTACGTGTCGGTGCGCGCCTCCGACTTGCCCGTTCCGGTCGGTGCGTCGTAGGTGAGTGAGACCCGGAAGGCGCCACCCTCGCGGGCGTCGAACTCGTGCACCTCGCTGCGCATACCGGTCGGCACCCGCCACTTCGCGACAGCGGTCGCGTCCAGCAGCGCCCGGTAGACCTCTGCCCGCGGGGCGTTCATCCGCCGCGAGACGCGCGTCGTATACACGCCTTTCAGGCTATACAGCGCGGACGCTGACGGAGGGTCAGGCGGGGCGGGGTGCTCTCCCCAGGTCCTCGCGCGACCCCTTGACGGGGCTGGTTCAGACCTTTAGCGTCACGGCACGCGAGTTCATAGGTGAGCTCATCGTTCATCAACGTGAACGTCGCCTTCCCCCACCGTCTGCATCCGCTCGACCAGACGAAAGGCCGTGACCGTCATGCTGAACACTCGACCACGTACCCGAACCTCAGCCGAACGCGGCGGGAGGCTTCTGACGACGGCCACCGTCGCGGGCGTCATCGCCGCGGCCACCGTCCTGGGCACCTCCAGCGCCGGCGCCGCCGACCCGAAGGTCGCGCCCGGCGGCAACTTCGACCTGTCCGTCTGGCAGTTGCAGGAGCCCGTCGGCTCCCCGGGCTCGCCCACCACCATCTCCTCCGCCCGGCTGCAGGGGGCGAACGGCTACCAGGACGCGTACTTCTACACCGACACCCGTGACGGCGCGATGACCTTCTGGGCGCCCGAGAAGGGCGTCACGACGCCGAACTCCTCCTACGCCCGCTCCGAACTGCGGGAAATGAACCGCGGCGGCAGCGCGGCGGACTGGTCGCTGAGCGGAACCCACCGGCTGAGCGCGACGCTGCGGGTGGTGTCGGTGACGTCCAATGTGTGTGTCGGTCAGATCCACCTCGGCTCCGGCGGATCGTCGACCAAACCGCTGGTGGAGCTGTACTACCGCTCCAGCGGCGACATCGTCGCCGGCACCGAGAACTCGCCGTCCGGCGGACAGACGACCCACACGGTGGGACATGTGGCGGTCGGCAAGACGTGGACCTACACGATCGCCGTCTCCGGCGGCAACACCATCGACCTGACCGTCAACGGCAGCACCACGCACTACGCGATCCCGTCGTCGTTCTTCCCGTACAAGCAGTACTTCAAGGCCGGCTCGTACAACCAGTCGTCCTCCGACAGCACCACGAAGGGGGCGCGAGTCGCCTTCTACGGCCTGAACGTCTCGCACGGCTGACAGGTCGTCGCACCTGACAGGGGGGTGAGCGCGGTGAAGGCGCCGCGCTCACCTCTCTGTGCGAGGCGCTCCACATCGAACCCGCGCGTCACACCGGTCCGGCGAAGCGTGCCGGGCACGCCGGTCACTCCTGTCGTCGCGCGACCGCCTCGACCAGCCGTCGGATGTCGGCGAGATCGGCCTCGAACTCGGCGTCGAGGTCGACGGGCAGGTCCAGCCATGGTTCGAGCGCGCGGTGTCCGGGGAGTTCGCTGTCCGGGAGGTGGCCGCGACGGCCGCGCGGGTCGAGGTCGCCGGGAGTGAACCGGCCCGCGGCCTCGGAGGCGGCGAATCCGATGACGAAGGTGCTGATCAGGCGTTCCAGCCGGGGCACCTCGGGGGCGGGAACCCCGGCCTCGATGAGGGCGGTGTAGATGATGTCCACCGTCCGCACCGCGTCCCCGGTGACAGCGGGCCGTGAGAAGAGCAGGTGCGCGGCCCAGGGGTGCCGCTGGGTCACCTCTCGGCAGGCGTGCGCGAGGTTGTCGAGCCGTTCGCCCCAGGCCTGATCCTCGGCCGGATCCGGCGGCAGCAGCGCGGCGAGCAGACGGCCGACCATGCCGTCCAGCAGCGCCGCCTTGTCCTTGACGTGCCGGTACAACGCCATCGGCGTCACGCCCACGCGATCGGCCACCGTGCGCATCGAGACCGCGTCGACGCCGTGCTCGTCGGCGATCGCCAGCGCCGCGTCCAGGATCTCTTCCCGCCTGCCACTCATGGGTCTACAGTGTAGACGTGTACGGCGTATACGTGTACGCCGTAGACCTCATGGAGGACGGATGCTGATCGCAGAGGGACTGGTGAAGCGCTACGGCCCGAGTCGCGCGCTCGACGGGTTCGACCTGACGGTCCCGGCCGGGGAGATCGTGGGCCTGATCGGGCACAACGGCGCCGGCAAGACCACGTTCGTCGAGATCGTCGCCGGTCTCGTACGTCCCGACGCGGGCCGGATCACCATCGCGACGCTCGACGCACTGCGGGCCCCCCGGGCCGCACGGCGGTTCCTCGGCGTGGCTCCACAGGAGCTCGCCCTGTACGGCACCACCACCGTGCGGGAGAACGTGCGACTGTTCGCCGGGCTGGCGGGGCTGCGCGGCCGGCGCCGGGACGCGGAGATCGCCCAGGTCCTGGAGGACCTTCGCCTGACAGCCGTGACGGACCGGCCCGTGGGTGCCTTGTCCGGTGGTCAGCGCCGCCGGGTCCAGGCGGCCACCGCCATGGTCGGCTCACCGCCGCTCCTGCTGCTGGACGAGCCGACCGCCGGAGCCGATCCGGAAACCCGCTCCGCCCTGCTGAGCGCGGTCAGGGCCCGGGCCGAGGCGGGCGCCGCCGTCGTCTACACGACCCACTACCTGCCGGAACTGGTCGATCTCGACGCCACGCTGGCTCTCGCGCGGGCCGGCCGGATCATCGCGCGCGGCACCCAGGACGAGCTCACCCGCCACCTGCCCGGCGAACTCAGGGTCACGTTCGCCGACCCGGCCGAACCCGAGCTGCGCCGGCCGACCACGGACCCCGGTGCCGATCTGGCGGCCCTGCTCGCGTCCGGTCGTACACCCGTGTCCGTCGACGTACGCCGCCCCGGCCTCGACGACCTCTACCGGTCCATGGAGATCGCGGCGCCCGAGACGAGGACGGTGTCCGAGACGAAGACGGTGTCCGAGGGAAAGGCGGCGAGCGACGGGAAGGCGACGACCGAGAGGAAGCCGGAGGTCTGTGATGCCGCGTGAGTCCGTCGCCCGCCTGGGCGTGCTGGTGCGCCACAACGTGCTGCTCATGGCGCGCGAACCCGGCCCGGTACTGAGCCGGATGATCCTGCCGCTCGTCTTCGTCACGCTGTTGCGCCCGCTCTACCTGGCCGGGCAGGGCCGCACGGCCGGCACGGAACAAGCGGTCGTCGGCACGCTGGTCACCTTCTCGCTGCTCGCCCTCAGTATCTGCGGCGGCGCGATCCTCACCGAACGGCTCGGCCGCACCTGGGACCGGTTGCGCGGAACCGCTCTGCATCCCGCGGAGCTGCTCGCCGGCAAGGCCATTCCTGCCTTCGTGGTCCTGCTCGCCCAGCAGTTCCTCATCGTGGGCTTCGGTGTGTGTGTCTTCGGCCTGCGCGTCCCGCACCCGTTCCTGCTGCTGGACGTTCTGCTGAGCTGGAGCTGCACACTGCTCGGACTCGGCACGCTGCTCGGCGTCCTGGTCCGCAGCATGGGTGCGCTCTCGGCCGCCTACGACATCGGCGGCATGCTGCTGAGCAGCGTCGGCGGCGCACTCGTCCCGCTCGCCGCTCTGCCGGTGTGGGTCTCGGACGTGGCCCCGGCCTCACCCGGCTACTGGGCCGCCCGCGGCCTGCGCGCGGCCCTCGCCGGCGACACGTCCACGGTGGCGGTCGCCTGCGGCACGCTCCTCGGCGTGGCACTGGTCTGCGGCGCCGCGGCCTCGGTCCGACTGCGGGGCCGCAGTGGTCGGTTGGTGGCGCTCTAGGCGATCGAGGGCTTGAACTCCCCTGTCCGAGTGGGGAGTTCAAGCTGTTCGAAGGGATCCGGCCGGGTGGTCAGCGGGGTTGGCGCAGGCCTGCGATGAGGAGTTCGACCAGGCGCCGCGCGTCGTAGCGGGGATCGTTGTGGGCGCCTATGCAGAGGTTGCCTGTGCCGCGCATCAGTTCGTACGCCGTCAGGCCGGGGCGAATCTCGCCGGAGTCGGCCGCGGCGTCGAGGAGTTGGGCACACACGGGGAGGAGACGGTCGAGGAAGTAGGTGTGCAGGGCCTCGAAGGCCGTGTTGTCGGGCTGCAGAACGGCGGCGAGTCCGTGCTTCGTGACGAGGAAGTCCACGAAGAGGTCGATCCATCGGGCCAGCGCGGCATGAGGGGACGCGCAGTCCCTCAGCAGGACCGGCCCCGCCTCGGCGCAGGCTTCGACCTGATGCCGGTAGACGGCGACGATGAGATCCGCCCGCGTCGGGAAGTGCCGGTAGATCGTGGCGGTCCCGACACCGGCACTGGCCGCGATGTCGCGTACGGGTGCCTCCACGCCCGACGTGGCGAAGACCGCGGCGGCCGCGTCGAGCAGCGTCTCCTGATTGCGCCGGGCGTCGGCCCGTCTGGGCCGGGCCGTCTGCCTGGCGGCGGTCTCGTCGCTGTCGCTCATCGCGCCCTTCTCTCCGTGGCCGGACCATCAAACGGAACATCGTTCCGTATCGCCTTGCTAAGCGGGACCGTGTTCCGTATCGTCAAACGGGACGGTGTTCCGTTTGCCCATGATGGCAGACCGGGGACCCGGCAACCAATCCACGCCCCACCACGCTTCACCCGCAATGGAGGAGACAGGGCCATGCAGTACCGCACCTTGGGCCGCACCGGTGTGCAGGTCAGCTCGCTCGCGCTCGGCGCGATGAACTTCGGCAGGATCGGGCGCACCACCCAGGACGAGGCGACCGCCATCGTCGACGCCGCTCTCGACGGCGGGATCAACCTCATCGACACCGCCGACATGTACGGCGACGGCGAGTCGGAGGAGATGGTCGGCAAAGCCATCGCCGGCCGCCGCGACGACATCGTGCTGGCCACGAAGGCGGCCATGCCCATGGGCGACGAACGCAACCACCGGGGAGCTTCGCGCCGCTGGCTGGTCACCGAACTGGACAACAGCCTGCGCCGCCTGGGTGTCGACCACGTCGATCTCTACCAGATCCACCGCTGGGACCCGAGTACCAGTGACGAGGAGACCCTGTCGGCCCTGACCGACCTGCAACGCGCGGGAAAGATCCGCTCCTTCGGCTCCTCGACCTTCCCCGCCCACCGCATCGTGCAGGCCCAATGGGCCGCCCGCGAACACCACTTGAGGCCCTACGCCACCGAACAGCCCAGCTACTCGATCCTGCAGCGGGGCATCGAGACCCATGTACTTCCCGTGACGGAGGAGTACGGCCTCGGAGTGCTGGCGTGGAGTCCGTTGGCCTCGGGCTGGCTGTCGGGCGCGGTCCGTGCGGGCCGGGAGATCACCACCAGCCGCTCGAAGTTCCTGCCGCAACGCTTCGACCTCACCATCCCCTCCAACCGGGCCAGGCTCGACGCCGTCGAGCAGCTGGCCGAAGTCGCCGACGGGGCCGGCCTGACCATGATCCAGCTCGCGCTCGGATTCGTCACGGCGCATCCCGCCGTGACGAGCGCCCTCATCGGCCCCCGTACGCCTGACCACCTGCACGCGCAGCTCGCCGCGGCCGACACCGTGCTCCCCGCCGACGTACTCGACGCCGTCGACGCGATCGTCGCCCCCGGCACGGACCTCGCCGCGCACGAGAAGTTCGACACTCCGCCCGCGCTCCTCGACCCGTCACTGCGACGCCGCTGATCGTCCAGAAGACCGGTTCCCTCACCCGGACCCGCAGCTCCCGAGACCGCGGACATCGCGCCGAGGCCCGACGAGGACTGCTCGTTCCCCATCCAGCCGGTGCGCCCGGTCGGCGTCGGCGTCGCCGGTGCCGGTGCCGGTGCCGAAAGGATCTGTCACCCCATGCCGCACACCCCCCGGCCCAGTTTCGGAATCATGACCGCTCCCTCGCAGGTCGACTACCACGACGTACTACGCGTCTGGCGCGAGGCGGACACCGTCCCGCAGATCGAGCACGCCTGGTTGTTCGACCACCTCATGCCGATCTTCGGCGATCCGGGCGGACCGGCCTACGAAGGCTGGACGCTGCTCTCCGCCCACATCGCGAGGCCGTCGTCACCCGTGTTCCGTACGAAGGTGTTGGTGACCGTGGAGTCGGACAACGCGCCGCCGATGGCGTGGACCTGGTCGTTGTCCACCCGTTCGCGGATGTCGCCCATGATGGCGAAGTCCTTGAGGGTGACGTTCTGGCTGCCGCCCTGGCTCGCGTACTTGCCGTAGACGCCGACGGCCTTCGACCGGTCCACCGGGTCGCGGCCGGTGAGGGCGCTGTACCAGGGGCCCGCCCCGGCCAGGGTCACCTGGTCGACCGCGATGTGATCGCGTACCTGGAAGGTGCCCTGCGGGATGTACACGGTCCTGCCCTGAGCCTTGCCCGCGTCGCCCGCGGCCTGGATCTTGACGGGTGGAATCCGATGCGCCGGTCGGGTCGGCGCCGAAGTCGCTGACGACGTCGAGGGCCCCGGACGGCTTGCCGATGGGCGCGCCCACCTGCTCGAAGTCGGCGAGATCGATGGTGAACGTGGGGGAGTCGCCCGTCGAGGAGACGTGTAAGCGCACCTTGCTGCCGACGGGCAGGGTGGAGCCGAACACGGTGCGGGTCTCGTCGTAGAAGTGGTGCGGGTTGGTGTCGCCAGGGTTGTTGTTGAACGGGTAACCCCCGTAGTACCAACCGTACTTGGAGGTCACCGGGACGCCTCGGAGGGGAGACGACCGTAGAGGCGGTCCGGGCCGATGACGGTGCCGTTCGTGGCGGCGTACTCGGCCTCCTGTTCCTTGAAGGGAACGTCCGCGCCCTGGTCAAACGCAAGAAGGCTAGAAATGACAGCAAGGGAAGTCCACTAACGTGCACAAGATTGATACGGAGGTACGCAAATAATCGACGGCGATGTCCGTTGGTGGATGCCGCCCGCGGCGGCGGGTTCGTGCGGTGGCCTCAAGGGAATGTCTACGCGCAGGCGTTCGAGCGGTCTCACTGGGGTTCCATCTGCGGGCGGGGGCACGGGCGATGAGAACACCGCGGGCGATCTGGGACGGGTGGCGCTTACGCCGGCACGAGGCCCTGCGCAGGGCGCGCGATGCCGAAGAGTGGGAGCGGGCGACCGGCCACAAGGACTGGGGAGACGACCGGATCGGCACCGCGCTGACGGCTGTACTCACCCTGCGTGAGTCTCTCGGGGCCCGGCACCTGTCGGCACTTCGGCCCGGCGTCGAACTGGGTGTGACGGAGGTCAAGGAGGCCTGGGCCGGGATGGACGGAGGACACTACGCGTTCACGCTCGACCTCCTCGAACGTCTCCGCGACGCGCGACTCGTCAGCATCGCCCCGGCCGACGACGGCAGGGCGCGGCTCACCGTCCCCGAAGGACTGTACGACCGCCTGAGATCACGCTGGCCGGCGGACGAGGAGGCCGAGTGGCACGAGCAACTCCTCGGCAACGCGCGCGCATTGGCGCAGCCCGGTGGCACCTGGCTGGACCTGCCCCTTCTGGCCGGGTACTGGTGGCGGAACCTGGTGTGGCACCTGTGGCACTGCGATCCCGAGAAGGCCGCGGCGCTGCTCGCGGATCCGCGTTGGCAGATCGCCAGGATCCAGCGGTTCGAGGTGCGGGGACTGCTGGCCGACCTGGCCCTGATCGACTCCCCGGAGTCCAGGGCCACGGCTTCGGCGATCGACAAGGTCATCGGAAGACGGGATCCCGGGGCACAACACGATCCGGGAGAGCTGGCCCACGAGCTGCTGCAAGCCCTGGGCCACGCGGGGCAGGTCGCCGCCCTCGCCGTCCGGCAGCCGCCGGGGCTGCACGCCGTGCTGCAACTACCGCGGTTCACCGAGGACTTCGCCATGTCACCGGACAACACCTGGTTGGTGGCGGTCGGCCGGGACAAACACATCAGGATCTACGACGTGGCGACGAGGTCCGTGCGCCTGGTGATCCCGGCCCTGCCCGAGGTGGGCTACCACTGTGCCGTCGCGCCGGACGGCAGTTTCGTCATGGCCCGGTGTGCCGGTGAGGGCGCGCGGGCGTGGGACGCGGCCGACGGCGAGGAACGGATCCCCTTCGAGGCCGGTCACGTGACGGACTCCGTGTACGGCCCCGACGACATGTGGCTCGCCTACGACGCGGCCACCGGCGACCTCGTCAACCCGTTCACGGGCGAACGCCGGCGAACGAAGCCGCTGGCACGGCAGGTTGGACACCTGGCTCTCGCCGCCGACGGCTCGGCGCTGGCCATGGGCAACGCACGCGGCCAACTCGGGCTCTGGGACCCGCGTACCGGCCACCGGATCGCGGAGCTGCCCGACCATCCGCACGCGGTCAACCGGCTCGGCATGGCCGCGGACGGCTCGTGGATCGCGATCGGTGACGTGTACGGCATCCGGGTTCTGGAACTCCCCAGCGGGGACGAGCGTTTCACGCTGCCGCAGAGAGGCACCGATTTCGTCACCACCGACGACTGGCTGGCCGTACCCGACTTCGGACGGGTGCAGATCCGGTCCATCCGCACCGGTGACCTTCTCCGCACGCTCGAAGTCCACAAGGACAACGTCCACGAGTGCCACATGTCACCCGACCGGAGATACCTGCTGACCATGGACCGCGAGGGCACCCTCATCGTGTGGGACGCGGCCGCTGTCGTTCCCTGACTCTGCGCGTGTACGCGTGTGCCTGCGTATGCGTGGCCTTGTCCAGCAGAGGGGCGTTCTCTGTTCTTCTCCCTGTTCAGGGACGGTCGTTGGGCTTGGTACGGATTCCCAGGAATCGCCCCGACGATGCCGCGCGCGAGCGTCGCGGAACTCGACGGGGGCGCAGGACGACTCCGTACGGCGTCAGCGGCTCTTGCGTACCCGGGCCGCCGCGCGGGCCTCCGCGGCCTTTCGGGCGTCCGCGGTCTTGCGCGACTCCTTGGCCGGGCGCCCCGGACGTGTGCCGATGCCGCGGAAGGGCGCGTTGCCGGTGCTGGTCTTCGGCCCGGTCGGCGGCCGCTTGGCCCCGGTGATGGCGGTCAGTGCCGCCTCGCCCGAGTGCACCTGGGTGACGGTCGGCCGGATGCCGGCGTCGGACATCAGCCGGTTCACATCGCGCCGTTGGCCGTGGGTGACCAGGGTGACCACGCTCCCGGACTCCCCGGCGCGCGCCGTGCGCCCGGCCCGGTGCAGATACTCCTTGGCGTCGGCGGGCGGGTCGACGTTGACGACGAGGTCGAGCGCCTCGATGTGAATGCCCCGCGCGGCGACGTTGGTGGCCACCAGCACGTTGATCTCATCGTTCTTGAACTGGGCGAGCGTGTGCATCCGTTGCGGCTGCGACTTCCCGCTGTGCAGCGCGGAGGCCCGAATACCGCTGGCCCGCAGGTGGCGGGTGAACTGGTCCACGCCGGCCTTGGTGTCCAGGAACATCAGCACCCGGCCGTCCCGCGCGGCGATCTCGGTCGCCGTCGCGTACTTGTCGGCACCGTGAATGTTCAGCACGTGGTGTTCCATCGTGGTGACGGAGGCCGCCACCCGGTCGACCGAGGCGAGAACCGGGTCGTGAAGGTACGTCTGTACGAGCTGGTCGACGTTGTGGTCGAGCGTGGCCGAGAAGAGCAGCCGCTGGCCGTCGGCCGGGATCTGACCAAGGAGTTCCGAGACCTGCGGCAGGAAGCCCAGGTCGCACATCTGGTCCGCCTCGTCCAGCACCGTGATCCGCACGTGGTTCAGGACGCAGTCCCTGCGCGACACCAGGTCGGTCAGCCGCCCCGGCGTCGCGATGAGCACTTCGACGCCGGTCCGCAGCTGCGCCTGCTGACGGTTGATCGACAGGCCACCCACCACCGTCGCCAGTCGCACGTTCAAGGTCTGCGCGTACGGTTCCATCGCGTCGCTCACCTGCTGTGCGAGCTCCCGGGTCGGCACCAGGACCAGTGCCAGCGGCCGCTTCGACTCCGCTCGGCGGCCCGCCGTCCGGGTCAGCAGCGCCAGTCCGAAGGCCAGCGTCTTGCCGGAGCCGGTCCGTGCCCTGCCGAGGACGTCGTGCCCGGCCAGCGCGTTGGGCAGCGTCGCGGCCTGGATCGGGAAGGGCTCCGTCACCCCGAGGCCGGTCATCTTGTCCACCAGTTCCGGCGGCAGACCGAGCGCGTCGAACGACGCGGCCGGAGGCAGGCCCGTGGAGCGGGTCCGTGGTGTCGAGACATCGTCCTGCGGCGCTGTCGTCGGCCGGTGCTCGCCGGCGTCGGAGAGTCCAGGGGCCGGCGGCTTCGCGTTCATGGGGAACCTTCCTCAGTCTGACGCCCGGAACGCCCCGGGGCCCGTACCCCTTGGTACGGGCCCCGGCGACTTCGAAGCGTGCGGCCATTTTACCAGCGGGCACTCGGGCGACCGCCGGTCCGGTGCGGGTACAGCTGCGGGTGGTGTGACGACGACCCCGGCCGGCAAGCCCGGCTGGGGTTCCCGGACAGCCGATCGCGAACAGCGATTCCGGGAATGTGGTCGCCGGATCACGCTAGCCTGAAACTCTGGCGATTTGAGTTTCGCGAGCTGGGAGGCCCCGGGATGAGCGAGCAGCCGTGGACCATCGAGTCCATCCGCGACGCCCTTGGGAACCCGACGCTGGCCCAGCGCTTCCTGGACGAGATCAACCGGGCGCCGGCCCACCAACTGCTCACGGTCTTCGCCCGCTGGGAGCTCATCGCGAAGGACACCCTCGCCGCCGTCGAGCGCGGACGTGAGATCGCCGCCGCTGAAGCCCGCGGTGAGCAGCCGGCCGGCGAGTGGATCGACGTCACCGACCGGGTCCTCGCCGAAGCCGAGCGCATCCGGACCGCTCGCGGCGCGGCCTGATTCACCGCTTTCCGGAACGCAGCATCCAGGTTCGCTACTCTGCGCAATCTCGCACCTACCAAAGCCGGAGCCCGTTCACTTGATAACGTCCCGCTTTGGAGGCAGCACGTGCCCTACCGCCTCAAGTACGCCCCGGCCGTCGACGCCGTCCACGAGGCGATGCCTCGGGCAGCCGGCGAAGCCCTCACCCTCGCGCTCGCCGGCGCATGTCACGACCCGCTCGGCGCCACGCAGCCCTACATCGAGGACGACGACGTCGTGCGGATGATCGTCAGCGAGCAGGCGCTCGCCGTACTCCTCATCGGACAGACGCTCAAGACGATCACCGTGATGCAGGTGACCCACCTCGGCTGAACTGCCGAGGGGTATCGCCCCGGTGGCAATAGCGAGCAAGACCTACGCGCCCGAGCGGTATCCGCAATACCAGTGGCCTGCGGTGACCTCGCCGGTACTCATTGTCATGGTCCGGTAGGGGGAGAGGCCAATGGCATGTAGCTATTGCCACGAACTGGAGGAACTCCAGCACGGGGTAAGCCAGCACCTGCCACGCATGCAGACCTGGGCCGAACGGTCAATCCAGTCTTCCCTGCGCGCCAGCGCGCCTTATGGCAGCCCGCAGTTGGTTCCGCCGGGCCGCGGCTTCTTGTTGTCGATGCGAGAACTGGAAAGCCGGTCGGCTGAGTCAGGTCGCGGCGCGACAGGCCGCTGCCCACCGTCAATACCGGCACGCTCTCGAACGGACGCTGCACAGACCGCAACCGGTACATCGTGGCAGATCGTCGGTTCAGCATTCCCTGAAGCTCCTGGGCGAAGTCGTAGGCTTTCCGCTCCAGTTCAGAGGTCAACCGTGCCGCCGATCGAAACCCACAAGATATGCGCCTGCGCAGACGTGAAGTCCCGTTGGCGGGCTTGTTCTTCCGGCACCGCGTAGGTCAGGCCGAGCTCGGCGAGAGCCCGCGCGGCTTCCCGGAATTCTTCGGCAGATACGACGATCACGGTCTTGCCGCACACACCGCGGGTCCGGATGCGTCTCTGGTCAGGATCCGTCTCGGTTCGGACAACCCCTCAGGTGACGTGCCAGCCGGGTTCGAGGCGGTCGAGAAGAGCGCGGAAGGCCGCGTCGGCCCGGTCCCGGCCGGTCCCGGCGAGGGAGGCGATGACCAGGCCGAAGGTCGCGTCGACCAGCAGGGTGGCCTCCGTCCGGGCGTGGGTCTCGGTCATGCCGAGGCCGCGGAAGGCGGAGGTGAGCAGGTCGGTCCACTCGGTCAGCGCGTCGTGCATGACAGGCCCGTACCGGTCGGGGTGGAGCAGGCTGGCGGCCATGATCTCGACGTAGAGCGGAAGCGCGGGTCGCAGGTCGGGGGCGCTGAACTGCCGCCAGGTCTCCTCCATGAAACGGCGCAGTTCCGCCGGGTCCCGGGGGGACTCGGCGGGTTCGAGCATGCCCCGGGCTCGCAGGAGCGGGCGCCTCTCGTCCAGGACGAGCGCCTCGGCGACCATGGCTTCCTTGGTTCCGAAGTAGTACAGGAGCATGCGGTCGCTGGTACCCAGCGCTCGGGCGAGAGGGCGCAGCGACAGGTCGGCCAGACCGTTGCGAATCAAGTACGCGCGGACCCGGTCGATCAGATCGCGTCGTTTGGCCTGATCGGGCGGCCGTGGCATGAGGGCTCCCCAAGTGGCTGCGGTGTCGCTACGGTGTGGACGTGACACCGAACACGTCCCATATGTCCGGATAGCTACTCTTGGAAAGAATTCTTACCGTAGCGAGTGCTACATGTATATTTGTTATCGTGACGGGCGTTACGTGAACGCGTGACCTGGCACATGCTCGGACCAGTCGCCGACGGGTCCACGCCGCACCGGCAGACTGGTCGCCAGCAGTGCAGAAGGGACTGATTCCCATGGCCCCGGGGGCCATCGACCTCCCGGCGATATCCCGCCGGGGGCGCTTTGCCCGGCTCTACCGCCGGTCTGAGGGATCGGGGCGCAAGGACGCCGCGAAACGAGCTGAGGAGCCGGAAGGATCCGCCGAGGCCGCACCCACCTCGTGGCTCGCCCGCAACCGGGCTCTGTGGTCGCGTGCGCTGGAACCCATTCGACCGTTCGACGCGCCTCGCGCCCGTGTCACCCCGTGGGACGCCTCCTGGCCCCTGTCGCGGGAGCTGACCTCGGCCCGCCGGGCCCGCCGCCTCGTGACGGCGCAACTGGACGAGTGGAACCTGGAAGACCTGGCCGACACCGCCGAGCTCCTGGTCAGCGAACTGGTCACCAACGCTCTGCGGCATACGCGCGGCCCGCTGCGGCTGAACCTGTGCGTGCGTGGCGACCGCTTGCTGTGCGAGGTCGAGGACACGGAGCCGGCCCGTCCCGTACGCCGCGAGGCCGACGCCGACGCGGAAGGCGGACGCGGCACCGAACTCCTCGACCTGCTCGCCGCGAACTGGGGCAGCACATGTACGCCCACCGGCAAGACCATGTGGTTCGAAATGCCGACAGAGACCCTGTCGTAATTCCCGCAGCGCCCCTCCCGCAGCGCCCCTCCCGCGTGACCGCTCCCGCCCCGTCGATCCGGTGGCGGACAGTGACCGCCTGACGCCGACGCTCCCGCCACCGCGGAAGCAGGGCGCCGAGAGTCGCCGCCATGACCGCCCCGAGCGGCAGCCCCCCAGGGCGCGCCCCCGAGCGAGCGATGACGGACCAGTTCGTACGCGACGAAGCCGAGCCCGCCTCCCACGATGAAGCAGGCCCCGCCGCGCACCGCGAACCACCATCCGGGGCGTTCCGTCGTTGAAGTCAGGCGAGCGGCATCCCCGTACGACGCCACGGCACGCCAATGTCGGCGACCACCTCAGCCACCCCGCACAGGCCTGTGCGGCGACGACCGGTCGGCCTGTTCAGGTGCGGCTGGCGGCATGGGCGGCCAGGAAGTCCAGCAGCGCTGCGTTGAACCGTCCGGGCTGTTCGGCACCGGGGAGGTGACCGGCGCCGTCGATGACGGTCAGGATCGCGTGCGGGACGAGCTCATGGATGGCCTCGGCGTCGGCGACCGGCGTGTACACGTCGTCGGCGCCGACGACGATCAGCACGGGGGACCGCACGGCGGCGAGTGTGTCCCGATAGTCGGGACGTTCCGCCCGGCCGCGCAGGGCTGCCGCCGCACCGCGGGGGTCGGTGGCGCGCATCATGCGCAGGACGCGCTCGGCGACGTCCGGCATCGCGGTGACGTTGTAGGCGGCGAGCATCTTGCCGATGACCTCGTCCGCGTAGCCGTTCATCCCCTCGGCCAGGAGACGGTCCGCCAGCCGGTTGCGGAAGGCCTTGCCCTCGTCCGTCTCGGCCGGCGCGGAGGTGTCCGACAGGACGAGGGCGCGGACGCGATGGGCGTGGCCGCGCTGTAGTTCCATGGCGATCTGGCCGCCCATCGAGACGCCGCCCACCACCGCCCGCTCGATGCCGAGGTGATCCAGGAGTCCGACGAGGTCGTCGGCGAAGTCCGAGAGGTACACGGTCCCGGCCTCCACCCCGCTGTCGCCGTAACCGCGCAGGTCCGGGGTGATGACACGGTGTCCGGCCGCGACGAGTGCCTCGGACTGCGGGGCCCACAGGGTCCGGTCGAAGGGGTGCCCGTGGATGAGCAGGACGGGCAGCCCGGCCGAGGGTCCGGCGTCGTCGTAGTGGAGCGTCGTCCCGCGCAAGGCTATGGAAGTCATGCCGGGCACCCTAAGGGCTGTCCGGCAATCCCCGGCGGGCGCACGACGACAGCTACGGCGCCTCGCCGCGCTGTCGGATCGCAGCGCCTGCCTGGCCCGCTCGGCCGGGTGTCGCGCCGAAGGCGTCCGTCAGATGTGGCGATGGCCCGGCAGGAACGCGAAGCTGAACGCGCCGGCCGGGCCATCGACGGGGAGAGCGGCGGGACTACTCCGCCTCGTACCGGGCTCCGTAGGAGTCACCGGCGCCCGTGCCGCCGTAGTGGGGGGCGCTCTCAGCGGAGGCGGGCCACTGGGACGATGCCGACGACCAGCCGTCGGCCTGCGGGGCAGCGTGTGCCATCGGCGCCGAAGAGGCCTCGATGCCGGACACCTGCACCGGCATCCCGTTTCCGCGTGCCACGATCTTGGAACGTCCCTGGGACGGCTTGTTCCAGTCGCCGTCGCCGAGGATCAGGACCGGGTCGAACATGACGATGGCCGCGGCGAGGATGAGGAAGATGATCGGGCCCAGAAGCATCGGCAGCAGGAGCGAGGTGCCGTCCTGGCCGCCGGTGGCCGCTTGCATACCGTTGTGGAGATGGACGCTCACGGCGGCCATGCCCGTGTAGTGCATGCCGGTGACAGCCAGGCCCATGACGAGGCTGGCGCCGAGGGTGTGGAGGAAACCCTGCACGGATACCGCGGCCCACAGCGCGGCCGTCGCCGCGATGAGCGCGATGACCACGGACATGGTCACGGTGAACGCGTTGTAGCTGAGGTCTCCGTTGAGCTGCATCGCATACATACCGAGGTAGTGCATCATCGCGACGCCGAGGCCCGTGATGCTGCCGCCCACGGTGAGGGCGGCTCGCGTGGCACCGCGGTGCCCGACGATGAACACGCCCGCCGAGACCACCACGATCGCCACGACCAGGCTGAGCACGGTCAGCGGGACGTTGTAAGTAATAGGTGTCTCCGCCACGGAAAAGCCGGTCATGGCGATGAAGTGCATCGTCCAGATGCCACAGCCGAGAGCGCTGGCTCCCAGCGCGAGCCAGCCCAGCCTCCAGCCGGGCTCATGGTGCACCGTCCGCACCACACAGCGCAGCCCCAACGCCGAGCCCACACAGGCCATGACGTAGGCGGCCACCGGTGTGACCAGCCCGTAGCTGAAGCCGTCGATCGTGCCGTTCATCCGCTCCCTAACGCTTTTCTGCTGACATAGCAAGGACATTGAGCCCTTTTCTTGGTAGCGATAGCAAATTCTCAGGCCGATGTTGGTTGAAACTTGCGCGATTGTTATCGGTGCCGTGGGGGGGGGTGGGGGAGGCGGGAGGACGAGACCGAGTCTCCTCCCCTCTCCTGGGTAAGACCGGGAAATGCTAACTCACCCCTCATGCCTTCTCCATTCCCTTCC
>NZ_JBVJCT010000008.1:144915-234416 GCF_055588305.1 Streptomyces sp. NPDC042002 | reverse complement strand
AAGGGCAATGCTCCTGGTTTATTCGTCGGCGCTGTTCTGCTGTTCTCCCCCCCCCCCCCCCCCCCCCCCCCCCCCCCCCCCCCCCCCGCCACCGGTCTCTCTCACGTCTCAGGGGCCGGACCGGGAATTTCGACCGGCCCTTCCGGCCTTGTGCAGTTCGGTGCCACGTCGCTGCGACGGCGGGGGAGACGGACCGCCCGGAGCGCGTGCGGTGGCGCCTGTGCGAGTCTGACGAGGACGAGGAAGAAGGGTGCGTGCGATGAGCCGGAACGAGGAGAAGGCGCTGCTGGCGGGCGGCTGTTTCTGGGGCGTGCAGGATCTGATCAGGACGTTCCCGGGCGTGCTGGACACCCGGGTGGGATACAGCGGTGGCGACGTGGCCAACGCGACGTATCGCAACCATGGGACGCATGCCGAGGCGATCGAGATCACGTTCGATCCCACGAAGACGGACTACCGGACGATCCTGGAGTACTTCTTCCAGATCCACGACCCGTCCACGAAGAACCGGCAGGGCAACGACATCGGTCTCAGCTACCGGTCCGCCATCTTCTACGTCGACGACGAGCAGAAGCGGGTCGCCGAGGAGACCATCGCCGATGTCGACGCCTCCGGGCTGTGGCCGGGGAAGGCTGTCACCGAGGTCGCACCGGCCGGTCCGTTCTGGGAGGCGGAGCCGGAACACCAGGACTACCTTCAGCGCTATCCCGACGGCTACACCTGCCACTTCGTACGTCCGAACTGGCGGCTGCCGAGGCGCGCGGAGTCCTGAGCCGGGCCTGACGTCCCGCGCCCACGCCGGTTGCGAGCCGTGGCGCCCGCCCGCACTGGTCGCGGGCGGGCGCCATGAGTTCGTGCCGGTTGCGGGCGCCCTGTCGGCACCCGCGCCGGGTAGGGGCGGGTGCCTTGTGCGTGCGGCGGGTTCGGGCGCGGGTTCTTCGTTCGTACGTCGCCGATGTGGGCCGGGGTGTTCCCGCGCGGTGGTGGCGGCCCGGCTGTTGTCGCCGGCTTCCGGCTGCCCGAGCCGTACGAGGCCGGTGGTGGCCGGCGGCAGTTGGCCGTCAGCGGGTAGCGGGGCGCGCGGTCATGGCCATGGCCGCCACCGCGGTCGCTGCCAGGATCACCCCGGTGACCCCCAGGGCGTGCTCGGCCGCGGTGCGCGCGTTGCCGGCCGCCCCCAGGTAGATGCCGCCGATGACCGCGACACCGAGTGTGCCGCCGAGTTGCTGTACGGCGTTGAGCAGGCCGGCCGCCGAACCGGTCTCCTGCGGGCCGACGCCGCTGAGCGCCGTACTGAAGAACGGCGGGGTGAACAGGCCGGTGCCCAGCCCGGCGACGGCGAGCGCGACGGGCAGCGCGGCCGGATAGCCGCCGGGATCCGCACTGCGGTACGCCAGGACGGCGGCTGCCAGCCCGATCGCGAGGACGGCGATACCGGTGTGCATGACGCGCGTCCCGTACCGTGCGACCAGATGCGAGCCGGCCGCCCAGGAGCCGATCGCGAGTCCGGCGGACCACGGCAGCAGGGTGAGCCCCGCGGTGAGCGGACCGTCGTGCAGGCCGAGTTCGAGGTGCAGGACGACGGTGATCATGACGCCGTTCATCACGGCGAAGAACAGCGTCGACGTGGCCAGCGCGGCGGGAAACGCCCGGCCGCGCAGCAGGGCCGGCTCGATCAGCGGTGCGTGGCCGCGGCGCCCGGCGCGGCGTTGATGCATCACGAACACGCCCAGAACCACGGCTCCCGCAGCCGCGACGGCCCACCTCGCGGGCCCGGGACTGCCGGAGGCCAGCGGGCACACGACCAGGGCGGTGCCGAGCATGGCGAGGACCGTGCCGGCCGGGTCGAGGCGGGGCCGGGCCGGCGCCCGGTCCTCGGTCAGGTACCGGGACGCGGCCAGGACCGCGGCGGCCGGCGGGAGGTTGACGAGGAAGACCGCGCGCCACGAGGAGCCGAACAGGTCGGCGTGGGTCAGGAGGCCCCCGAGGACCGGGCCGAGGACCGCGGACAGGCCCATGACCGGACCGATCATGCCGAGGGCCCGGGTGAGTTCGTCGCCGTCGTACATGGCGCGGATCAGCCCGAACGTCTGCGGGATGATCACGGCCGCCGCCGCGCCCTGCACGGCACGGAGCGCGATCAGCGTCGCGGCGCCCGGCGCGAGCGCGCAGGCCAGGGAGGTGGCGGCGAACACGACGACCCCGACGCGGAAGACCCGTCTCCGGCCGGCGATGTCGCCGAGCCGGGCACCGGTCAGCAGGCCGAGGGCGAACGCGAGGGTGTAGGCGGCGCTGAACCACGGGATCGTGGCCCGTGCTCCGCCGAGGTCGGTGTGGATGACGGGGCCGGCGACCTGGACGATCGTGGCGTCGAGGAGGTTCATCGCCTCGGCGGTCAGCACCGCGGCGAGGGCGAGCCCACGGCGGCCGGAGTCCGGCGGGGCGACGGTGGCGGGCCGGCCGGGGCCGGCGGTGCGATGCGTGGTGCGGGACATGGGTCTCCCCCCCGGGGACTGCACGATTGTGTCGGTGGTGGCCGGGTGTGTCGGTGGCGGCCGGGCCGTGCACGGGACGGTCGCCGTACGGCGGGCGGCCGGTGACCAGCGTGCCGCCCGGCTTCCACACGCTTCCATTTCTCCAGCCGTCTTCAGCGATTTCTTCCATCCCGGTCGGCTAATTTTGTGAGTGTGCTCGTACTGGATGAACTGGACCGGGGTCTGATCCACGCCCTGCATGTGGACGCGCGGGCGCCGTTCACCCTCGTCGCCGATGTCCTCGGTTCCTCGACGCAGACAGTGGCCCGCCGCTACCGCAGGCTGTACGCGCGGGCCGGGCTGCGCGTGGTCGCCCTGCCCACGCCCCGCAGCTCCGGCACACACCAATGGTTCGTACGGCTGACCGCCGCGACGCGCACCGCGCACGACATCGCGCTGGCACTCGCCCGCCGCTCCGACACCTCCTGGGTACGACTCACCTCCGGAGGCACCGAGATCGTCGCGATCATCCACACCGCGCCCGCGCCCGCGGGACCGGACGCGCACGCGTTGCTGCTGCGCGACATCCCCCGCACCGCAGGGATCACGGCCGTGTCGGCGCACTACCTGTTGCACACCTACCTGGGCGGCCCGACGGCGTGGCGCGGCCGGGTCGACGCCCTGGACGCGGACCAGGAGGCCCGGCTGCGCGCCGAGACCAGTACGGCGGACACGTCGAACACCGCGAACTCCGCTGGCCCCGCAGCCTCCGACGCCCCCGCCCGTCTCCTCACGGACGCGGACCGCCTGCTGGTGTCCGCGTTGCGCGAGGACGCGCGCCTCAGCTACGCGGAACTGGCCACCGCCACCGGCACCACCGCGTCCACCGCCGCCCGCCGACTGGCCGAACTACGGGCACGCGGGGCGCTGTTCTTCGACGTCGACATCGATCCGGGGCTGCTGGGCGTGACGGTGTCCGCGCTGCTGTGGATGCAGGTGGCCCCGGCACACCTGGATACGGTGGCGACAGCGCTGGCCGGACACGACGAACTCGCGGTGGTCGCCGCGACGACCGGCCCGACGAACCTCGTCGCCCACGCGCTGTGCCGCGACGCGGAGGCCCTGCACCACTACCTGACGCGGCGGCTGGCCTGGGACGCCGTCACGCGGATCGAGACGGCGCCGGTGCTGCGCACCTACAAGGCGGCGGCGACGCTGCGCGCGGGCTGACTCCGGCCGCCGAAACGGCGGACGGGCAGCCGGGCCTGCGAATTCCAGGGATCTGGGCCTGGATCTGGATCTGTGTCTAGTTCGGGACGGCGGGCGGGGTGAGGGTGTGGATCAGCGCGGTCAGGCCCTGTTCGTAGACGCCGTGGAACAGGGTGACGGCGTCGTCGTCGCTGATGCCGTCGGGCGTGAAGGTGCCGGACTCGCGTTGCCCGAGAAGCATCCCCTTGTCCTGGCAACGGAGTTGACGTCCGACATCCTTGACGGGCAGCCGTGGATCGCGGTGGGCGACGCACAGGATCCGGCCTGGCGCGACACGTTCGTCAGGCGTCGCGGTACGCGAACCGCCCTGGTACGAAGGGTCCGTTCAGCTGTGGGCCGCCTGGCATCGAGTTGATCTACGACCCGTGGTGGCCGCGTTCCGTGAAACGGTGCTCGCGGATCGGGCCGTGACGTGAGCGGAGGCGGCGGCTCGCGCGCAGACACAGAAGCCCCAGCGGGCTGTCCCGCCGGCGACCTCAGACGTAGGCGTTCTGCTTGAGCTCGATCACCCAGGCGCGGCGTTCGCAGATCTTCCCCTCGCGCATGCGGAACACCTCGGCCATCGACATGCGCATCACCTCACCCGTGTCGCGCGTCACCGTTCCGGTGAGTTCGGCCATGACCACGTCGTCCTCCTCGACCATGCGTACGACCTCCAGTTGGGGAGGCGGGACGAAGCCGGGGCCCTCGATGGCGGCGTCGTACGCCTCCTTGCCGGTCAGGTGGAAGCCGCCGAAAACCGTCCACTCGATGTCGTCGGTCAGGCAGCTCAGGATCTGTGCGTGATCGTTCTTGCGGAAGCCGTCCAGATAGGTCTCGACGGTCTGCTTGTTCCGGGACATGGCTCCTGCTTTCCTGCGCGACGAAGGGGGCGAGGGCGGCTGTATCGCCCTCCGGAGGTCCTGATCCGGACCGTAGACCGTTGAGGCACCTCCATAGCGCGGCTGTGCGCGGGAGGCAAGCGGCGCTCACTCGAAGGTGTGGTGCGTGCGGCAGATAGAGTGACGGTCCTCGAAAGGCGTAGTGTCATATGCCTGTTGCCCAGGGCAGTCGGGCAACTCGCAGGCGGGGGCCAGGGGAGAGGACGGCATCACGAGATGACGAGCACCGACTGGAGCGACCGAGGATTGTGCCGTACGGCCGATCCCGACGACCTGTTCGTCGAAGGCGCCGCGCAGAACCGGGCCAAAATACTGTGCATCGGCTGCCCCGTACTCACCGAGTGCCTCGCCTATGCGCTGGACCACCGCATCGAGCACGGCGTATGGGGAGGTATGACCGAGCGTGAGCGCCGTGCCCTGCTCCGCCGCCGTCCGACGGTCACCTCCTGGCTGCACCTCCTGGAAACGGCCCGGGTGGAACACGAACGTACCCACGAGGCCACGGCTGCGGCGGACAGGGCGAGCTGACGTTCCCGCGCGCCCATGGGTACGCCGGGATCTCAGGACAGTCCCGGACGTCCGCGGACGACATCACGCCGAGCCAGGAGCACGCGGCCCCGCCGCAGGGCGCGGCCATCGAGGCTGAGCGGGGAAACTCGGTGGCTCCGGCCTGGAGCCGTCCGTAGCATCCGACCGTGATCGAAGACGCCGGGACCACGGACGACGAGCGTGACGCGGAGCCGGAGAGACAGCTCTCCTGGCGTGCCCGGGCTGTTGGTCTCGCGGTAGTCGAGGTGGAAGACGCCGAGCTCCTGCACGGCTGGCGATCCGATCCGGTGAACGCCTATCAATTCGGCACCTGGCCGCGCTCACTCACCGCGACGCGTGAGCGCATCGAGCGCGACAGCGACGACGACGATCGCGACGACTTCCTCGTCCTGCTCCCGGACGGCACCCCCATCGGCCACATCGCCCTGAGCGTCCAGAACATGGGCGATGGCACCGCGGAGGTCGAGCTGATGCTGGACCCGCGGTATCGAGGCCACGGTCACGGCGCCGACGCGCTCGACGCTCTCGTGGACCTGGCGTTCGGTGAACTCCCGCTGTACCGGCTCGCCGCGGAGACTCACACCGAAAACGCCCCCGCCCTCGCGGTCCTCGCCAAATCCGGCTTCGTGCAGGAGGGCGTCAGCCGTGCCGCCTGTCTCCATCGCGGCCGGCGCCACGACCTCGCCCTGTTCTCACTGCTCCGCCCCGAATGGGAGGCGTTGAGCCGTCCTCGTGCCTGGGACGCCTGACCGGGCACAGAACACGTAGCCACCTTCCGGCCCCGTCGGCCTCTCCCACGCCACGATGGGGGCAAAGGGCGAGGAAGCCATGGCCACCCTCATAGCGCCGCGAATCCTCCGCGATCTCCGCCGCGGCAGCGCGCGGATTTCCGTACGCATTGCCGACCTGGGCCGGCGGTCTTCCCTTTCCGCTTGGCCTGCACGAAACGAGGCTGGAAGCGGCTCAATGAGACAGAGCGCCGAAAAGGATCAAATTCCCAAAGGCTGTCGCGCATGCGTTTTTACCGGCCACTGACAACGGTGAAATCCAGCCAGTTGTGTGACGCGACATTGTGCACAGGGGCGTGAACTGTCACCGTCGTGCGCGGAACGACAGCCCGATCATGACTTTCGACTACCTCAACTCCGTTGCCAGGTAAGGCCGTTGGCTCGCAAATGTGCCGACGCGGTCAAAATGCCAATTTCTCCGCCATTTACCGGATCCGAGCCTGAGGCAGGGCGTGTGCCGGGCGGGCGTCACCTTCCATGAACGACAAATCCCGGCACGCTGCGGTTTCGGGTCGGCCGACCGGCCCGACGGTAATCCGCAGATCCGACGAAGGAGATGTTTCGCAGTCATGAGAAAGAGCTCATTTCATGTTCACGGCGACAAAGCGCACACCCGGCATGGGGGCGTCATGAGCGCGAGACCGGGCTGGAGGGTCCGTATCGGGGTTTTCGCCGCCACGACGGCGCTTCTCTCGGCTGGCACCCTGCTCGGTGCCAATCCGGCGTCGGCGGCGCCCGCGGCCGTCAAGCTGACCTCCTCGTCCTGCCCCGGCGTCATCCTGCAGGGTCAGGTGAGCGGCTGCGTCACGGAGCTGCAGAACCTGCTCAACGCGCACGGTGCCGGCCTGGTGGTGGACGGCAACTTCGGGGCGAACACGCTCTACGCGGTGCGCGAGTACCAGGCCTCCGTCGCGATCGCGGTGGACGGGCAGGTGGGCCCCCAGACCAAGAGCAAGCTGTACGCGACCGGGGGCTCGGCGCCCGCACCGGTCAATCTCACGTCCTCGTCGTGTCCGGCGAACATCGTCCAGGGCGACAAGGGCGGATGCGTCACCGAACTGCAGCGGTTGCTCCGCCACTTCGGTTACTCGATCGACGTCGACGGCGACTTCGGGTCGGGGACGGACAGCGCGGTCCGAAGCTTCCAGTCCTCGCACGGCCTGTCGGTCGACGGCCAGGTCGGCACGAACACCAAGCGGGAGCTCTACAACACCGACGAGTCGCCGTCGACGGCTCTGGACCTGCGATCGGCGTCCTGCCCCTCGAACATCGTGGAGGGGGAGAGCGGCGGCTGCGTCGCGACACTGCAGGCCCTGCTCAACGGCAAGGGCCAGCATCTCGACGTGGACGGCCAGTTCGGGCCCCAGACTCTGACGGCCGTGAAGTCGTTCCAGTCCTCGGCGGGCCTTTCCGCCGACGGCGAGGTCGGTCCGAACACCAAGAACGCCCTCTACTCGAACATCAGCACGGGCGGCGGCAGCGGCGCACCGGCGCCGATCAACCTGAACTCCAGCTCGTGCCCGAGCAATATCGTGAAGGGCCAGAAGAGCGGCTGCGTCACCGAACTGCAGAGCCTGCTCAACCACCACGGGGCCGATCTCGCCGTTGACGGCGACTTCGGGTCGATGACCGACAGCGCGGTCCGGGACTTCCAGGCCGAGAAGGGCCTGTCGGTCGACGGCCAGGTGGGCGCGAACACCAAGGCCGCTCTGTACGGCGTGGTCACCCCGCCTTCGTCGCCCGCGCCCGGCGGCGGCTACAGCAAGATCCTCGATGTGGCCGCGGCCGAGGTCGGCACGGTCGAGGGCAGCGCCCGGGCGAACAGCTACGGGTCGGCCGTGGGTCTGTCGCTGTCCACCAACAACTACGCCTGGTGCGCGACCTTCGTGAGCTGGGTGGCCAAGCAGACGGGCGCCACCTCCTACCGCAACACCTACGTCTCTGGCTGGGTCAACCAGGCACGGGCCGGCAACTACCACCTCTCGGTCACGACGAACCCGCAGCCGGGCGACATCGTGGCCTTCGACTGGGACGGCGGCAACAACTACACCGGCGGCCATGAGCACATAGGCATCGTGAGGACGGTGAGCGGAGGCTCCAGCTTCACCACCGTCGAAGGCAACACCGGCAACCCCAACGGTGGTTCGGACGGCGTCTACGTCAAGACCCGCGGCACGAACAGCGGATACGACGTGCTGTTCATCCGAGTCCGCTGACCGGCTGATTGGCTGACCGGGCCAGGCCATGATCCATCAGTCACCACCGGATGGATCATGGCCGGTCGGCCCTCGGCGCGTCCGCGGCAGCCGTTCCGTAACGTGGCCGACCTGGGTGCCGATCCGCCTGCCGATCCGGGTACCGGCCCGGGCATCGGTTCGGGCATCGGTTCGGCTGGAGGCGTTCCACACCAGCGAATCCTGCACTGCCTGCGGCAGCCGGCCCAGCAGCTGTGTCCGCCCTGGAGCGTCACGGCTGCGCCGCTCCGGGCAGTACCCACCTGCCGCCGCGGTTCGGCCGTCCGCTCCGGTTGTAGGTGTGCTCGGGGCGAACGGAACGTTCGCATGCGGAGTGAGTACCACCAGGTGACCGGCGTGCGTCCGAGCGATCAGCGGCAGGTCCGGGTGCCGGGAAGCCAGTGCCTCCACCTTTCCTCGGTGGGCGGCTGTGGTCGGTGAGCTGCCTGGATCGGCCTCGACACCCCTCAGCGGCTCACGGAAGCCGTCACCGCGGCCCACGGGCTCGCGGAACAGGGATCGCCGCCGAAGGCGTTGACCCACCGCCCACTACGTCTGCGGGCGCGCGCTTCCGTGCCGGGTGTCACGCCTGACCGGAACCATCGCCCGGGCTCGGCCTTCCCGCTAGGCTCGGGTCCATACCTGTGGTCAACGGGGAGGATGAAGAGCCCGTGGCGCAGCCGACGTTCCGGTCGCGCGCGCCTCGTCCACCAAAACCCCGTTCACGAGCACGGCGGCGCGACCCGTCCGTCGAGGCGGCAGCGGGGCGCCCGCAGGCCGGCGGCCGCCGCCGCACGAGAGCCGGCTCGGCCCGTCACGCCGGAACACATCGGCCGGCACCGCTACTCGGGCGCCGACCGGCAGAGATTCCTCCGTCCGCGTATCGACATCCACTCACAGAGGTCCGATGCCCACCCTCAGATTTGGCAAGTACCTGACATTAGCGACGGCGGCCCTTCTGCTGCTGGCAACCGCTCCCGGCGCGGTCGCCGCCACCGTGGATCCTGTGGGCAGCGCGCCGGCGGCTTCCGCCGCCGCTCCGGCGGCCGAGACGTGGCAGCCGCCGTTGTCCACCCGCGGGCGGTACATCGTGGACGCCAACGGCAACCGTTTCCGGCTGAAGTCGGCCAACTGGGACGGCGCGCAGGGCTCCTGGACGGGCAGCGGCAGCATCGACGACCCGGCCAACCATCACGCCGGCCAGGACTCCTACGGCATCCCCCTCGGCCTGGACCGCGCGTCCCTGCCCCAACTGCTCGCCGACTTCCACCGGTTGGGCATCAACAGCATCCGGCTGCCCTTCTCCAACGAGATGATCCATACGACGACGCCGGTGCCGGACGTCGCCGTCACGGCCAACCCGGGGCTGCGCGGCAAGACACCCCTGCAGGTCTACGACGCCGTGGTCGCCGCCCTCACCCAGGACGGGTTCGCGGTCATCCTCAACAACCACACCAACACCTCGCGATGGTGCTGCGGCGTCGACGGCAACGAACGCTGGAACAGCGGGCAGTCGACCCAGCAGTGGGCGGACGACTGGGTCTTCATGGCCCGCCGCTACGCCGGTGATCCGGGAGTGGTGGGCGCCGACCTCTACAACGAGGTACGCCGTGACGTGCTTGACGACCCCAACTGGGGTCTGGGTGACGCCCACGACTGGTACGCGGCCGCCCAGCTCGCCGGTGACCGCATCCTCTCCGAGGCCAATCCCAACCTCCTCATCGTCATCGAGGGGATCAACTGGACAGGCCTGCCGGTCGACGGGCTGCCGCACGGCCGCCCCACCCTCACCCCCGCGCGGACGCTCTCGCACACCCTCGTCGCCGCTCACAAGCTGGTGTACTCCGCCCACTTCTACGGTTACACCGGGCCCAACCACAGCGGCGCCACCGGGATCGGCGAAACCCACGACGCCCGCTACCAGGACCTCACGCGCGAGCAGCTCTACCAAGTCCTCAACGACGAGGCCTTCTTCGTCTCCTCGGAGGAGAACCAGCACTTCACCGCGCCGGTGTGGATCAGCGAGTTCGGCATCGGGGCCGGCGAGACGAACACGGCCGCCCGTACCTGGTTCGGCAACATCACCGACTACTTCGCCGACCACGACGTCGACTTCGCCTACTGGCCGCTCGTCGGCTGGGAGGGCCACGACGACTGGTCCTTGCTGCGCTACGACACCTCGGGCAACCGGTACGGCATCCTCGACCAGTCGGACTGGCGCGGGACCGCCTGGAACCGGCTCATGACCGCCCCGACCCGCACCGGGTCCGTCGCGGCGGTACCGAGCTGGCGCATGCTGGCCACCGACCACGGCGACTATGTGCAGTCGCTCCGGGTGCGGGCGGGCGGCGACTGGAACTCGGGTGCTTCCAAGGCCACGTGTCCCGACGGTGAGCGGCTGACCGGGCTCGGTCACAGCGGCGTCCGTGCGCTGTGCACCGACGTCTCCACCGGCGACCTGCGCTCCGCGGACAACACCCAGACCGTCGTCACCGACGAGCGCTATGTTCCCGCGGGTGGCGACTGGGCCTCCGGATACACCAAGTTGCAGTGTCCCGCCGGGAACTTCCTCATCGGCTACAGCCGCCGCGGCGGCCGGACATCGGCGGCCCTGTGTGTTCCCGCCGGCTCCTCGCTGGCGGGCGCCGGTCGCACGGTGTGGTTCGACCGTTCCGACAACCGGCCCGTCAACGCCGCCGGCGGCGACTTCGCGAACGGCGACTACAAGGGCCAGTGCGCCGATGACGAGTACGCCGCCGGGATCGCCTTCACGACCCGCGTGGGCGCCGGCCAGGGGCCGGCCGCCCTGCTGTGCCGCAAACTGAACTGACCGCCAGGCGACCGGCATGGCCGTGGTCCGTGCACGGGGCCGAAGGGCGCCCGAGCCGCACCGAGCCGTGACCGGCCAGTGGACCGCGTCCAGGACGACAGGGGATTGGGGTGAGGGCCCGAGACCGGGCAGGGATTCGGGCCCTCACGTGCCGCGCATCCGTCGGGGGCGGTTGCGCGATGACCACTTCAACGAGCTTCGTGCCGGGGGGATACGATCTGCCGCCCGACCAGGGGGTGGAGAGTGCCGGCGGGTTGCGCCGACGCCATCCTGGCACTTGCTTCGCCTCGTGACGTGGGGGCGTTTACCACGGCCAGAAGGGCGAAGGAGTTCGGAGCACTCTGATCCTGCCGGCCTGGACAACGTACCGATGGGGCGGCGAACGCCCGAACCACCGAGGACGATCACACGCCTACCGCGTGCGCGCGACCTCCTGTCGTGGCTCGATGGTCGCGAATACTCCCCGTGCGGCTGTTCCGTCCGGCCAGGCCCACCCGGCGACGAGGCGCCCGGACGACGTCTGCTGGGCCTCCTGCGCCTTCAGGGCGCGGTTGACCTGAACGTCGAACACGGCGTCGACCACGACCATGAACTCGATGCCGACGCGCCCTCGGGATCGTCCGGACGGAACCCACCGGCCTTGACCAGTTCAGGTGCCTCCGTGCCGCCCACGTACCAACTCTGCTTCGGCAGCCAGCCGGTGAGCGGTTCGAGCTTGGTGGGCTTCATGGTGGTGTGGTGGATATAGGCCATGCGAGTTTCCTCACGCATAGGCCCGGCCCGTTCTCCAACGGGATGTGATCGAACTTATAGGAATCCGCCGTGCTTCCCGGGCGACGGCAACCGGCCTCGTAGACGTACCCGTTGTCCGGGTGATCTCCGAGGGCCACGTTCCCGGCCTGCGCGGCGTCACAGGACATCTGAGGCCAAGGGACGACTCACGGCAGCCGCTCGACCAGGCGGTCGACGAGTGGAGCCGGGTGTGACAGTGCGGCCAGGTGTCCACCGGGAATGGTCTCGGCCTCGATCCCGAGGCGGTCATCGGCCACTCGGCGCTGGAACTCCAGCGGGAAGAAGCGGTCCCCGGTTGCGGCAAGCACGCGCGTGGTGACGTCGGGCCATCGTTCGAGGTCACACGGCTGGCCGAAGGCGATGTCGGCCTCGGGCCGCTCATGGTCCGCTCCGGCGGCGGCGACCTCGGCCGGTACGTCGTGCAGGAAGTAGGTGGCCAGGTCGAATTCGGCGCCGTATCCGCCTGCCTCCGCCGCCGCCAGGCGGGCCGGTTCCGAGCCGGTGTTGCCCCACCACTGTCCGGGAGTCTCGCCCGGCAGCGGCACCATCGCGTTGACGAGCACCAGGAGTCCTACGGGAACACGGGCGCAGACCATCGGCGCGGTGAAGCCGCCCATCGACTGGGCCACCAGCACGACATCGTCGTGGTCGCCGATCGCCGCGACCACCGCGTCGGTGTACTCGGGCAGCCCCGAGGACTCGTCGGCGCCCGGCAGATCGACGGCGAGCGCCTCGTGCCCCCTTGCCCGCAACTCGGACACCACACGATGCCAGTACCAGGCCGAACCCCCGGCCCCGGGAACCAAGACAAACACGCTCATCCTCGCCTCCGTCCGTATCACCCTCATGACGTAGACCGCCGGGAGCGACGAAAGTCATCGGTCGCTGTGACGACCTTGCGCCGTTGGCGAAGGCTCAGCGAGCTCGTGGACGCCGCCGCACCGCTCGGTTCCGGCATCGGCGGCCGGTCCGCGTTGCTGGATGCCGCCGGTACGCCGGTGTTCGTCAGGCGGGTCCCCCTGACCGCGGTCGAGCTGCGGCCCGAACACACGCGGTCCACGGCGTACGGGTTCGGACTTCCCCCCTTCTGCCAGTAGGGCACCGGCGAGCCGGGATTCGGGGCACGGCGGGAGGCCGCCGTCCCCACCATGTCCACCGACTGGGTGCTCGCGGGGAAGTATCCGGGGCCTCCGCTGATGTGCCGCTGGCGCGTGCTGCCGGACATGGCACTTGGCTCTCCCGGACGCGCTCGCGACTCCGCCCAACACTGCTGAGCCTGCCGTCGATCAGGGTTCGACCGCCGCTGTCGGCCGTTCAGTTGGCCGCGGCGGCGGTCGTGTCGGACGTGGGCACAGTCGGCGGTGAGTCGAACAGCGCGCTGAGTGCGTCGAGTTGGGTGTCGATCGCGTCCAGGGCGGCGAGGGCGGCAGGGGCGGACCGGCTGACCGGAACCGCGGCCCGAGCCGTCCGCGACTGCTCCGACGGCGCCGCTTCCACGGCGGTGGGCGGGGCCGGACGGCGGCCGATCGCCCGGCGCACGGAGAGCGCGTGCGCCGCGACCTGGGTACGCCGTCGCAGCACGGCCGGGTCGGCGGTGAGCGCGTCCGGTGCCGCCCCGACGGCGTCGGCGAGGTCGTCGACAGGGTCGCCGCAGCGTCGTAGCGCCGTCACGGACCGGAGCGTGAAGTGGTCCGGGTGCCGCCGGGCGGACAGTGCCCGGGGTGCGGGCACAGCGGCCAGGATCCGCATCGGAGCCGTCACGACTCCCAACTGCTCGACACGGTAGGCGAATCGGGCCTGCGCCGTGCGTACGGCCGGGCCGTCGCGCCAGTCGGCCTCCATCAACTCGCCCAGACCCGACAGCGCCGCCGCGGTACGGGCCCGTATCACCGCCTCGGTACGGATGGGCAGTACGAGCCAGGAAGCCGCCACGCCGAGAACCGCGCCGACCGCGATGCCAGCCAACCGGGTGTGCAGAAGGTCTCCGGGGCTCTGCCCGAACCAGTCGTAGAGCAGCGAGAGCACGGCGGTGACGCAGCCCGCCCAGTACGCGTAGCTGAGTTCGCGCAGCCATGTGGCCACGGTCAGCACAACGAAGATCACGACGACCGCGGTGTCCGACCGTGGTCCGAACTGTCCGGAGACAGCGGTGGCCACCACCGTGCCGGCCGCGGCGCCGAGCGTGCGCCAGGCCCCCTTGACCAGGACGTCCCCACGGCTGCGCGCACCGCTGCACACGAGGAACGCCGTGAGCACCACCCACGCCCAGTGGTCCGGCCACAGATTCCGGCCGATCGCGAACGCGGCGGTCAACGCCGCCGCCATCTGCAGGGCCATCCGGGTGCTGGCGGGCAGCCGCCGGCGTGGGGCGCGGGGCGCTGTGGTCACCTTCGCGGAGGGTGGCCGCGGTACGAGACCGGTGCGCTGCGCCGTCCACGTCACCACGGTTCCCCAGGCGACCGCGGCCAGTGCCGTCACGGCCGCCCAGGCGGTGCGCTCGTGCCCGCTCACCGGCACCGTTCCGGCGGGCACCACGAGGACCGCTATCAGTGGCAGAACGACGAGCGTGCCCGCCCGGGTGGCGCGCGCTCCGAACCGGCGTACCCAGACCGCCGCCGCGACTCCCAGGACGAACGCAGCGTCACCCGTGTCGGGGTGCCGCTGGATCAAGGTGCTCAGCTCCGTGCCCGCCGCCGCCGCGCAGGGCAGTACGACGCAGGCCACCAGCCGGTCGGTTCGGTCGAAGAGGCGTTGCACACGACCGAGCGCCGAGGCGATCACCACCGCCTGCACCACGCTGTCCACGTGCAGCCCCGCCTCGTGCTCGACGAGCAGCGCCAATCCGTACGTGCCCAGCACGGTGGCCATGGTCACGGCCGTCGTACGCAGGTACATCCCTCCTGGATCGAAGTGCAGCGCACGACGCGTCGACTTCAAAAAGCTACGCAACACGTAGAACCACCGCCAAGAAAACCCCTGGAACAAGCCATCTGGAGATTCACCCTCCAGTCGTATCGTAAGTGATACCTTAGCAATGTGATGGGAGAGCGAACAGAGCACGAGGACGCGGAGGGATCCGGGTCCGAGCGGCGGGACAGCCGGGCGTCCGCCGAGATCCGGCAGGGCGTCATCCGGCTCGCCCGCAGGCTGAGCGCGGAGCGCCCCGCGGACGGACTCAGCCTGAACAAGAGCAGCGTCCTCGGCCACCTGCGGCGCAACGGACCGATGCCGGCCGGCGCGCTGGCCGCCGCCGACCACCAGCAGCCGCAGTCGCTGACGCGGGTCTTCGCCGACCTCGAGCACGAAGGCCTGATCAGCCGGACGCGCGACATGCACGACGGACGACAGCGCGTGGTGCAACTGACCGAAGCGGGCCGTGAGGCCCTCGCCCGTGACATGGCGCAGCGCGACGCATGGCTCGACATCGCACTCGTCGACCTCACCGAGACGGAGCGTCAGGTGCTGCTGCTGGCCGCCCGTCTGATGAACCGCCTCGCCGACTCCTCGATCACCGTGCCCGGTTCCACGACCCGACCCCACTGACGGAGGCTCCCGTGTCCTGGCCCGACCACGCCATCTGGTGGCACGTCCACCCCCTGAGCTTCCTTGGCGCGGAGCCGACCGCTCTCCCCGCCGGCGCACCCGCGCGGCACCGTCTGCCGGTCCTGGTCGACTGGCTGGACCATCTGGTCGGGCTCGGCTGCAACGGCCTCGCGCTGGGGCCGGTCTTCGCCGCCGAGACCCACGGCTACGACACGACCGACTACTTCCGCGTCGATCCCCGTCTGGGTACGGAGGAAGACCTGCTCGAACTGGTCGACCGTGCCGCGTCGCGCGGGGTCCGTGTTCTGCTCGACGGCGTCTTCAACCATGTCGGCAGGTCCTTCGCCCCCTTCGCCGACGTGGCGCGGCGCGGCACCGCCTCCCCGTACGCGGACTGGTTCGTCCCCGAGGGTGACGACTTCCGGACTTTCGAGGGCCACCGTCACCTCGTCGCCCTGAACCACGCGTCCCCCGCGGTCGCCGACCATGTCGTCGAGGTCCTCGACCACTGGCTCGACCGGGGCATCGCCGGCTGGCGGCTGGATGCCGCCTACGCGGTTCCGCGGCCCTTCTGGCGCACCGTCACGGATCGGGTCAGGACCCGCCACCCCGGCGTGTGGTTCAGCGGTGAGGTGATCCACGGTGACTACGCGGCGTACGTCATCGAGGGCGGACTGGACACCGTGACGCAGTACGAGCTGTGGAAGGCGATCTGGAGCTCGCTCAACGACAGCAACCCGCACGAACTGGCCTGGGCGCTCAAGCGCCACAACTCCATGATCGACACCTTTGCGCCACAGACATTCGTCGGCAATCACGACGTCACGCGCGTCGCCAGCCGGCTGGGCGAGCCCCGTCACCTGGCGCACGCGCTCACCGTGCTGCTCACCGTCGGGGGGACACCGTCCGTCTACGCGGGAGACGAGCGCGCCTGGGAGGGCGTCAAGGAGGACCGCGCGGGCGGGGACGATGCCATCCGTCCCGCGTTTCCCGCCTCCCCGTCGGATCTCGGCCCCGACGGGCTGGCCGTCCAGCGGCTTCACCAGACCCTGGTGGGCATGCGTCGCCGTCACCCCTGGCTCGTACGTGCGCAGGCCCGGATCCAGTCCCTCGACAACAGCGTCCTCAGCTACACCCTGGCCGCGCCCGACGCCGGCTCCACCCTGGCGGTCGCCCTCAACTTCGGCCCGGCTCCGGCCACCGCCGGTATTCCAGCCGCTTCATGGGCGCCAGTCGCGGGTGACGCCTGCGTCGATTCCGTCACCGGTTCCGTTTCGCTTCCACCGATGGGCTGGTTCATCGCCACGACATCGGGAAGCCATAATTGATTCCTCCCCGCCTCGACCCCGTTTTTTCGGACATCGCCCAGGGTGCGGACCGAGGACGGCACGTCGGTCATGACACCAAGCGCGTGGAAACGAGCGATGCGCCAGAACCGACCTGTCGGAAAACGCTTCCGCCGTGTTAATGGGTCGGTAATTTTCACCTTGTTGAAATTTTCTCAGAAGTCGATTTCGGACACTCGCCTCACGCGGCATCGGCACTGAATGCGCGTGCCCATGCGTTGCGCCAGAGAGTAAGCCGGCGCCCGTGCTGCCCGCATGCCTGAACATAGGCGACGAGGAGTTCCTCCGACGGCATGCGAAAACCGGCCAGAATGTCCGCAACAGTGCTGCGCGGCAATGGGCCGGCACCCAGGTCACGGGCCTTCTTCTCCATTTCGCGCAAGGACGGCTGGCCGGCGGCGAGCCGCGCCTGGTGCATCGCCTCGAGGAGATGGGCCGGGTGGTATACGAGTTCGAGTTTGCGTCCGACGCGGGGCACGGAGAGGACCTCGCGGCCGTCGGGCGTGTGGCCGGATTGTCGCGCCGCCTGCTCCCAGCGCAGCCG
This sequence comes from Streptomyces sp. NPDC042002, assembly GCF_055588305.1. Taxonomy (NCBI): domain Bacteria; kingdom Bacillati; phylum Actinomycetota; class Actinomycetes; order Kitasatosporales; family Streptomycetaceae; genus Streptomyces; species Streptomyces sp. NPDC042002. The sequence goes on along the minus strand of NZ_JBVJCT010000008.1, from coordinate 217,166 downwards.
GGCCTCGCGCCGTGTGGCACCGCAGACCTGCGCATACGCTTCCACGACATGGCGACGGGGCAGGAAGGTGCCGCGGTCGGCCCGGGACAGGGTGACGGCCGAACACGCCGGATCCGCGATCCGGAGGCCCTCGGTCAGCTCCGCCATCTGTCGGTAGGTGAGTCCGGATTGTTGACGCAGCGAGCGTAGCCACTGAGCCAGTTCGTAACACTGCGCGGATTGCGGGATCGGCGTTCTGCTCCGCCCCACCACTGCCCCCTGGATATCGAGACTGCCGGATGCGTGATGCGTCCGATGGTATGTCGATCGACGACGCCCCGCTGATTCGGTCGATGCCGGGACCCGGGGATTGCGTACCACTAGGAGGGCCCGTTTTGGTCTTTACTTGGGCTCACGTATATCGACGCTATGGATGGCCTCGGCGAAGAGTCAAGGAGGCTTTACTTTACTTTACTCTGCATGGGGATCCCTTTCCTCTCCGGGGATGTTTGGTTCATTTTGTCCGAGAAGTGGAGTGATGAGATCCGTGCATCCACATGGGGTTTTGTGCCGGCACCGCCTAAGCGGCCCAGTTGGTGTCCTGAATCATGCTGCATAACGGCCTTGCTGGCTCATTCGCCGCTCTGCTGACATGGATTGCCCGGCCAGAGGTGCCGGTCACTCCTGCTCCTGTCAAATCCGCGGAGGAATGCAATGACAACCGTGTCCAACGCCGCTCTGAGTGAAATCATCGAACTGATCAAGGAAGTCAAGCCGGGCATAGCCGACCAGGCCGTCGAGCCGGGACACTCCGTGGTCGAGGACCTGGGCCTCGACTCGCTGGACCTGCTGCAGCTCGCCCGACGCATCAACCGGCACTTCGGCGTCGAGTTCGACCTCGACCAGTGGAACGCCGAGGCCGACGAGCACCACCGCAGCGTCGCCTCGATCGTGGCCGTCGTAGCCGCCGGCAGTCGTGCCTGAGGCGGCCGCGACCACCCGCGTCGCTCTCGTCACGGGTGGTTCGCGGGGGATCGGTGCCGCTGTCTCGCACCGGCTCGCCGCCGACGGACTCACCGTGCACCTCGTCTGCCGCAGCGCCCTGGACGCCGGACGCCGTGTGGTGAAGGAGATCGAGGCCGCCGGCGGCCGCGCCGCACTGCACCAGGCGGACGTCGGCGACGAGGACCAGGTCGAGGACCTGGTCGAGCAGGTGACCGCACAGGAAGGGGCACTGCACGTGCTGGTCAACAACGCGGCGGTGATCGACGACCAGCTCCTCGCGGTGACCCGCACCGACCGCTGGGAGAACGTGCTGCGGACCAATCTCACCGGCCCCTTCCTGACCAGCAGGGCGGTTCTGCCGGCGATGCTCGACCAGGGCTGGGGCCGCATCATCAACATCTCCTCCAACTCGGCGCGTACCCCAGGACCGGGCCAGAGCGCCTACGCGGCGTCCAAGGGCGGCATCGAGGCGCTCACCCGCGCCCTGGCCGTCGAGGTCGGACGCAAGGGCATCCGGGTCAACTGCGTGGCACCCGGCAAGGTCCGCACCGAGCTGACCGCCGCCGTCGCCGATCAGCTCGGCTCGGACAGTGACGGCACCCGCTGGGGGCTCCCCGAGGACATCAGCGGACTGATCGCCTTCCTCGCCCGTGACGAGGCGGACTACATCCAGGGCCAGACGTTCACGGTGGACGGAGGCCGCATGATCATGCGCAGCCCGGGTCGGCGATCCCGGTGAACCCGGGGCGAACGGAGGCACAGCCGTGGGGGCAGTGAAGTACTGGGAGGACCTGGCGCACGCACCGGTGCGCCGGTTCGGACCCGTGGTGTTCAGCGGCGCGCTGCTTGACCAACTCCTCGATCTGATGGGGGAGAAGCACCCGGTGCACGACAGCGACGACTTCGCCCAGGGCACCGACCGCCGGCAGCGCATCGTGCCCGGGGGCTTCATCCACTCCATCACCTCGGGCTGGGTGGTGCAGCACGGCTCCCCGGCCGCCATCGTCGGTATGCGCAGGCTGAGCTGGGACTTCGTCAGACCCCTGTACCCCGACACCCCGTTCTGGTTCACCACCGCCACCGACCGGGCGGAGGAGATCGACGACCGGCTCGGGCTGGTCGAAACCACACGCCGGGTGTTCGACGAGAACGACCGGACGTACGCCATCGGACGCATGAGCGTCGTACTGCTGCGGCACGCCGCGCAGCGGACCGCAGCGGTAGGAAGGGTTCAGTGATGGACAGTCAGTATCAGCCGCTCAAGGGGCGGGTGGCCCTGGTGACCGGCGGCTCGCGGGGCATCGGCGCGGGCATCACTCGCAAACTCGCGGCCTGGGGAGCGACCCTGGCCATCAACTACGTCGACCGGGAGGGCCCGGCCAAGGAACTCGCCGCGGAACTCGGCGAGCAAGGTACGGAAGTGACCCTGCACCGCGCGGACTTGAGCGAGCCCGCGGAGATCGAGAACCTGATCACGGAGATCGGTGAGATCCACCAGGACCTCCACATCCTCGTCCAGAACGCGGCCGCCACCAAGTTCGCCAGGCTCACTGAAGCCTCCCTCGGTGACTGGCAGTTCGTGCAGGACACCAACTCCCGGGCCACCTGGCTGCTCGCCAAGTACGCGCTTCCGCTGATGCGTGACCGCGAGGGGGCCCGCTTCATCACCATCACCAACTCCACGACCACGCGCATCATCCCGCGCGCCGGTCTCTTCGCGGCGGCCAAGGCGGGACTGGAGTCGCTGACCGACTACCTCTCCTACGAGCTGGCGCCGTACGGCATCGTCGCCAACTGCGTGCGTCCCGGACTCGTACAGACCGGCGTCTTCAAGGTCCGGCCCGACTTCGCCCACGGTGTCACCAAGGAACTGTCCGTCTCCCCGTGGCCGGGCGACCGCATGACGACGCCGGAGAACAGCGCCGACGTCGTGGCCCTGCTCTGCCTGGAGGAGGCGTCCTGGATCGCCGGGCAGACCATCACGGTGGACGGCGGATACCGCCTGTGGGGCGGCATCAGCGGGGGAGGCTGGCGTGGTGAGTGAACGCGGCGGGCGGCAGGAGCGTCCCGACATCGTGGTCACCGGCATCGGTGTGATCTCCCCGGCGGGCATCGGCGCGGCCCGGCTCTGGGAGGCCATGGCCGCCGGCAAGACGTTCTTCGACACCAGCGGCCACGACGGACCGGCCCCCGCGCTGCCGTGGCCGTCGGCCGCCGTCGACACCGCGGAGATCACCTGGCCCGCCGGCCGTGACTGGGCCAATGCCGGCAAGTACGCGAACCAGTCGGCCCGTTGGGCCGTCGCCGTCGCGCGACAAGCCCTGGAACAGGCCGGGATCACCGGAGACACGGAGGACGTACGCGGCGGAACAGTGATGGCGGTGGGCAGCAGCAGCGACGAACTGAGCGACGTCATCCCGCAGCTCGCCTCCCGCTTCCGCAACGACCCCAGGCCGCTCGCGAAGTTCCTCCACGACGAAGTGCCCGACTACTCCTACATACGCGGAATCCCTTCCCAGCTGGGCCAGTTCGTCTCCATGGCCAGCGGATTCCGGGGATCGAACGTCGCGGCCTACGGTGAGGCCGCGGCGGGCGGCACGGGCGCACTCGCCCTGGCCGTACGGCTGTTGGAGAGCGGTGAACTCGACCGGATGCTCGTCGTCGGCGTCGGACCGCCGCTGACGATCACCGCGATGGCCGCGTTCGACCAGGACGAACCGCTCGGCACACGCGCCACGGCCGGTGCCGGACCCTTCGACGCCGACAGGGCGGGGACCCTGATCGGTCAAGGTGCCGCCGCCATCCTGCTGGAGCGTGCCGACACCGCGCGCGGAACCGCTCGCGCCCGGCTCGCCGGCTGCGAGGTACTGGTCGCCTCCGACATCGCGGCCTCGGCGGAACTTGTCGTCGACACCGTACTCGCCGACGCGGACACCACCCCCACCGTGTGGTGGGCACACGGCGCAGGCTCGGCCCGCCTCGACCGGGTGGAGACCCAGGCGGTACTGCCGCGCGCGGGCAGTCTTCCCGTGACCGGGTCGAAGGGCACCATCGGCAACGCCTTCGAGTGCTCGGCACTCATCGACACCGCGCTGGTCGTCGAGAGCCTCGGGCGCGGCGAGCTTCCCCCCGTGGGCCTGCTGCGTCGCCCCGACCCCGGACTCGGCGGTCTCGATCCGGTCATGGGGGAGACCCGTCCCCTGGGCCCGGCGCCGACAGCGCTGATCACGGCGTTCAACCAGGGACACCACTCGACAGCCGCGGGAGCCCTCGTCATCGCATCGACGCACGGGTCTTCGGCCGACGACGGGAAGGCAGAGGCATGAGCGGCGACATCGTCATCACCGGTATGGGGGTGATCACCCCCATCGGCGGGGACGTCGAGACCTTCTGGTCGGCCAACCTCGAAGGCCGCTCCGGAGTGGTCCGGGAAGAACGGATGGACACCGGCGGACTGCCCTGCGGCTGGACGGCCGGGCTGATCCCGGAGGACGTCAAGGCGAAGGTCGCCGCCGACTACGGCGCACCCGACCGTTCCTGGGGCGACTCCCTCATGCTCGCGGCGGTGGACCAGGCTCTCGGCGACGCCCGGTTCGGCGAACTGCCCGCAGAGGACGGGCCGGCCGCCCTGGTCTACGCGCGTGTGTGGCCGGGCCCCACCGGATCGTTCCCGCAGGACTACGTCACCCACATGGAAGACCTCGCTGATCGCTACGACAGGATCGGCAACGAACCCTCGGCCGTCCTGGCACACCTGCGGGGCAGGCATCTCCCGCCCGAGACACGCGACTTGTCCGCCTACCCGACCGAGATCACCGCACGCCTCGGGACGCCCGTCATCCCCGTACGACTGGAAGCCACCTGCTCCGGAGGCCTGCGCGCCATCGCGGAAGCCGCGCGGCTCCTGCGCTCGGGACGCGCGCAGTACGCGGTGGTGTCGGCGGCCGTCTCCCGCAACACCCCGTACGTGCTCTCCCAGTACGGCCAGCTCATGGCACTGTCGCGCTGGAAGGGCGACCCCGCCCAGGCCTCCATGCCCTTCGACAAACGCCGCACGGGCATGGTCATCAACGAGTCCGCGGGCGCGCTCGTCCTGGAGACGGCCGAGCACGCCGCCCGGCGCGGCATGGCGCAGGCCTACGCCGTCATCGGTGGCTGGGGGCTGGCGGTGGACACCCGCCACATGACAGCTCCCAACGTGGAGATGATCGAACGGGTCATGCGGACCGCCCTCGAACAGGCCGACGCGCACCCGGACGACGTCGACACCATCAATGCCCACGGCACCTCCACCCGCCTCAACGACGTCACCGAAGCGCGCGCGCTGCACCGGCTCTTCGGCGAACGGATGGCGGACCTCGACGTCAGCGCCGTGAAGTCACTCACCGGGCATGGCTCCGCGGCGTCCGGTGTGGTGGAAACGGCGGTCGCGGCCCTCACGATGTGCCGCGGGATCATCCCGCCCGTCACGACCTGCACCGAGCCCGACCCCGCCTGCGCCGTGCGTACCTCCCTCACCCCGGTCCGGCGACCGGTCGGCACCGTGCTGAAGAACTCCTTCGGTTTCGGTGGCCAGTACGCCTCGATGCTCTTCCGCCGTCCGGCCACGCCACGGCCGGCACCCCAGCCGGTGTGAGCGCGATGGACCGGCTGGAATACGAGACGACCGATCCCGCCGGACCGCACCGTGGCACCGTCGTCTGGCTGCACGGCATCGGCCAGGCACCGGGCGATCTGATGGCCGTCACCCAGCGGTTCCGACTGGTCGAGGCGGGGGTGCGCGGGGTGTTCCCGCGCGCGCCCGTCGCGGCCCCGAGCCTGCTGAGCGGTCTGTCGGTGCCGTGCTGGTTCCCGCAGAACCTCCTCGCGATCGACCGGATCGACGTCGACGGCCTCCTGGCGGTGCACCGGCCGCTCTCGCGGCTGCTGGAGGAGGAAACGGACCGGATCGGCGCCGGACGGATCGTGCTGGCGGGCTTCTCCCAGGGTGCCACGGTCGCCCTGACCCTGGCACTGACGTACACCGAACGGCTGGCGGGCGTGGCCCTCTACGCGCCCTTCATGCCTCCCGATCTGCCCGCACTGCTCCCGGCCGGCCGGCCGTCGTCCGCCAACAGCGGCCTGCCGGTGTGGATCGGCCACGGGGCACGAGACTGGGTCGTCCCCGAACGCAGTGGTGCCGGACTGAGGGACCTGCTCACCAGTTGGGGCCACCCGGTGACCTGGCAGCGCTATCCCGGCGGACACGAGCCGTTCGCCGGAGTACGGGCGTCGCTGCCCGGCTACCTCAGTGACGTCCTGGACGTCCACGTGCCGCAGGTCCCCGGGTCAGGACCGGCAGCACGGGCGCGTTGAGCGGGGTTCCCGGCATGCGCCCCGCACTGCCCGGGCTTCCGGAACCGGTATCCCTCGACCGGTTCCGCAAGCCCGGGGCTCGTCCATATCCGGGACGGACCGGGCCCGTTGAGGGTTCGTCCGGAGTCCCGTGCACCATCGCGCCGCCATCGGCTCGTCCTCCTGCCGCGCCGCCGCCCGGGCGGACACGAGGGCTGTAGCCGTACGCGTACCCGTGTCCGTCGTGTACCCCCGTCCGTACCTGTACCAGGAAGGGACTGGAACGTTGTCCGCACTCATGCCGCATGCGTCGCAGGTGTCACCCCTGAGGACCGCTCGCCTCCCGGAGACCGTGCCCTTCGGTGTCGGCCTGCTCTTCCCCGGTCAGGGAGCTCAGCGTCCCGGGATGGGTGAGCCTTGGCGCGACACTCCGCACTGGAAGGTTGTCGCACGCCTCTCCGAGGTCTGCGGAACGGATGTCGGCCGGCTGTTGTTGCACGCCGGAGCCGAGCAACTGACCCGCACCGACACAGCACAACTGGCCACCTTCGCCTTCGAGATGGTGGTGCTCGACGCGCTGCGCACGGCGGTGGGTGACCTGCGGCCCGCAGTGTGTGCCGGGCACAGCCTCGGCGAGTACGCCGCTCTGACCGCCGCCGGGGTGCTGGACCCGGAGGACGGAGCTCGGCTGGTCGCCGAGCGCGGGGCGGCCATGGAGGAGGCGAACCGGCTCACGCCGGGCACCATGGCGGTACTGATCGGTGCCGACATCGTGCCGAGAACGCTGAGACGCGCGGCCCGATTGCGTACCGTGCGGCGGGCGCAGGTGTGGGTCGCCAACATCAATGGGGCGGAACAGGTCGTGATCTCCGGTGCCGTCGATGCCGTGGCGACGCTGGTGGAGGAGGCCGTACGCGACGGCGCGCGGGCGATCCGCATTCCGGTCGGCGGCGCTTTCCACACGCCCTTGATGGCTCCGGCCCGTCCGCGCCTGGCCGAAGCCGTCGACCGCACTCCACTACACCCTGGACACTGCCCGGTCATCGCGAACGTCGATGCCCGCGCTCACCTCCACAACCCGGAGCGATGGCGCGCGATGATGCTCCGTCAGCTCGTCATGCCGGTGCGCTGGGCAGGCTCCATGCGCACGCTCACAGCCATGGCACGCGGCAGCCTCCGCCTCGTCGAAGTCGGCCCCGGCTCCACACTGACCAACCTCGCCCGCAGAGTCCTGCCCGAGGAGATCCCGGTTCGTTCCGTCGCAACTCCTTTGCAGGTGGAGGCCCTTGTTGCCGAGTGGTGGCATTGACTGAGGCCGACGGCGACCTGAGCGCGGTTGTGCGAGTTGTCCCAGAGCGGGCCGAGGGGGTTGCGGTCGTCGTGTGCTGCAGGGATCACCAAACCTGTCCGTGAGGGGGAAGCGCATGGCAGACTGCTCGGCGTCCAGGGGGTCGATGAGGCGTGAGACGTGAGCGCGACGCGGTCTGCTCCGACCGTTCCTCAGTTGGTGCTGGGCAGACGGCTGCGGCAACTGGGGCGGACGAAGGGCCTCTTGGCTCAGCCTGTCGATGGCAGGCTGCGGCAGGCGCACACCACGGTCATCGGGAACGAGGACCGCGAAGGGCTGCATGGAAGTCGCCCTGTACCGCGAGGTGTTCGACCGTATGAGTGCCCAAGCCATGCCCAAACGACGTACCAGGGTGTCCCTGGCTGACGTCCGCGAGGAGACAGAACGATGAAGCACGCCATGAACGCCGCCAAGGAGTTGGGACCCCACGGGTGGCGCAAGCCCTGGAGCCCCGGCAACAACGGCAGCTGCGTCGAGATGAAGAAACTCGGCGGCGGCGTCGTGGCGGTCAGGCAGTCGACGGACCCCGACGGCCCGGCCCTCATCTGCGCCTCCTCGGTCATCGCCGAGTTCGTCGGTGCCGCCAAGGAGGGACGGGCCGACTTCCTCATCACTTGAGACACAACTCCTTGCAGTCTCCAGCACAGTCGAACCAACTCCTACGATCACGCCGTAGCGGCGGAGGACCGAAGTGACAGACGCGGGAACCGGTGCGGACGAGATCGACACCAGCAAGCCCCAGTCGGCGCGCATGTATGACTACTTCCTCGACGGCAAGGACAACTATCCCGTCGACTGGGAGGCTGCCGAGCAGGTCATATCCTTCTTCCCCGCGGTCAAGGAAATGGCCCGGACCAACCGGGACTTCATGCACCGTGCCGCCCGTCTGCTGGCCGGGCGGGGCATCCATCAGTTCCTCGACATCGGCACCGGAATCCCGACCGCGCCGAACCTTCACCAGATAGTCCAGGCCGTCAACCCGGCCGCCCGTGTGGTGTACGCCGACAACGACCCGATCGTCCTCAGGCACGCCGAGGCACTGCTGCACAGCACCCCGCAGGGACGTACCGCCTACATCCAGGCCGATGTTCAGGAACCGGCGAAGATCCTGGCGGCGGCCAGGGAAACCCTCGACTTCGATCAGCCCATCGCGCTCTCCCTGGTGGCACTCCTGCACCTGGTCGGGGACGAGGACAACCCCTACGGCATCGTGGCGGAACTGCTCAAGTCCCTGGCTCCCGGAAGCCACTTGGCGCTCTCGCACGCGACAGGGGACTTCGACCCTGAGGCATGGGAGCGAGTCGTCGAGGTCTACCGCAAGGGGGGAACATCGGCGCAAGTCCGATCGCGCGGTGAATTCGCCAGGTTTTTCAACGGACTTGAGCTTCTCGACCCGGGCATCGAACTCGCCGCGCGCTGGTACCCCGAGGGAGAACTTCAGCACAGCGAGGGCGAACAGATCCCTCTTTACGTGGGTGTCGCAAGGAAGTTGTAGAGGTCAGGTCACGTCAGGTCAGATCGGGCCGAGGAGCCGGGTCGGTGCCCGCCCTACGGCCGACCTGGCGAACCCGAACACCTCTGCATACGCCGAGGCCACCGAGGCCCCCGACGTGCGGTTACGCCGCCAGGTCCTGTGGGCTGATCCCGTGCCGGGCCAGTCGTGCGCAGGAAGGTCGCCACGGTCAGCCGGACTGAGTCACGCTGCTCAGGGGCTCCCCGCCAGAGGGTGAGCACGTCGGCGACCTGATCCGGCTGTGGTCGACCGGCGACCGGCTTCGGAATCGCTAGCCGGTGGCTAGTCGACGGACAGTACGGGTAAAGTGGACGCTCAGTGTTCGGTTACCAGGGACCCACGAAGGCAAGACCCATGCGGGAGCAAGCGAGCATGCCGAGCGAGCGAGAGCCGGACGTCCCTGTGGTCGGTCGATCCGCCCAGGCCGCGGCGACGCGGCAGCAGATCGTCGAAACGGCCCAGCGACTCTTCGCCGGCCGGGGCTACCAAGCGACCTCCTTGCAGGCCATCGCGAACGAGATGGGCATCACCAAGGCCGCGGTCTACTACCACTTCCGGACCAAGGCGCAGATCCTCCAGGCATCGCTCGATCCGGCGGTGGAGGAAATGACGGTGCTTCTGGACGAGTTGGCGGGCATGTCATCACGTCAGGAGAAACTGGACGCGTACGCGGTGGGCTGGGTCGACTTCCTGGTGCGCAACCGTGAACTGGGAACCATGCTCTTGCACGATCCCGAGATTCGGGCCGCCAGTATCTACGCCGAGAACGACGGGCGCAGGCGCCGCGTCTTGCGGGTGCTGTTCGGCACCTCGCCCACGCCGGCGGAACGCATGGCCTATGTGATGTGCGTGTGGATGCTGGAAGGCCTAGGCGAACTGTCCGACCTCTCGGACGATGACCTGAGGGCCACGCTTCTCCTGACCGTCCGCGGCCTCCTCGCCGCGCCGGGCGCCGAGGCGGACGGCACGGCCTCGGCTGTGTAGGGGCCTGATGTCCCGCACATGGTGTGGGGCGGTAGGAAGGGGCGGTAGGAATCGTTTGCCGTCCGTCGATGACTGCTTCACCGCACTTCACCTCGCCTCACTTCACCTAGCTTCGCCTCGCCTCGTTCTGAACCCTGCCCGGTGCTTCAGCACCCACCCGGCGACTGAGCACGGACTGAGCACCCTCTGTAGTCGCCGTGCCTGCTTCTCGGCGTGGCACCCATTTTGCTAGCCATCGGCTAGTGAGTGGCTATTCGCTGGTAAAGTGATGGGCGGATTCGCCCCGTCGCCCAAGTAGAAGGCAAGCGATGATCCGAGGTGGCCGGCGCTCGCGCCGCGCCGTCCCCGACCTCTGTGCGCAGATACCACCCCCGAGCAGTCCCCTGGAGCCCTGACCACGATGACGACGACCGCCACGACTCCCGCCACCGAGCCTGAGCCCGCGCAGCCGCACCCGGTCTGGAACGTGCTCACCGAGCGGGCCCAGGTCGGCAGCCGCCCCGGCGCACGCGCCGACGGGCACCGCGTCGCGCTGGCCATCGAGGGCGGCGGCATGCGCGGCATCATCGCCGGAGGGATGGCCCTGGCGTTGCACGAGCTCGGACTGACCAACAGCTTCGATGCCGTCTACGGCGCCTCCGCCGGCGCCGCTTCCGGCGCGTGGCTGCTGAGCACGAGCCCGCAATCGCTGCGCTTCTGGGCGGTGCCCAAGTACGCCAGAACGCTGATCCGGCGCTCGAACCCGCTGCGCGGGCGACCGCTCGTGGATCTGCACGCCTTCTACGAGGTGCTCTACCGCTACGGCGACCAGGACTGCGCGCCGATGGACTTCGAGTCGATCCTCGCGAGCGAGGTCGAGTACCACCCGCTGGCCACCGACGCCGAGACCGGGGAATCCACCGACCTGCGACCCTTCATAAGCGACGCCGCGGAGTTGCGCCTGGCGCTGCGGGCCAGCGCTGCCCTGCCGCTCCTGGCGGGTGACCCGGTGACGCTGCGCGGGCGCCGGTTCTACGACGCAGGGGTATCCGAATCCGTGCCGTACCGAACCGCACTGGCCCAGGGCGCGACCCATGTCATGGTGCTGCGATCCAGGCGCGCGATCGATGTCGCGCGGCCGTCGCGCTCCGCCCCGCTCATCGCCAAGACGGTGCTGCGCCGGGAACCCATGGCCTTGCGCCAGGTGTTCCTCGACCGCGAAACACGCCTTGCCGAAGACGACGCCTGCCTGACCGGCCACTCGGCCATCGTCTCCATCCGCCCCGCCCCCGATTCGCCGTCGGTCGGCCGTCTGGCGCGTGAGGGCGACCTCCTCGAAACCGCCCTGGAAGCCGGGCGCACCGCCGTGCACGACGCCTATGGCCACCTGAACGGGCCCCAACTCCCAGCGCCCACCGACTGATTCGCGGACCGTCACCGTACGGAGCCATGGCCTGTCGCAACGCGCTTGCGTCTAGCCAGCGTTCGAGGGTGGCGATTTCGGAGTCAAGGGAATGACGGGGAACGTGCAGCCAGGTGGACCGACGCAAGCTGTGGTGCATGCAACGGGCGCGGCGGACCCGGCTGTCGGGCAAGGGCGGCCAGACGGGACCCCTGCGGAGCCCGGGAGTCGCCGACCGTTGGAAGCCGTCAGTAGTCGCCCAACTCGATGAAGCGACTTGCCCAAGCCCTGAACCGATCGTCATGCTCCTTTCGCGCGTTCCAGAGCGCGCCCAGATCCTCCGGTGGCCCAAGCCCGAACTTCTGGTCCAGCCAGACGAGGAAATCGCGATGTCCCTCGCTGTGCTCCTCGGTGCTGTCGAAGCCAAGGAACCCCTGGGATGCGGGCTCACTGTCGATGGCGAGAAGCCGGAACAGTTCCGTGAGGTCTCGCGCGATCACGTAGAGGTCCCCTTCGTCGCCGACGAAGACGACGGGCAATGTGGCGAGGTCCGTCCGCTCGTCGCACCGCCACAGCGCGTAGTGGGAGCCGGAGTGGTTGGCCTGCGCGAAGGGGATGAACCGGCTCAGGAACTCCGGATGCTCCGACCAGGTACGGAGGCCGGCGTCCCCGCCGTACTCGCACAGTTCGAAACCGTCTGAGCAGTAGACGGGACCGATCCGGTCACCGAACTCCTTGAGCAGGTTCAGTTCCGGGACGGGCGAGTACGCCTCGCTCATGCCGCCTCCTTTGCCGGATGGGATACCGGGCACCCTCGCGGTCGTCTTCCACGGTCAGGCGATGCTATCGACAGGGCCCGGCAACCGGGCAGCACCGAAAGCGATCACGCACTCACTGCTGCCGCTGCGGTTGCCGCTTCCCGTGCCTGTCCGAGGGGCCGCGATCCCGCGTGGGGCCATATGTCATCCGCCGAGCTCGGCGCACCCCTGCGCAACGCTCATGCCCGTATGCCGGGTGGCGTAGTGGTTCAGATGGTCACGCATCTGAGGTTCGAGCCCGGACGGATCATCGCCGTTGAGGGCAAGCCAGATCCGGTTCTCGATCCAGTACCGACAGGCGAACTCCTCGAACGTAGGCGCACACCAGATGATCGCGGCCCGTTGTTCCTCCGGATCGTCTGGTTGTGCACCATCCGGGATTTCGAGCAGGGCGACAGCCCCGTGCACGACAAGGCTGCGCGCCAAGGCAACGGTGACCCGTGAGCGCCCGGTACCGCTCTGCACCGTCGAGAGCGGCCTGTCCTGGGTCGTGGCAGAAGCAGACAGATCGTCAGATACCTTTGCAATCAGGAGAGTTACCAGCTTCAGCGGCGCCCCTTCAGATCCGGGAGCGGTGTTGGGCCGCCCCGGGGAACAGCCCGCCGAGTGGCCGGATACCTGCCGTAAGTGATCACCACCCCCTACGCTTTCGGTGATCGAAAGATGGACGGACGCAAGGCCAAGACGGGGGACGGCACATGACATATCGGCGCGCGGTGATACCAGCACTGGTCGGGGGCCTGCTGATCACGATGTTGCTGTGGTGGGCGGGGGCGAGCGCGCAGGCGCTGCAACTGCGGGGTGCTACAAGCGTGTTCGACGCTCAGTCGGTGAGTGAACTCCGGCGATGGCTCGCACCCTGGTCCTACGATCCCCCGACGGGGGTGCTGGCCGACGTACCCGCAGGCGCCGGTACGGGCGGGGACGCGTCCCTGAGCGGAGGCACCCAGTACGCAGGTCTGTACAGCACCGCGATGCAGATCAGGTTCGTTGCGGTCTTCGTGTTCTTCCTGGCCGGTGCGCTGTTCTTGATCCGCAGGATTCCGCCGACGCAGGGCCGTACGCCGGCCACGGTGCTCGCGCTGTGGGCCTGGGGCCCGGTGGCCGGAACGCTGGCCGTGACCGCGTCCGCACCGTGGCTGATCGCGTCCGGGGGGCACGGCAGCTACCGGGTCCTGCCACAGTTGGCGTTCGTGATCGCGTCGAGCGGGCCGGTCGTGGTGTTCGCGGCGCTGGTGACCGCACTGCTGACGGTGTTGGTGGCGCGTGTCACTGCCAAGGGTGAGGATCCGCTGCCTCGGCAGAGTGTGTCGCCGCGCGCCGCCCGCCTGGCCGCGAGTGCCGGAACCGCGGTGATCGCGCTGTCACTGGTGATCCTGTCGTACGAATCGGTGGCGGCCTGGATCCAGACGTCGTTCAGCGGTGGAGGCCTGCTGTCGGAGCCGGGTGACCTGCTGCGCGAGTGGCTGTTGCTCGGTGGTTGGTCGGGTCCGGCGGCCACGCCGCTGGGTGACTGGCTGCTGTACCGAGCCGTCGACGTGCTCATGCTGGTCGTGGTGTGGTGGGCGCTGCGGCTGCTGCCTGGCATGCTCACCCGGACCACCGTGCCCGGGATGGCGGCAGGCGCGGTCTGTGCCACCGTATTGGGACTGCTGGTGAGCCAAGTCCTGTACATGGCGTTGGGTGACGACGTCGCCACGTGGGGGCCTGTCCACCTGTTCTCCATGCTCGGTGAGGGCGTCCCGGCTGCCCTCACCTTCGGCAGCGTGGCGGGGATGGCGGCTCTTGTGACGCTGCGACTGGCCGGGGGCCGTGACACGGACGAGCTCCCTCAGTGATGGAAGGGGCTGCACGCCGTATGACGATCTCGTCGTACCGTGTCTCGTTGGGGATTCTGTCCCGCGCCGCTCTGTCCCGCGCCGCTCTGTCTCGACCGATCGGTGTCAGACGTCCCCGCAACACCGCGGGACATGTCTCTCGCTGAAGCGCCGTACGACCCTCTACGACGTCACCAGAACACACTCGCGACGCGGCGGAACTCGTCGCGGCCGAGGGGCACGTTCGGCCGAGCCCGCACGGACCACGTCGGGCTGACCGGTTCGCAGACGCGTTCCCTGCCAGGGCCGCCGGGCACCCGCGTCTCAGGGACGATGCCTCGTTCTGTGGCCGGCACCCGTACTCATCCGGCTCACCGGGCGCGCGGGCACCGGGACCGGGCGGCAGGGTAGTGATGCCGACGTCGGAGAGCACCGGTGGGAGTCGCCGTCCGGATCGCGGCGAGTTCACGGTTCCTGTCCCGGACAGGACGCCGTTGAGCGCGTTCATCAGGAGGTCTCGTGCACGACAAGCCGTTCCTCAAGAGCGTCGGTGAGCTGCTGCGCCGACGGCACGGCTCCGCAGACCGCTCCCGGCAGGCAGGGCCGGACGGGTTCGGCCTGGACAGCCTGAAGGTCAGCGGGTTCACCGCCGGTACGCTCGGCGCCGAGGACGAGGCGCGGCTCGCCGACGAAGTGGCACAGCTCCTTCCCCACCACTGGGATCTCCCCACCAAGTCGGTGGAGGCACTGACTCCGCTCGTCGACCACCTCGGTGGCCAGCAGGAGTTGATGGCCTGGCTGGACCGCCACCCCGGGCGTCCTCGACTCATCGCGCGGATCTACGTCCTCCTGGGCCATCTCGACCAGTACAGCGACGACCCCGCCGTACTTGCCGCCGTGCGGCACGCCAGAGCCCAGGACCCGTACCCCGTCGGCCTGCGCGGTTACCTGACGCCGGAGACGAACGACGAAACCCTGGGCGGTCTCGCCTTCCGGATCGAGGAGCTGCTCGGTGACAACCGCGAAGAGGACGCCACCGCCCTCGCCCTGACGACCGCCGACTGGCTGCGCGGTGCGGCGCGGAACGCCGACAACCCAAGCTCCGACGTCCGCGAGTTGGGCGAACTCATGGACCATATGCACCAGGACATCGCCGAGGCCGCCCCGCGCTCCTGATTCGGTGGCACGCAGGGGCAGGTGACCGCGCCGCCGTCCGTATGCCAAGCATGTTGTCGTTACGCCGCGTTATGCCGCGACGGCCTGAGCGGGGTGGCGCAGGCGGGTCTGTCGAGGCGTGAGACGACCCCGCGGTGACGCCGGAGCGGGCAGACAGACTCGATCCGGTGCCGTACGGCCGTTTGACCACCCTGTCAGCAGCGCTCCGTGTGAAGATCCTCCAAAGCATCGGGCCCGAGCCGGACGGTGCGGTGCCTTCTTGCGTCGCACTTCGATCCGGCCGTGGCGGTCGGCGCTGGTGGCTGTCCCTCGTCCCTCGGTGGTGGGACGAGGTCGGGGAGAAGGGCATCGGATGAGCGCACGTTTCGAGGAGATCGACTGGCGGCCGACGGCCATGGGCGACATCAGCCTGCGTCGTCGGCGGGATCCGCTGTCGGGCGAGGACGTGTACGAGGTGAAGCTCGGTGACGAGTACCTGATGTCCAGTCTCTTCACCACGGGTGAGGTCGAGCTGACCCGGCTCGGCCTGGCGGAGCTGTCCGAGGGTCCGCTCGACGTCGTCGTGGGCGGACTCGGCCTCGGGTACACGGCCAGGACGGCGCTGGACGATCCGCGCGTGCGTTCGCTCATCGTCGTCGACACCTTGGCCGAAGTGATCGACTGGCACCGGCGCGGGCTCGTGCCGCTGGGCGCGGGGCTGGCGTCGGACCCCCGATGCCGCCTGGTGCTCGGGGACTTCTTCGCGATGGCTACCGGGAGCGGGGCGCACAAAACGCCGTCTGCGGGTGGCGCGGGAGCCGAGTCTTCGGTGCCGGCGGGCGACAAGGCTGCTGACGACGGCGCCGGTGCGGCCCCGCGCGGTTTGGACCCCGAGACCCCTGGCCGCCGTTTTCACGCGATCCTGCTGGACGTCGACCACTCGCCGCGTCATGTGCTGCACCCCGACCATGCCGTGCTCTACACACGGGCCGGTCTGACGGCCCTGGCCGAACTGCTGTATCCCGGCGGCGTGTTCGCGCTGTGGTCGAACGACCCACCGGACAAGGAGTTCGGCTCGGTACTCGCGGAGGTCTTCGTGGAGACGGCCGCGCATGTAGTGAATTTCGACAACCCGCTTCAAGGCGGGACCGCCGCCAACACCGTCTACGTCGCCCGAAGGCGCGATGGCTGATACCGCTGGGGCCGACCCGGACGCGGACCGCCCCCCCGGTAGCGGGTTCGGTGTCGTCAAGATCGAGCGGTCTGGAGCCTGCGCACGATGCGAGAGCACGCATGATGACGAACCCGAGGTCTCGGTTCGGCGGACCGGCCGGAGCCGGTTCGCGTTGCCGGCCTCAGGCTTCGTTCTGGTGGGGGGACTGGGAGGCGGGCCGGTTCGTCCTGCGAGAGCCGCAGCGCGCCCGCGGTGACGTTCTCGATCAGGTGGTCGGGATCGCCGGTGCCCGGAATGGCCAGCACATGCGGTCCACGGTGCAGGGTCCACGCCGGCCGGACCTGCGCGGGCCGAGCGCGCACTGGCGGGTCACGGGAACGGCCCTGTGGGAGTCGACCCGCACGCCGGCCGACCGGGTCGGTCGGGGGTCGTCGAGGATCTCGCCACCGACCGGCACGAGGAGAGCCGGGTCCGGCTGCTGCTCCTGGACGCGACCCTGGGCCTGCATGACGCGGGCGGGTGGTGGCCGTACGAGAAGGCGGCCGTCGACGACCCGTACGGCCCGTGAGGGAGTGGCGTGGACGTTCGGCCTCATCGCCGAGACGTACGAGCCGTCTCAGCAGACGTGAGGACGACGGACGGCCTCCGGCGACGCCGACCGGTGTCCACGGTTCAGCGCCGCTGACCCCAGGCCATCATCAGGCCGGGTCCGAGTTCGGCGAGCCGGGGTGAGGCCAGGTAGGCGAGTGCGTCGTCGATGGCGGCGGAGTCCACGCGCCCGGTTTCCTCCAGGGCGGGCCGCATCCGGTTCCATGTCTCGGACCAGAAACGAGCCAGGGGGCCGCCCGCGACCAGCGGTGGGCAGAACAGCTCGCCGGCGACGTTCTGGAGGCCTTCCTCTCTCAGGAAGTGCGGATATGCCGGAACGTCCGACGTGTCGGTGCCGATGGTCGACCGCAGTGCCTGCCACATGGCGTCCATGGTCCGCCGGTAGGCCGACGTGGTGTCCAGCGGATTCGGCACCTCCAGGGCGTCGCCGAGCACCAGCCGGCCGCCCGGGTTCAGCCATCGTGCGAGACGTGAGACGAGCTGACGGCGTTCGGGCAGGTGCATGAGAACGAACCTGGCATGAATCAGGTCGAAGCCGCCCAGGTCCAGGCTCTCGTCCCGCAGATCGGCGGTGACCACGCGCAGCCGCGGATCCGCGAGGCCGTCCAGGCCGCCGGTGTCCCGGTCCAGCGCGACCACCTCCGCCGCGCCCGACTCCTCCAGCAGCCAGCGGACCACGGTCCCGGTCCCGGCCCCCACTTCCAGGCAGCGGCTGCCCGGCCCCGAGCCCAGAGCGCGCAGACGACCTGTCGTGACGGGGTCGTAGACCAGCGCCGCCGCGTCGATGCGCTCGGCTTCCTGGGGGTGCTCCGGCTCGAACAGGTCCTGTCCGTAGTGGCCCTCGGAGGCTGGAGGGCCCGTCATGGCCGGCCCTCCAACCCCGGTCCGCCTGTGCCTCTTCTGACCGTCCGTCCCATGGAAACTCCTGAGCATTGAAGATCGGCTGAACCCAGGGTGACAGCTTTCCGGCCGCACGGCAGATCGATGATCACAGGATCGGCTCACCTTTGCACCCCCTGTGACCCTTGAAACCCGCCCGTAACGCTCATAGCATGATCGAACTCACGACGATTGCCCTGATCGTCCGTCCTTCACTAGAAGAACACGCTGTCTAGCGCGAAGGGTGAGCCATTTGACCAACATCTAACAAATCGGCCGAATAGTTGATATCTATAGCATCGCGAATACTTTCGCGGACAAACAACAGAATTGCGTTCGTCGCGCGACACCGGCCACGGGTGATGCTGTGGGCCGTGGCGGGTGTGGTGACCTTCGGATTCCTCGTCACGATGGAGATCGTCGCGCGTCACTACGGCCTGCCGGGGCCGATCGCCAATCAGGTGCGGGAGGTGATACTCGCCCCCGCGTCAGGGCCGCTGCTGTACGCCGGCCTGGCGCTGATGATGGTGGTGCTCACCTGGCGGGAGCGGTTCATCGCGCTGGGTGCCGCGATCGGCATCGACGTCGTCTTCGTGCTGATGCGGTGGGTGCTCGACGCCAGGATGAGCTTCGGCAACGGCGCCTTGTGGGTGATTCTGGGCTATGCGTTCATCGCCGTCACGCGCCGCACCGGCCGGGAACGCGTCCTGCTGCTGAAAGGCGCCGGGCTGGGCCTGCTCCTGGTGGCCGGTCACAAGACGGGCGACACCTGGCTGCTCATCACATCGAAGACCCGTCCGGCCGTCCTCGACCCGTACGTGGCGACAGCCGATCACGCGCTGGGCAACCCCTCATGGGTGGCGGGCCGGATCGTCGCGGCCACCGGTCCGATCGGTACCCACGTTCTCCACCTCGTCTACGGTCAGCTCCCGCTGGCGGCGGCCGTCTTCGCGCTGTACCAGTTGCGAAACGTGGCGGTCGAACGCCGGTTCCCTGGCCATCATCTGGTGCGCACCTTTCTGGCCATCGGTCTGCTCGGGCCGGCCATTTACATGATCTTCCCTGTGGCCGGGCCGGTCTTCGCCTACGGCGCCGAAGGCGGGCACTGGGCGGCGGCCAACCTGTGGCCGCACACGGCGCCGCCGATCCATGCCCCGCACAAGATCCTGTTCGACGACATCACCCCTCGCAACTGCATGCCCAGCCTGCACACGGCCTGGGCCACCACGCTCTTCATCCATACGCGTGAGGCCTCAAGGATCCTGCGATACGCGGGCACGTTCTGGCTGGTCGGCACGCTCACGGCAACACTGGGATTCGGCTACCACTACGGAGCGGATCTCGTTGCCGGCGTGGTGTTCGCGCTCACGATCGAGGCGGCGATGCGCTCGTTCGACCGAGGATGGGACCGGGCGGGAATCCGGCTGGTCAGCTACGGGACGACCGTCTTCATCGCGCTCCTGGTGTCGTACCGCTACCTGCCGCTGGAGATGGCCAGACATCCCTGGGCGTTCGGACCAGGCCTTCTTCTGGCGATGACCTCAGTGGTCTACGGCTACGTGCGGACCAACAAGCTGTGGAGTCCGCAGGCCGTACCGGCGCAGCAATCGGAACCGCAACTCGTACAGGTGTGACCGCGGTCCGCCCACACCCCTCCCAGAAGCCTTGGACCGGCCGTGGAGGGCTTCCGGACCCGGGCGGGGACGGGGAGCCGGTGTCGGGCCGCGCCGGGGAAGGCTGGAGTTGCCTTGGAGCCCACTCGAAGGTGTTGGGTGGTGGGAAAGGCATCGCGACGCGACGTGGTGACCGAGTGGACGACGGGTTTCATGAGGAGCACTCCATGACACAGAAGATCTGGTTCATCACCGGCGCCTCACGCGGCTTCGGGCGGGAATGGGCGATCGCCGCGCTCGAACGCGGCGACTCCGTGGCCGCGACGGCGCGCGACCTGTCCACGTTGGGCGATCTTCGCGAGACGTACGGAGAGCGGCTGCTGCCGCTGCAACTCGACGTCACGGACCGCGACGCCGACTTCGCCGCCGTACGGCTGGCGCACGAGCGGTTCGGGCGGCTCGATGTGGTGGTCAACAACGCCGGCTACGGCCACTTCGGAATGGTCGAGGAAATCACCGAGGCGGAGGCTCGCGCCCAGCTGGAGACCAACCTGTTCGGGGCGCTGTGGGTCACCCAGGCGGCACTGCCGTTCCTGCGCGAGCAGGGCAGCGGCCACATTCTGCAGGTTTCCTCCATCGGCGGGATCAGCGCTTTCCCGCTGGTAGGCATCTACCACGCGTCGAAATGGGCACTCGAGGGAATGAGCCAGGCGCTGGCTCAGGAAGTGGCCCCGTTCGGCATCAAGGTCACACTGATCGAGCCCGGCGGGTTCGCAACCGACTGGGCCGGTTCCTCGTCGAGTACGTCCCGGCAGTTGCCGGCGTACGCCGACTTCCACAAGGAAGTGCAGGAACAGCGAAGCAAGCGCGTCGGCACCCCCGGCGACCCGCGCGCGTCCGCCGCGGCGGTGCTGGAGATCGTGGACGCCGAAGAGCCGCCGCTGCGCTGCTTCTTCGGTTCGGCGCCGCTGGGTATCGCCAAGGCCGACTACGAGCAGCGTCTGGCGTCATGGGAGAAGTGGCAGCCGGTGGCGGAGCTGGCCCAGGGCTGAGGGGCGGCCGGACTCGGTGCGGAGCACGGGACCGGACCCTGCGCAGGCCAAGAGAAGGGGGCCGACCGGGATTGTCTCCGGTCTGCCCCCGCCTGCGGCCTGGCGCCGGGTGAGGGCAGGCGCGGGGAGTTCGGCCGTGGGAAGGTCAGGCGCGGTGGCTCTGGTAGTAGCCGCCGACCTGCTGGTGGTAGTCGGCGTCGCCGACATGCTTGGCCCTGTCGAATTCGGGCGACTCCCTGATCTGTTCCTGGGTGAGCCCGATGTAGATCTTCCGCTCGGCCCGGTCGACCCTCTTCACCGTGCCGGCGGGCAGCATGACATGCCTGCCGAAGATCCACACACCGATGTCGACGACGAGGTACGAGGAGCCGACGTCGTCCGCATGCTTGTCGACCTTCCCGATGGCACCGTCGGTGGCCTCCACCTTGTACCCGATCAGATCGGTGCCCACGATGTGCCCGGCGGTCGGGTGGTAGCCCCAGATGTTGTCACTCACAAACGGCTCCCTCATCGAATTCCTCGCTCGTCCGCAGCAGAACTGGGGAGTCGCGCAGGCGTCATCCAGATTAGATGACGCTTTCGCGGAACATCGCATGCCTCGCCTCCCGGATGTCAGCGCCACACTCACACTGAAGAAATTCGGAAACCGTATTCACCGTTCCACGCCTTGGCGGCGGCAGAAAGCGCAGAGGCCCCGACGCAATCCCAGGGTGACGAAGATCGAGTGCGGATCCGCGAAGGGCGCGGGTGGGGGCGGGGTACGGTTCGCCCCGTGAACGTGGACGTCGACATCGACGGGTGGGAGTCGGGGCACCAGGTCGCCTACGGCTGCGGGGCGTGGGAGCGGGCTTGCCACCAGGCACGCCTGTTGGTCGCCTGGCACGACGAGCGGGATCTCGGCTTCGGCCCGCCCGCGCCCCGGCGGTTCTACGCGGACCCCGGCCCGCGGGTGAAGTGGCCGTGGGGGAGCGCCAGGCACAGCACGGTGGGCCTGTTGCTGTGGAGGGTCGCCTACGAGGCCGGGGTCCTGGTCGACGAGGTACCCCTGGCCGATGCCCTGCGCCACTGCGTCCAGGGCGCCGAACCATTGGACACAGGTCCGCTGCCCGATGCCGCCCGCGAGGCCGGGATCGGAGTCGGCAGCGCGGAATCGGTGGCCGGCATCAGGCACGTACTACAGGCCCATGTCGAGCCCGATCCTGCGAGCCCGCGCCCCACCGAGGCACGACTGACACTCGGCTACCGTGTCCGGGAACTGCGGGCGACGCCCGACTGGGACCTCGGCGACTGGCCGGCCGCCCTCACCGTGGTCCGGCAGGCCATGGGGCGGGCGGACGATCTGCGGGAGCAGGGGGCATGGCGGCCCACCGACCAGGAACGGTCTGTCGGCGCACGGATCGGCGGGGACTGGGAACCACTCGCCGACACGGCCGCCGCGTTCGGGCGCCCTGCATCGAGTTGGCTGGAGCGGGCCTCGCGCCTGGCCGGTACGGCCGCCGCGTTGGCCGTCGCCGCCGACCTGCTGCCGGGCGACGGGCGGGGCAGCGCAAGCCCGCTGGCCCAGGTCCTGGGCGCCACGGCCGACGCGTGCGGCAGGCTGGGGGCCGGCACCGAGGAGATCGGGCGCCTGTGGGCGGCGGAGCCGTACGAGCCCGCGGACCGGGCTTCCTGGGAACTGTCCCATGTACCGGGCGCGCTGCTGGTCCAGACCGAGGAGACGGAACACCTCGTGCGGGCGGTGGCGGTCTTCCTGTGGGTCTTGGCGTGCAGCTGATCGGATCGAGCACGCCGGTGTGGAGTGGGACTCGGGTCCGGGACCCGGGTCGTGTGGGGCACGGGGGACTCAGTAGAAGTCGTCTCGGCGTTGCGCGGGGTTGACTGTGTCACGCCGCTGTTGCTGCAAGCGGGCTGTCCGCACGGCTGATATCTCCCGCAGGTGCGCCTGGCTCTGAAGCATCATCATCGACCCCAGTGCGTGGCGCCCGGTCATCGGGTTGTCCACACAGGACTGATACATCACGGCGGCTCGTTCGGCGTCCTGGTACAGGGTGCGGTAGACCTCCGCGGCACGGTACTGGGCGTAGGGATGGCTGCGTGCGGCGGCAGCGAGGAATTGCTCCAGGGCATGTTCGGCGGGGGTCCGGGCGAGAGGCAGCAACCGCTCCAGGTACAGGTCGCCCAGCGCGAGCATCGCCTCCGGCTCGCCCAGTTCGGCCGAGGCGTGATACCAGCGGCCTGCTTCGTCCAACGACTGAACGATGCCCGCTTGGGGACAGCCCTGGTGGTAGAGCGACGCGAGGTAGTAGGCCGCTCGCGGCGAACCGCTGCTGTGCCGCAGCCGCGGCACCGCGCTCGCGTACCGTCCCTGCACGTAGTCGATGTGCCCCAGAAGCTCGATCGCGGCGCTGTGGCCGCTGGCCGCCGCGGCTTCCAGGAAGTAGACGTCCGCACCGCGGTGCTGGGCGCTGTTCCAGCAGTGCAGGCCGATCTGGTAGTACTCGTCGGCACTCGTCGGCTCGTGTCCGTCCACGGTGAAGTTGGTCCCCTGCCACTGCACCACGTCGCTGCCTTTCGCGTCTTGGCCTGCCTCGGCGGGCACATGCGGCTCCTTGCGCCACAGCCTCGTCAGGAGGGCCGGACCGGCGGTGAGGGACAAGCCGGTTGTTCCCGTACGACGTCCCGGTGCCTCGGGGCCTCAGCAGATGGTATGGCTCGTCCATCGCCCCAATCGTAGGCCGGGTCGTCGGAAAGCCCAGTCGTCCCGCGAGGTGGATCGCCACCGTGGCCCGTTTCGAGTGGCCGCGGCGGTGAGGCGACAGGCACCGGCAGTCGCGGCGACCACTGCCACCAATGTCGTCCAGGTCACCCACGGCATCCCCTCGGCCAGCGGCTTTCCAGCCATCCGCCACCTCACCACTTCGCCTTTACGGCGCTGATCACCGCAGCCACCGCAAGCGGGACACGGCCTCGGCTCGTACGTCGGCTGGCTGAAGACGCGCGGGAGTACCGAAGTTCGACGTTGCCCCCAACGCACCTGTCCGCACACGGAAGCGGTCACCTGTCCGCGCGTGGACAGCCTCATCCGGATGGACCGCGTGACGCTTCCCGCCGCTCCGGAGGCAGCCGAGTGAGCGCGGCCTCGAAGAACCGCCACCCGTCAACACGGGTGGCGTGCCCGAAAGGCTGCCCGTCCGCCAAGACCTCATCGATCAACGCCCTCACGGTCGCCGGCCTGTGGAGATCGAGGTACCCGCCGCCGCTGATCCGGCTGACGCCGCCCTCGTGGGCACCCCAACCACCGCCGCCCACCACACGATCCGGACCGGAAGCGAAGACAACGCGGACGACATCTGGCGAGCCCTCGCGCGCGAAGGCAAGGACTTCTCGGCATGAGCGTCCGACCACACCGCCGGGCTCCGGATCCGGCACATGCTGATGGCTGACCCACCACCGGTAGCGCTCGGGGCCAACGATCAAGTGCCGATATCGACGACGTCCCATGCCATCACGTCAGCAACGTGGGGACCATCAACCTGGACCGTTTTCCCGCCCCATCCGCTGGGCCGGCGACGCGTATCCGTACGCGGCGCGCCACCGTTTCGCGAGTGGCTTTCAGTTCCCCTGGAGGGCAAAAGGAAAAGGCAAGGAGAGCTCTCTCCTTGCCGCTCTCAACTTATAGCGCACTGGGGGGCTTGCCGCAAGACCCGGGTCACGGCGCAGAATCGGCGGCCGATGCCACAACCTGTGGGGGACCGGCGGGGGCAGTTGCGGGTGCTCGGCGCGGAGGAGCGGGGTGCGGGGTGCGGGGTGCGGGGGGTGCGCGCCGTCCGTCCGGCGGAGTGGCCGGCCGACTCGGCAGGGGAAGACAACGAGGGACGAGGACGTGCTCGACAAGAGGTCCGACGGAGTTGGAGGCGCCGGTGATTCGATCGGCCACCGCAGTGCGACGAACACGGCTGCCCCGGAGGCATCGCGATGACTGAGCGGTACGTGTGGGATCTCCAAGAGGTCGACGAGACGCAGGTCGCGGTCGTCGGCGGCAAGGCCGCGCACCTGGGCGGGCTGTCGCGGATCGAAGGCATCCGCGTGCCGGCCGGCTTTTGCGTGACGACGGAGGCCTTCCGGCGGATCATGGCGGAAGCGCCGTCGATCGACGATCGGCTCGATCAGTTGTCGCGCTTGAACCCGGACGACCGGGAGGGGCTCCGCGCGCTCAGCGCGCGGATTCGTCGGACCATCGAAGGGATCGCGGTCCCGGGCGATCTCGCGGCGGAGATCACCCGCGCGCTCGCCCAGTTCGGCGAGCAGGCCGCCTACGCCGTCCGGTCCAGCGCGACGGCAGAGGACCTGCCTACGGCTTCCTTCGCCGGCCAGCAGGACACCTACCTGAACGTCGTGGGGCCGACGGCGATCCTCCAGCACGTCAGCCGGTGCTGGGCCTCGCTGTTCACCGAGCGGGCCGTGACCTACCGTCAGCGGAACGGCATCGACCACCGTACGGTCCACATGGCCGTGGTCGTGCAGCGGATGGTCTTCCCGCACGCGGCCGGCATCCTCTTCACGGCCGACCCCGTCACGGGCAACCGGAAGCTCGCCACCGTGGACGCCGGCTTCGGCCTCGGCGAGGCCCTGGTCTCCGGCCTGGTGAACCCGGACGTCTTCACGGTGCGAGACGGCGAAGTCGTCGCGAAGACGATCGCCGCCAAACGGCGTGCCGTTCAGGCACTGCCGGCCGGTGGTACGCGGGAGGTGGCGATCGACGCGCAGCGGCAGGAGGAACCGGCGCTGACGGATGCGCAGGTCGTGCGGCTCGTGCGGCTCGGGCGGCGGATCGAAGCGCGCTTCGGCCGCCCGCAGGACATCGAATGGTGCCTGGCCGACGACGGCTTCCAGATCGTTCAGAGCCGGCCGATCACGACGCTGTTCCCCGTCCCCGAGGCCGGCGACCAGGAGAACCACGTCTACGTCTCCGTCGGCCATCAGCAGATGATGACCGACCCCATGAAGCCCCTTGGGCTCTCCATGTGGCAGCTGACAGCCATGGTGCCGATGCACGCGGCCGGAGGGAGGCTGTTCGTCGACGTCACCCGGCGCCTGGCCTCGCCCGCGAGCCGCGCCGCCCTCCTGGACGTCATGGGGAGAGGCGATCCACTGGTCAGGGACGCTCTGGAGACCGTTCTCGGCCACGACGATTTCGTCCCGTCGCTCCCGGACGCGGGTCCCGGCGGGCCGCCGGCCAGGGGCGCGTCCGCCCCGAGCGAGCCCGATCCGGCCATCGTCACCGAGCTGATCGAGCGCAGCCAGACGTCCATCGCCGCCCTGGAGCGCGACATCCGGACGAAGACCGGACCGGCGCTGTTCGACTTCCTGCTGACGGCCTTCGAGGAGCACAGGCGAGTCCTCGGTGATCCGCTGAACCTTCAGGCGATCATGGCGGGGATGGATGCCACGTGGTGGCTCAACGACAAGCTGCGGGAGTGGCTGGGCGAGAAGAACGCGGCTGACACACTGACGCTGTCCGCCCCCGACAACGTCACGTCGGAGATGGGACTGGCGCTGCTCGACGTCGCGGACGTGATCCGCCCGCACCCGGAGGTCGTGGCGTTCCTGGAGGGCGTCGACGACGAAGGGTTCCTTGACGAGCTGGCGAAGCTCATGGGTGGGACCGAAGCGCGCGATGCCATCGAGGCCTACCTCGACCGGTACGGCATGCGCTGCGTCGGCGAGATCGACATCACGAGGCCACGCTGGCGCGAGCGCCCCACCACGCTCGTGCCCGTGATCCTCGACAACGTCAGGAACTTCGGGCCCGGCGCCGCCGAGCGGCGCTTCGAGCAAGGGCGGCAGAAGGCGCGGAAGAAGGAACAGGACGTGCTGTCACGCTTGCGGGCCCTGCCGGACGGGGACCGGAAAGCCGACGAGACCAAGCGGATGATCGACCGGGTCCGAACCTTCATCGGGTACCGGGAGTACCCGAAGTACGGCATCGTCAGCCGTTACTTCGTCTACAAGAAGGCCCTGCTGGGGGAGGCCGAGCGCCTCGTGCGGGCCAACGTGCTTGATGAGAAGGAGGACGTCTTCTACCTCACGTTCCAGGAACTCCACGACGTCGTGCGCTCGAACCGGGTGGACGACCAGCTCATCCAGCGGCGGAAGGACGCGTTCCGGTCGTACCACGCGCTCACACCGCCCCGGGTGCTCACATCGGACGGTGAGGCCGTCACCGGGGCGTACCGGCGTGACGACGTGCCGGCCGGCGCGTTGATCGGCCTGCCGGTTTCCGCCGGGAGCATCGAGGGAAGGGCCCGCGTCATCCATGACATGGCGGAGGCCGATCTCGAAGCGGGCGACATCCTGGTCACGACCTTCACGGACCCCAGCTGGTCACCGCTGTTCGTCGGAATCGCGGGCCTGGTGACGGAGGTCGGCGGCCTGATGACCCATGGCGCGGTGATCGCCCGGGAATACGGTTTGCCGACCGTCGTGGGCGTGGAGCAGGCCACCCGGCTGATCCGGGACGGGCAGCGGATCCGCGTGCACGGAACCGACGGGTACGTCGAGATCCTGCCTTGACCGACCGCACGGAGAAGGCGCATCCGTAGAACTCGGCCGCTCCGCCGTCGGCTTGGGCAGTACGGCCAGAGCCTGATCACCTGCGGATAGGTTCGGGACATGACTCGTGACTGGCGGACGGATCGGATCGGGGCTGCTCTGCGGGGTGAGAATCCGACGGTGGTGCGGCGGCTCGACTCGGGGTTCGCGGCGATCGGCGACGTGCAGTTCCTGCCGGGCTACGCCGTGCTCCTCGTGGATGAACCGCATGTGCAGCGGCTGTCCGACCTCCCGAAGCGCAAGCGGCTGGCATTCCTGTCCGACATGGACCGGCTCGGCGAAGCGGTCGAGCGGACCTGTCGGCAACTGGACCCGGATTTCCGCCGGGTGAACCTGGAGATCCTGGGGAACACCGACCCCTTTCTGCATGCCCACGTCTGGCCGCGGTTCGAGTGGGAGCCGCCCGAACTGGTGGGCAAGCCGGTGTGGCTCTATCCGCACGAGCGGTGGAGTGACGAGCGGTTCGGTCTCGGTCCGCAGCACGACGTGCTGCGAGACACGATCGGCACTGAACTGGACCGGCTGCATACGACGGACTGATCACTGCGGGCGCGGTGGTCAGCGCCCTCGTCCTGACGGCGGAAGTCGTCGCTCTGGGCCTGGCGCTCGTACGGCGCACTCGCCATATCCTGTGGGCACGGCGCGAGTGTGCCCGCATGCCCCACGAGAACGAGTTGTCCGTCATCGACGACGACAGGCCCCAGGCTTTCGCCCTCCCGGGCTCGCCCGGCCGGATCGTCGTCTCCCGCGGAATGCTCCAGTGCCTCGCCTCGGATGAACGCGAGGCCCTGCTCGCGCACGAGAGAGCCCGTCTTCGCCACCGCCACCACCACTTCCAGACCTTGTGGCAGCTCACGGCGGCCGCGAACCCGTTGCTGCGGCCGGTCGCCGACGCGGGCGCCTTCGCCCTGGAGCGCTGGGCCGACGAAGACGCGGCAGCGACGGTCGGCAACCGCGGGGTGGCGAGCCCGGGACGTCGATGCGCAGGTCGCCGAACTGGACCGGCCGACGCCGATGCCTGGCCCGTCGTGGACGGGTGCGGCACCGCTGATGGCCGCGGCCGAACGGCCACGGTGGCCCGGGCGCCGCACCCGGGTCTCCCCGGCTCCTCGGCGTGACGTCCTGAAGAGGCGACCGCCTGTGAGTTGCCTCACCCGCCGCGATCGGTTGCCGCACGCGAACCGCCTGGCCAGCAGCCCCTGTTGCCCATTCGGCGACTGCCCGTTGGCCGGATGCGTCAGTAATCTGTCATTGCAGTCGGTGTGATGATCGATACAGGCTGTGACCGTGGCAGAGCGACGTGTTGTTGTGGTGGTGTACGCGGGCGCCATGGCGCTGGACATCACCGGACCGATTGAAGTGTTCGATGTCGCCAACCGGCTCCTCGCCCCGGCGGCCGCCCCCTATCGGATCGACCTGGTGTCCGCTGACGCCCCACTGGTGCGCACGGGTTCAGGAGTGGTCCTGGGGGCCTTGCCGCTGGAGGCGGGGGAGGGCCCTGTCGACACCCTCCTCGTCCCGGGCGGATGGAGTGTCGGCGAGGTGCTTCGGGACCGGGCGCTGGTCTCGTGGATCGGTACGGCGGCGGCCCGGTCGCGCAGGGTCGCCTCGGTGTGTGGCGGATCCTTTCTGCTGGCCGAGGCGGGCCTCCTGGACGGCAGACGCGCCACCACGCACTGGGCGTACACCGAGGCGATGGCCTGCCGCTACCCGGCCGTGACGGTGGACGCCGAGCCGATCTTCGTCTGGGACGGCCCCTTCGTGACCTCGGCGGGCGTGTCGACCGGGATCGACATGGCGCTGGCCCTGGTGGAGGCCGATCACGGTGCGGCACTCGCACTGGAGACGGCACGGTTCCTGGTGCTCTTCCTCAAGCGGCACGGAGGACAGTCCCAGTTCAGCGCGATGCTCGACGCCCAATTGGCCGACCATCCGCCGATCCGTACCGCGCAGGAGTGGATTCTCGAGAACCTGCACAACCCCTTACCCGTGGCCGAGATGGCCCAGCAGGCCAACATGAGCCCGCGCAACTTCGCCCGGGTGTTCAGGCGCGAGGTGGGCACGACCCCCGGCCAGTACGTCCAGCGCACGCGGATCGCCCGCGCGCGCGAGCTGCTGGAGACCACTGATCTGTCGATCGGTCAGATAGCGGGCCGCTGCGGATACGGCGCTCCCGAGACCTTCTTCCGCTCCTTCGGGCGGACTCTGGGACTCACGCCGAAGGAGTACCGGCACCGCTTCCAGGTCATCACGCCGTCCGGCCTCGTCGACCGGCGCCACGAGAGGGACGGGAGCCCCGTATGACCAGCACCTCGGACTTACCGGAGACAGAGACGGTGCGTTTGGCCGACCACCTGGCCGACGAGCTCGCCAGGGCCGGGGTCACCTGCATGTTCGGTGTCGGGGGCGCGAACATCGAGGACCTGTATGACGCCGTTCACCGAGGCGGCATCGTCCGCGGTGTGGTCGCCAAGCACGAGTTCTCGGCCGTCACGATGGCCGACGGCTACGCCCGGACCACCGGGCGCCTCGGCGTTGTCGCCGCCACCTCGGGCGGCGGCGCGATGAACCTGGTACCGGGTCTGGCGGAGGCGTACGCCTCCCGGGTGCCCGTGCTGGCCCTGGTGGGGCAGCCGCCGACCGAACAGGACGGCCACGGAGCGTTCCAGGACACCAGCGGCAAGGGGGACTCCTTCGACGCGGGGGAGGTCTTCGCGCCGATCTCCCGGTTCTGTGCCCGGGTCGAGGACGCGGACTCGCTCATGGAGCTGCTGCCGCGGGCGATGGCGGCGGCACAGGCCGATCCGCGAGGGCCGGCGGTGCTGCTGCTGCCGAAGGACGTGCAGCAGGCGCGGATCCGGGTGCCCGGCCGCGGCGCGGCGCCGACGACGGCCGATCCTTCGCAGACCGTGCCCGCGCCGGCCGCGCCTTCAACGGGCGCGCCGGCTCCGGCACCGGCGGGGACCGCGTCGGCGACACTGCTCGACAGCGTGGCTCTCGCCGAGGTGTCGGACATCCTTCGCGGGGCGGACAAGGTCCTCGTCATCGCCGGTGAGGAGGTCGCCGCCGCCGACGCGCGGGCGGAACTGGCCGGACTGGCCCGGAACCTCGGGGCGTGGGTGGCGGTCACCCCGGACGCCAAGGACGTCTTCGACAACAGTGATCCCCGGTTCGCGGGCGTGGCCGGGGTGATGGGCCATGCCAACGTCGAGGACTGTCTGCGGCGGGCCGACGTGTGCCTTCTGGTCGGTACACGGCTGCCGCTCCTGGCGCGCGGCGGCCTGGAGCGGGCCCTGGCCGCCACCGACGTCGTACACCTGGGCCACGAGAAGCCGTTCGTGCCGGCCACCGTACTGGGCGGAGACCTGCGGGACGCCCTGCGCGCGGTGACCGGCCGGCTCCCGTCGCGCCCGCATGACTGTCCCGAGCACTCCGGTCCCCTCCCCACCGTCATGACGGGTCCGGCCTCCTCGGCCGCCCGGGGGCGAACCGTTCTTCCCTACGCCCAGGCCGTCGCCGCGGTGGAGGCGGCACTCCCGCAGGACGCGCACGTCTTCGTGGACGCCGGCAACGCGGGCGCCAGCGCGATCCATCTCCTCCCGGCACCGCGCCACGGCCGCTTCGTGGTGGCGCTGGGCATGGGGGGCATGGGCTACACCTTCGGTGCCGGCATCGGCGCCGCGCTCGCCACCGGGCGGCGCACGTACGTACTCGCGGGCGACGGGTCCTTCCTCATGCACGGCATGGAAGTGCACACCGCCGTCGAGTACGCCGCACCCGTGACCTTCGTCATCTTCAACAACAACGCCCACGCCATGTGCGCTGTGCGCGAGGAATTCCTCCAGGGCGGCGTCCGCAGCGACGACCTGTTCGGCCGGACCGACATCGCCGCCGGGGTGGCCGCAGCGTTCCCGTCCCTCGACGTCACCGGAGCCGAGAACGCGGCGCAGCTGCGCGGCGCACTGCTGCGCGGCAACGAGGGCGGCGGCCCGGCGTTCGTCGCACTGGACTGCGACCCGGGGGAGATCCCCCCGTTCCTCCCCTTCCAGCCGTTCGCCGAAGCCACCGGCAGTACCCGACACGCCGACAGCAAGGAGTATTCAGATGAGCGACGAGTCGTCCACGTTGGCTGACATCCCCGGCCTGATGCGGATAGAGAACCCCGGCAGGGACGAGCTGACCGCCCACTGCATGGAACTCACCCACGCCGTCTACCCGCACCACCAGGTCTACGGGCAGTACTGCACCATCCACGAGTACGTCGACTGTCCTCCGGAACTGGCCTACGACTACCTCCGCCAGGGCCACCACCTGGAGGAGTGGACCTGCAGCCTGCGGGACTTCGCCCCCTCCGGCACACCCGGACTGTGGGTCGGCCACGACCGGCTCGAGGACGACACCAGGATCTACTGCGAGGTGGTCGCCAACCCCGAGGCCATGACCGTGGACTACCACTGCTCCTGGGACCAGGGCGACAAGCTGTGGATGATCTACCTGATGCGCGTCGTACCGGCCCGCCGGGTGCTCGACAAACCGGGCTCGGTGATCACCTGGACCAACTGCCGCCATCCCTATTACGACAACAACCCGCACCCCGGCCTGGCCCCCCGCCCGGACCGGCCCTGGGTGGGTGACTACTGGGACCTCTTCTACGCGGGGCACACCGTGGAGATGAACAACCTCAAGGCGATCCTGGAACACCGTCACCGCAACGGACTTCCGATCAGCGTGGCTCCGGCGAGGGCGGTGGCACCGTGACCACGGTCAGCCTCACCGACGTCGCGAGCTACCTTCCCGGCGAGCCGGTCCTCGCGGACTTCTACACCGACTACCCCGGAGCGGAGGACAAGCTCCGCGGCCACCCCATGTTCAAGGTCCCCCCGGCACGGCACCACGTGGCCGCGGACGAGACCAACGCGGACATGGTCGAGCGCGCGGTGCAGCCCCTGATCGAACGGCACGGCAGGGACGAGATCCGAGGCGTCGACGTGCTGCTGGTGCACAGCCAGCTGCCGGATCTGCCGTTCGTCGGCGCCGGCACCGAGGTGGCACGCCGACTGGGGCTGAACCCGGAGTGGCTCGTCGATGTGGCCAACGCCGGCTGCGCCTCCTTCGTGTACATGCTGAAGCTGGCCCGGCAGATCCTCAGCACCACTGACGCGAAGACCGCGCTGATCTGCAACGCGCAGAGCGCCGCCGGCCAGTGGTTCACCCAGTCCGAAGTGCGAAGGCTCGCGCAGGCGGCGATCCCGGGCGACGGCTGCGGCGTGGGATTCGTGACGACGTCGGCCGACGCCCCGGTCCTCGACGTGGAGACACGGCACATCGGCGACTACGCCGGGGACATGACCGTGGCGGTCGACGACGGCCGCAAGTACTGGGAGCCGGGGAAGTCCCAGCTGCGGATCGGGTTCACCGACGCCAGCGTCGCCAAGGTCCTGGCACGCGGCAACCGCCTCGTCCCCGAGGTGATCACGGACCTGTGCCGACGGCTCGGCGTGGCGACCGGAGACATCGACGTCCTCATCACCAACCAGCCGAACCGCACCTTCCTGCGGAACTGGCGGGAGGCGCTGCAACTGCCTGCCGAACGGCACCTGAACACCTTCGACCAGTACGGGAACCTCTTCGGAGCGGCGATCCCGGTCACCCTGGACCACGCGATCCGCTCGGGCCAGGTGAAGGACGGTGACCTGGTGGTCCTGGGGGGATTCGCCCACGCCGGCGACTTCGCCGGTGGCGCCGCCGTCCGCTGGCACGGCGGGCGGGGATGACCCAGGGGCGTGCCCCTGCGCGCGGTCGGCGTTCGCGGACGCCGGTGAGTCCGGGGTGGCGAAGGCGACCGTAGCCGCGACACCGAGGAGGGCGCCGTGGCCGCAGCGGCTATCCTTCTCACCTGCCGGGGCCGGCCCCCACACACTTGGGGGACCCGGTTCGGCCGGACGCGGCAAGCCGCGGGTCGATCTTGGAATGTACGGCCGTCCGGCGTTGCTGCACTCGCCATGGGCTCACCCCGTTCCAGGGGCGCCCCGGGCGATGGTGCTCGGCACGACGGGACACGAGAGCTGCTCACGCTCTCGATCCCGTCCGCTCCCATGCGCCCGGCCCGCTGTCTTCGAAAGGTTCTCCCGCACCATGCCCTTGGCTCTGCTGGCCCTGGCCGTCGTCGCGTTCGGTATCGGCACGACCGAGTTCGCCACGATGGGGCTGCTCCCCCAGATCGCTCACGGGATCGGTGTGTCCGTGCCGCACGCCGGCAACGTCGTGTCGGCCTACGCGCTCGGTGTCGTCGTCGGCGCGCCGTTGCTGACGGGCATCGGCGCGCGCGTCCCGCACAAACGCCTGCTGCTGCTCCTGACCGGACTGTTCGTGATCGGCAACATAGCGTCCGCGCTCGCCCCCGACTTCGGCACGCTCTTCGCCGCGCGCTTCCTGGCAGGTCTGCCGCACGGCGCGCTGTTCGGCGTGGGTGCCGTCGTCGCCTCACGACTGGTCGCCCCGGAGCGCGCGGCACGCGCCGTATCGAAGATGTTCCTCGGCCTCACGATCGCCAACATCATCGGAGTTCCGGCCTGCACGGCCCTCGGACAGCACCTGGGCTGGCGGTCCGCCTACGGCGCGGTCGCCGTCATCGGTCTCGTCGCCCTGGCCGGAGTGGCCGCCTTCGTCCCGCACCAGCCGCGCGGGCAGGCGTCCGGCATCCGGCACGAACTGCGGGCCATGGGCAACAAGCAGGTCGGCATCGGCCTGGCCACGGCCGTCATCGGGTTCGGCGGATTCTTCGCCGTCTACAGCTATCTCGTGCCCATGCTCACGCACCTCACCGGAATCGCGGACGCCTCGACCACCTGGGTCCTCGCGCTGTACGGCGTGGGCATGACGCTCGGCACCCTGGTCGCCGGACCGCTCACGGACCGCGCACTGCGCCCGACGATGTACTGGGGGCTCGTTCTGCTCGCCGCGGCGTTGACGACGTTCTACTTCACCGTCCACAGCACCGTGCCCGCCCTGGTCACCATCACGTTCATCGGCGCGATGGGTTCCCTCATCACCACGCCGGTCCAGATGCTCCTCATGTCCAAGGCGAAGAACGCCCCGACGATGGCGGCGGCCTCCAACCACTCCGCCTTCAACCTGGCCAACGCGGGTGGTGCCTGGCTCGGCGGCCTGGTCATCTCGGCGGGCTGGGGCTGGGCCGCCCCCAACCTGGTCGGCGCGGTTCTCGCACTGGCCGGTCTCGGCCTCGCCTTCACGGGCGGTCTCATGGAACGCGGCGACCGACGCTCCGAAGTGATCGCGCAAGCGTCGCCCGCGGTCGAACCGGAGACGCGCGTCCGCACAGCGGACTGAGGCGTCGACACTCGATTGACCCTTGACCGACGTTCGGCAGGGCGCTGGGACCACTCGGACGATGGGGCGCCGGGACTACTCGGACCTGACGGCGCCTTCGGCGGCCGGCCCGTCGGACCGAGTCGACCCGGCATGGCCCTGGACGCCGGCGGGGTGCGGCGGGGCGGCGAGCCCGCACGGCGCACATCCGGATGCCCGGTCCGGGCTCAGCGGCACGCCGTTGCCGCGCAGCACGTCGCGCAGGTCCAGGATGAGCGGGAACACCTCGTGGTTGTGGTCCTCGCCCTGTTCGTCCCAGGCACGCTGTTCCGCCTCGACCGCCGTGCGGTCCTGGGCGAAGACGCGCTCGGTGAAGCGGCGGATGAGCGGCCAGGCGACGTGGAGCGCCCCGGGAACCGACGGTTTCGCGATCGTCAGCAGGCCGTAGGCGTGGTTGACGCGCTGCTCCGCGTCCTCCGGCACGTAGGCGGCCCAGAGGGAGAACACCGGGAGGTCGGCGCCTTCAGGGACGTCCCGCAGGGTCTGGTACGGGTACTCGGTGCGGATGGTGATGACGTCGGGCCTGTCCCGGCCACCGATCCCCTCCGCGGACAGCAGACCCGCGCCCCGGTCCTTGCGCCCTCCGGCGGGGACGAAGAGATACCGGGCCTCGACGTGGCGTGGGCCGGTCTCGTACCCGAGCAGCTCCGGCCGGATCCTGCCGAGCACACTCCGGTGCAGGAACTGGTGGTTCATGTCCAGCAGGTTCTCGTGCATGAACGAGTAGTGGCAGCGCACCGTACGGGAGAACGTCATGGTCCGGTGGGCGGCCGAATGGTATTCGGGCAGCGACGGGAACGGCGCCGCCGCGGCCAGAGCCGGGTCTCCGGGAAACACGAACACCAGGCCGTAGGCCTCTCGGACCGGGTAGGAACGCACCCCGCGCGGCGGCCGTTCGCAGCCCTTGGGCAGGTAGGGGATCTGCGAGATGCGGCCGTCACCGCGGTAGGCCCAGGCGTGGTAGCAGCAGCGCAGAATGTCACCCTCCACCACACCCATGCTCAGCGGCACCTGCCGGTGCGCGCAGCGGTCCTCCAGCGCGTGGACGGTGCCGCTGCGCCCCCGGTACAGCGCGATCCGCTCACCGGCGAACACGGCCGCGAACGTCCGGTTGCGCCGCACGCTCCGGGAGGTCGCCACCGGATACCAGTGGTCCGGGGAGATACCGACCCGCCGCAGGTCGGGAACCGGACCGGGCAGGTCCCGGAGGCGGCCGTCCACGACATGGGGCGGATACGCGACCGCGTCGGTGGCCGACGACCGGTCCTGCCGGTCAGCTCCGGAGCGGCCGGGTCGGGCCTCGGTCATGGGCTGTGGTCCTTTGCGCTCGCGCGAGGTCGTGCCGTGCGGTCGGGAATGCCGCCCACCAGGTTCACGGTGTCCCGCCCGCCCGCTACGCCACCGCGGACGGCCGCTGCCGACGCGGGCGATCCCCCCGCCGCCGCAGGGGATCCACCTCCCTACGGTCGCCGGGGGCGCCTCGGCCGTCAACCGCAGACGCGCGTTGGTGTCCGAGCAGAACATGCGGGCCGCTGACGTCTCCCTCACCCACCGGTGGGGACGGCATGGCTGGGAGCATGGCTCGGTGAGCTACTTCTCGTACTTCAGCATCGGTCCCGGTCAGGACCGGCCGTACCACCCGCAGCCCAGGCGAGCCGAGCCCGGCGAGTGGCCGAAGCTGGAGGCCGCGCTCGCGGTGGTCAACCGCGACGTGGTGGCGACACTGCCGGGTCAGGACGCGCTGGTGCTGATGGTTGTCCCCCCGTGGGAGCCTGGGTCCCGTGGCGCGATCGACGGCGATCAGGTCTACGTGGCGCTGCCGGACGGCCGTTCGCACGGCAATTCGGTGAACGCGTGTTATGTGGAGGAGGGCGACCCGCCAGAGCCGGACGATGCGATGACGGTCCTGGCCGTGGTCGCGGACGCGGCGCAGTCGACCATCATGGAGCTGCTCTGGCAGGTCTGGCCCGTCTGCTGGGAACACAAGATCGGAATGCATCCTCGCCCCGCAGGAACCACTGACGACGAGTGCCACGGCGAAACGGACTCGGCCGACCCGCCGGTGTGGTGGTGCCGGGGCAGCAGGAACGGCGAGTGCCACGACGTCTCCCTGGTGGGCGAGTTGGCGGCCACACTGCCGGGAAAGCAGCGCCGCGCGCTACGCCGCGGCGAGCGCCGTCCCCGTTAGCCGCGGTCCGGACACCTTTCCCACGTCGAGTTCGTGTGTGGCACATGAGCCCTTCGGGTCGGCGTGTCGTACCTGGGGGATCATGCGCTAATATTGATCTTGAGCTGATCGGCGGAAGTCGCACCGGTTCGCGATGCGTTGGTGGTCCAAGGAAAGACGTCCCGCTTCCTGCGGGGAGATGCAGGTGCAAGGCCTGCCCGGCGCTCTGTGAAGACCCTGTCCCGTGTTGTCCGGGACAGGGTCTTTTTTTGGGATCTCCCGGCCGTGATCCGAGTTGACCGCGTCGGCCTTGCCGCGGTTGCCCATGGCGGAGGCCGTGCACTACGGGATGGCACGCTTTCCGAGGTTCGACCGGCCTGCCCGACCCGGGCGGGGACCACGTACGGGAGGCAGCATGGCCGACAGCAGTCGCGGATACGTCAGGGACCGGCGCGGATGCCGCCATTGGGGCCCGCAGGGCGCCGCGGGACTGCTGCTGCGCCAGGACGGCCGATTCCTGCTCCAGCGCCGTTCCTGGCGGGTTCACCATGGCCGCACCTGGAGCATTCCCGGCGGAGCGCTGAAAGCCGGTGAGATCCCGTTGGAGGGGGCACGCCGCGAGTTCGAGGAGGAACTCGGCACCGTTCCGGCACTGCGTCACGTCCGCACCTTCGTGGACGACCACGGCGGATGGGCCTACCACACCCTCGTCATGGACCTGGCGGAGCCGTTCTCGCCGCGACACGGCGACGGCGAGGGCGCCGCCTACCGGTGGTGCACCCCTGCCGAGATCGAGGCGCTTGCGCTCCACCCCGGATTCGAGGCCACATGGCCGCGGTTGCTGACGGCGTTGGACGGACTCTGACCCTTGGGCGGCACGAGGCCGGGAGTGCGCCGGGGCCCGGCTGCGCGCTCTCGGGCCACCGGTGGGCGTTTCCGCGCCGACAACCTGGTCGTCTCTCCCTCCACACGCCGACGAACCCCGGGCGCGGACCCGGTCAGGGCTTCGGGGAGGAAGGCGTCGTAGGCGGCTGCGGGCATCGCGGGGTTGAGCAGGCCGGTCTCGGTGCTCACCGCCTCGGCTGTCCGGGTAGGGCCCGGGCTTGCTGCGGGCCGCCAGGGGACGGGGAAGCGCGCCGCTCCGGGGCGGAGGCCCGGTGGTGGCGGTCAGGCCGTCTGGTTCTGGGGACAGTTTCCGACGGGGCCCATGGCGCCGTTGACCCGGCGGCTGATCTCTCGCAGCTGCTTGTAGTGCGTCCTGGTGAGGGGGTCGATGAGCAGGCGGCGGACTTCGGCGACGTGCCCGGGCGCGGTGGCCCCGACCTTGTCCCAGCCCGCGTCGGTCAGGACGGCGAGGGTGTACCGGCCGTCGGCGGGGTCGGGAGTACGGCGGAGCCAGCCCTTGGCTTCCAGGCGCTTGGCGGTGTGCGAGAGCCGGGAGAGGGAGCCCGCGACGAACTCGGCCAGGTCGCTCATCCGCAGCGTGCGGCCCTCGGTCATGGAGAGCCCGGCAAGGACCTGGTACTCGAAGTGGGAGATGCCCGCGTCGCGCTGCAGTTGGGCGTCCAAGGCGGCGGGGAACCTCACGAGCATCGTGGCCATGGCGAGCCAGGTCTCCTGCTCATCGGGGTCCAGCCAGCGGGGCTCTTCGGTACTCACGCCTCCCACCCTAGCTTGACCGTTCAATCCAAGGAGCCCGGCATTCGCTTGAAGCCTCATGTCGCGCAGTACGTCCATTCGCTTGACGCTTCAATCAATGCGCACGTAGCTTCCGGTTGACCGTTCAAGTCGTCGAGTAGAGAAGTGCCTGATGAACATCACCTTGTGGATCATTGCCGGTCTCCTTGCCGCGGCCTTCCTGGCCGCCGGCCTGATGAAGGCCACCCGGCCTCAGGAGAAGCTCGCCGCCTCCGGCATGACCTGGGCGGCGGATTACCCGGCGGGTGCGGTCAAGGCGATAGGCGTCGTCGAGGTTCTCGGCGCACTCGGCCTGGTCCTGCCCGCCGCGGTGGACATCGCCCCGGTACTGGTCCCCTGGGCGGCCGTCGGCATCGCGGTCACCATGCTCGGGGCGGCCGCCGTCCACCTGCGCCGGGGCGAGGCCAAGGCGCTCCCGGTCAACCTGGTCCTCCTGATCCTGGCCGTCGTCGTCGCCTGGGGCCGTTTCGGCAGCCACGCCTTCTGAGCGGCGGCCCTTCGAGTCAAATCCCTGTCCTCCTGCGATGAGAGGGCGGGGCCGCCGCCTCCCCGTCCACCAGTCCGGGACACGAGCCATCGATCAGGTCCTGGTCGTTCCCGCCGAACCCGCGTGGCCATCCGATGACGTCCGCTGCTTGAACATCGCGGAGGGACGCTCCCTCGAACCTGGCCCCCGTGACGTCGGTCAGCCCGAGCGGGGGCATGCCGGTGTTCACGCTTCCGAGCCTCGCGTCGGTCAGATCGGTGTCGCGCAGGTCAGCACCCCGTAGATCGCATCCGGCCAGGCCGGCCCCGCGCAGGGAAGCCCCGCGCAGGTCTGCGCCGCCGAAGTCGCACAACTTGAACCAACACCCGTCCAGGGTGGCGTGGCGCAGATCGGCCCCGGTGAACGAGCAGCGCGTGAACCGCAGTTGCAACGTGCGAGCGGAAGCAAGGTTCTGGCCCGTGAAGTCCTCCCCGTTCACGGCCGCATAACGGGGGAGAGCGGCAAGTCGTGCTCTCGCGGACAGTGGCGTGGTCATGTGCGACACCCTGTCAGCCCGATCGGTATCCGTCGCCTCCATTCCCCGACAGCGAGCCGCCCGCCAGCCGATCACGCAGGTCCGGGCGGGTCCGGAACGCGGGTGCGGCCACCAATGATCATCTGCGATCACCTGTGATCACTCGTGTGACGGAACTGCCGAACGGACGGACCTTGTTCCAGGAGGCTTCGGAGCGATGGCTGCCGTCTGGTGGTCACACGAGGTGATCAGCCGCAGAAGGCGCCGTCAGTGTGATGTCGCGGTCCCGGACGCAACCGAAGAGGTCCTTGCCGAGCTCTGGACCAGTAGCCGCCGCAACTCACCTGGTGAGGAGACAGAGATGACCCCCTGGAACAGCGAGACCCTCGGTTCCTGCGCCTTCGTCGACCCCTATGCCGCACACTCCCGGGACGACGCCTGGCCGACTCCGGACCAGCCCCGCGATGACATCGACTCCTACCTGCCGCCGCCCGACCCCACCCTGCGCCTCAGCTACACCCTCGACCCACACGACCAGCGACGCCTCGCCCTGCACGCGACACTCACCGCCGCCGGCATCCCGCCGATGCCTGAGGACCGTGCCGTCATCGACCAGATCAGCGCGCTGCCCGCCGACGTCAACGATGTGCTCCAGCGCTGGCTGCACCACGTCCTGTAGTCCCCGAGGTGGCCGCCCCGCCGGGCCTGGCCGGTGCCCTCGAGATCCGGCCGACGTCCGGGAACAGGCTTGGCCGGCTGCACGACCGCTTCCCCGCCCATCGTGGAATTCCGCGTGGCGATGTTCCACGATGGGCAACGGCGCTTCCGGCGGCCCCCGGCCGAGGCGTGGACGTCCCCGGAGGACGCGGGTGGGTTCCTGCGCCCGCTCACGGTTATCCTGCCTCGTCCTGAACAGGCCAGAGAGGTTCCGCACCATGAACAGCACCATGTCGTCCTTTCCCGAGCGGATCGAGCTCTCGGGGGAGGGCCTCGTTCTCCGTGACTGGACGGAGGCGGACCTCACGGCGATGCCGGAGCTGTTCGACCACCCCGACATCGCGTACTGGACACCGCTCGTCTCCCCCTTCGACGAAACGGCCGCCCGCGCACGCCTGGACCGGGACCGGCAGTTGCGGGCCGAGGGTACGAGCGTCCTGCTCGCCATCACCGTCGACGGCGGCGCACCGCTCGGCGAGGTGATGCTGCGGCGTGCCCCCGAGGGCATGGAGATCGGCTACGTCGTCGGTCCCGCGCACCGCGGCCAGGGGCTCGCGTCGCGGGCGGTACGGGTGATGGCCGCGTACGCCTTCGAGCAGTTGGGCGCCGGGCAGGTGATCCTGGAACTGGAGGCCGAGAACGCGGCCAGCGTCGCCGTGGCCACCAAGTCGGGCTTCAGCCTGCTCGACGTGCCGCTGATCACAGGTGAGGAGAAGGGACGGCCCTACGCCCTGCAGACATGGGGTCTCAACCGCCCCTGACACCCCGCTTCCTCGTGGGGGCGGCTTCCGACTCGAACGCTGCTGGTCAGTGGGGACGGTGGCGGACGAGATCGACCGGATCCAGTACCGATCCTTCGACCCCGCTTCCCGGCCTGTCGCTGTCGTCGGCGACAACGGGCCGTTCGCGGCGGGGACTTGGGTCCTCCTGAGAAGGATCCCGGACGTGAACTCCGCCAGCGGGGCCATGATCGTGGATCCGGCGGACTGCTGCTGGAGGGCTGTGTCGTCGAGGCCGGGGCCTTCCCCGATGCGGCCCTGGCGGCACGTCGTGATGAAGAACGATGAAGAACCCGGTGGCGGACTCGGACCGGCGCGGATCACCATGCACCCTATGAGTGACCAACCGGCACGGTGGACCCAGGCGACTGTCTATCCCGACATGTGGGCCGACCCGGACGACGACCCCCGCGACAAGGAAGGTGTCGGTCCGGACGGCGAACTCGCGACGTTGCAGGACTTCTTGACGGACTACCGTATGACCCTGCGGATGAAGTGCGAGGGTCTGGACGCGGAGCAGTTGGCCCGTCGGTCGGTTCCGCCGTCGACGATGTCACTGCTCGGCCTGCTCCGGCACCTCGCCGAGGTGGAACGGGACTGGCGCAACTGGATCAGCGACGGTGACCCGCTGCCGAAGCTGTACGGCCGACGTGACGCGGACTTCGAGGGAGCCGTCGCCGAGCAGGCGGTGGTCGACGCCGCGTACACCGATCTGGAGCGTGAGCAGGGGGCGACCGACGCCGCGCTGGCCGAACACCCGGATCTGAGCGAGCGCGTGGGGAAGGACGGGATCGCGGTCCGTGAGCTGATGGTGCACAGGATCGAGGAGTACGCCCGTCACTGCGGGCACGCCGACCTGTTGCGCGAGTGCACCGACGGCAGGGTGGGGCAGTGACGAGGGCCGGGATCCACCTCCGCCCCCACCCGTCATGCCGGGATCCACACCCGTCCCCGTCATGCCGGGACCCACACCCGCCCCGCCGTGTCAGGAAGTGCCTACGCGTCGGCGGTGCGACGCAGGGGTGGCGACGTCCGGACGCCGAATTCCCCCGCCGCCGCTTCGGCTGGTAACGCGGTCCCGCGGGGCGGGCGGTTCGCCCGGTCGGGGGTGCGCATGCGACTGCCGAGGGCCACCCCCAGCTGGAAGCGGTTGTCGACCCCGAGCCTGTCCATGAGTGAGCGCAGGATGTTCGTCACCGTCCGGGGACTGACGCCGAGCCTGCCGGCGGCACTCGCGTCCGTGTGCCCCGCGAGCAGCAACGCGACGAGTTTCCGCTGACGCTCGTCCAGCGGCATGACGGCGGCGAGCCTGTCCTCGACGCTCGGCCGCAGAGGGACGGGCCGCTGTTCGTTCCCGGGCATCCGGAGGCTGTTGCGGCGCAGAGGTGTGGGGTTCGGTGAGGTACGCACGGGACTCCCCTGGTCGGTGTGATCTGGCGTGTTGTGTGGTGGCGGCCGTGTGCCCTTCGCGGGGGTCGTGACCGGCCCCGTCCGGCGTGACGGCGACACTGGGAGAGGCGCTGGGCGAGGTCAGGCCTTTCGGATCAGAATCGTGGCGCGGAAAGGGTCATTCGTGCCCTTTCGAGTGGCCCGATGGTTGACAGCGGGAGTGACTGTGGTCAATAACCACGTCCCGCTCGCACCAAAACTGCCGAAAGCGGAATCGAAACGCGGCGAGTGGTATCGCTCCCATGATCAGGGCGGTCGCCCTCCATGGGTGCGTCTAGCTGCGATGATGGCCACGGAGGTGGGTGCGCGTACAGAAGGAATGGCCGTCCGTCGGATGCGCGACTTACGAAGACGGTTCACTGCCGGGCAATGGTTTGAGCTAAACTTGACTCATTGGTAATGCCCGTCAAGTTGGCCGAGGAGCAGGTGTGAAGATCTCGGGTGAAGTCGGTACGCGTATCCGACGCCTGCGCCGAT
This sequence comes from Streptomyces sp. NPDC042002, assembly GCF_055588305.1. Taxonomy (NCBI): domain Bacteria; kingdom Bacillati; phylum Actinomycetota; class Actinomycetes; order Kitasatosporales; family Streptomycetaceae; genus Streptomyces; species Streptomyces sp. NPDC042002. The sequence continues at coordinate 174,216 of NZ_JBVJCT010000008.1, read as the reverse complement.
CCGCCGGAATGTCCCAGGCCGACCTTGCGGGCGGCGATCTGTCCGCGAGTTACATCTCGCTGCTGGAAGCCGGCAAGCGGACGCCGTCGACGGAGGTGCTCGCACAGCTGGCCAAGCGGTTGGACTGCGACCTGTCCGACCTGACCGGCGCTCCCGCGGAGATCCCGGTCAACGAGCTCGAGGTGGAACTGAACTACGCCGAGATGGCCCTGAACAACGGGGACCCGCACGCGGCGTTCGAGGCGTATCGCGCCGTCCAGGAGAAGATGACGGTCTCCGCCCAGCCCGAGGTCTGGTACAAGGCGGAGAGCGGGATGGCCCGCTCCCTGGAGCACGGTGGCCGCCTCGAGGAGGCGGTCGCCCGGCTCGAGGCGCTGCATTCCGCCTCCCTGGAGCGTCCCGACCTGGTGCCCCGGCTCACCACCGTGATCGCGTTGTGCCGCTGCTACCGCGAACTGGGCGACCTCTCCCACGCGATAGAGGTGGCCGAGGCCACGCTCGCGGAGCTGGAAAAGCTCCAGCTCGGTCCGACGGTCATCGGCGTCGAGTTGCTGTCCACCCTGGTGGGCGTGCACATGGAGCGCGGCGACATGCACCGCGCGTCGTACCTGGCCACCAAGGCGATCGAGCAGGCGGGCACGATCACGGACTCCCGCGCGCTGGGTGCCGCGTACTGGAACGCCAGCGTGGTCATGCACCGCAACGGGAACACCGCGGACGCGCTGACGCTGATCGAGAAGGCACTGGCCATCTACGCGGAGGGCGACGACCAGCGAGCCCTCGCGCGGCTGCGCAACGCCTACGCCATGGTGCTTCTTCAGTCGGAGACGGCGCAGCCCGAGGTGGCCCGCGACGTCCTCAGCCAGAGCCTTGCGAGCCTGCGCGACGTCGGCAGCAGCGTGGACATCGCCTACTGCCTTTCGGCCCTGGCTCAGGCCGAGCTGCGCCTCGGGAACGGGGCGGCCGCCATCGATCACGCCGAACGCGCACTGGAGCTGCTGGGCCCCGACCATCGTCTGCAGAGCGCGCGCAACCATCTGGTGCTGGCCGCGGCCCGGCTGGCCCGGGGCGAGAAGCAGTCCGCCCAGGACGCCTATGAGCGGGGTGCCCTGATGCTGGAGGCGTCGGAGGCGAACCGGCAGGCGGGGTTCGCCTGGGCCGAGCTGGCCGAGATTCTGAAGCTCTGCGGCGAGGACGAGCGCGCGGTGTGGGCGTACCGGCAGAGCATGCGGTGCATGGGGCACCGGGAGACCTTCCTGACGGGGCAGAGGCTGACATCGCTCACATAAGGACGGTGCTGGGCCGAGGGTGAGCGCTGTGAGGGCGGCGGGGGATGTCACCGCCGCCCTCGCGTGGTTCGGACCGGACCGTCAGCAGCAGAGAGGGATGTCCGAGCCGTCCTTGTCGACCGGGGGCTCGACGGACGAGGGCGCCGCGATCTCGGTGGTCATGCCGGTCCGCGCCCTGGAATGACCCGGCTGCCCGCCCTGGGCGGCGACCGCTCCGAGGGTGGCGACACACAGCAACGGCACAACGGCTATCGAAAAGCGCCTTGAGCGAATCATTCTTACTTCTCTCCCCGACGTGTCTCTCATGAGTGGCTGAGCACCCGGTCTCGGTCAGTGACTCATTTTGTGACTCACTTGACTGGCCCGGCGGAAAGATGCTGACACGGCATGACTGCGATGGTCAACACGTGAATTAAGTGCCGCGAAATATGCGTGTCGCACCTTATCTCCCTCAATGCGGCTTTTCTGTGAAGGTGTAAAGAGTGATCATTCTGGACAAGTTGAGCGTCGAAGAAACCGTGATGCGGGAAATTGCGAGCCATGACTAATATTTGTGACTCATAGTCAAGTTGTGTTGGGCTGAAAGTGGGGAGTGGTGTGAGTGCGCGAGAGCGTGCCGCAGGGGTGGCCGGACGGGGCAGGTGCCCACGCCGCGTCGGCGTTCGCCGAATGCCTGGTGAGGCTCGGTTACCGTCGACAACCGCCCGGGCCCCTGCTCGCCGAGGACGGCGGCGCCACACTTTTCACCTCCGTCGCGGCCCCGGCCTGGCGGAGGTCCCTGACCGGCCATCCGAGACCCGAACCGGGAGGCGCCGTCGTACTCCAGTGGGTGCTGAACACCAGTCGGCTGGTGGCCCTGCCTCCCGCCTCACCGCCCAGCGCCGGACGCGCGGTGGGAGCCGTCTGGACCGGCACACGTGCTTACGAGGAGGCACTTCGCGACGTTCTGGAGGCCCTGCTGGAGACCGGCACCGGACACGGTGACCTGACGTTCCTGCTCCGCGCCGAGCCGCAGGACGCCGCCCCGGTGACAACTGCCCTGCGAGGGCTGGGCGTCGAACGGGAACGCATCGCCCACGGCCCCCGGCTACCGGAGACCCCGGTGCGCATGGCCCCCGAACTGGGGCCGTGTCTCACACTGCGGCGCCGCTCCCGGGGGCCCGCGTTCGCGCACTGCGACGGCCGCTGCGCGTGTGGCTGTCACGTCTCCGTCGCACACATCCAGTTCGTGGAACGACGGCGGACGGCGGGACGCGTGGCGCCACTGCGGCAGCCGCTGTTCGAGATGATCGTCTCCGAACACACGCTGACGCACGGCCCCCGCGCGGGAACACTGACGCCGCACGAGCCGAGACAGCCCGTGCCGCCGCTGCTGGGGCCGCTCATCGCGGGGATCTCCGAACTGCTGGCCGGGGTGACCGGAGCGGAAGGCCCGAGTCCGGTGTTCCTGGCGGACGCGTCGAGCGCCGCTTCGCTGCTGCTCGGCGAGGGGATGGCCCCGGGGCCCCGCGGCGGTCCGTACGTCCTGCGTCGGCTCATCCGCATGGTCGGCACGGAACTGGCGGTGCACGGTCTTCCGCCGGCGTTGCTCACCTCGGTCATGGCCACCGCGGAACTCGCCTACCGGGCCCCCCTCGGTTTTCCCCGGCTGTCCGCGCGCTCCTGGGTGCACATGACGGACGAGCGGGACGCCTTCCTCAAGGTGCTGAGCAAGGGGCGCAGCCATGTGATGCGGCCCGGTGTCCTCTCGGACCGGCCGTGGGAGACGGCGAGGCAGTTGATGCGGCTCCGGTCGGAGCGAGGGGTGCCGCTCGCGCTGTCGCTGCGCTGGTGCCGTGAAGCGGGGATGGAGTTGCCCCTCGTCCACCTGGCGCTCGCGGATCTCTGGGACACCCCGAGGCCCGCGCCGCCGCCCGGCACCCGGGCGTGACGTAACACCGGGGGCGTGCCTCTGCGGGAAACACGGCCGTCCCCTCGGCTGAGGGGGCGGTACCTCGGCCGAGGGGATCGTCTCGTGCGGTGTCGCGGGGCCCCGCCGACAACGCGCAGCGGGGGCTCGTCCGGTCAGGGCGTGTGCCGCGGACTGGTGGTGAGGGCCGGGTCCGTGAGGGCCACGGGGGCGAGGACGGCGTCCACGGCCGCCCTGAGGTCGTCGTCCAGGACGACGTCGCAGGCCGCCGTGTTGGCGGTGATCTGCTCGGGTCTGCTGGCTCCGATGACCGCGCTCGCCACATTCGGTTCGTGCAGGACCCAGGACAGGGCCAGGACGGGCAGGGAGATGCCGGCCGCCTCGGCCAGGGGCAGCAGCCGCCGCACGCGATCGAGGATCTCGTCGCGCAGCACCTTCTCCATGAAGTGCCCCCCGGACCCCTTCGTGTCCGTCGCGCGCGACGCGGGGGGCGGAGGCCGGCCGGGCACGTACTTCCCGGTCAGGACACCCTGCGCCAGCGGGGAGAACGCGAGCTGACTCAGGCCCAGTTCCCGGCAGGCGGGCATCACCTCGGCCTCGATGACGCGGTGCAGGGCCGAATAGCGGGACTGGTTGGACACCAGCGGCACCCGCAGTTCGCGGGCGAGGGACTGGGCGGCCCGTATCTCCTCCGCCCGCCACTCCGAGACACCGATGTACAGGGCCTTGCCCGAGCGGACGACGTCGGCGAACGCGGTCATCGTCTCTTCCAACGGGGTGCCGTGGTCGAAACGGTGGGCCTGGTAGAGGTCCACGTAGTCGGTGCCGAGCCGCCGCAGCGAGACCTCGATCGTCTCCATGATGTGCTTGCGGGACAGACCCCGGTCGTTCGGCCCGGGGCCGACCGGCCAGTACACCTTGGTGAAGATCTCGACGCCCGAGCGGCGCTCGCCCGCCAGCGCGCGGCCGAGGATCTCCTCGCCGGCGCCGAACGCGTAGCCGTCGGCCGTGTCGAAACTGGTGACACCGCAGTCCAGCGCGGCCCGCACGCAGGCGAGAGCCGCGTCAGCGTCGATCTGCCCGCCATGGGTGATCCAGTTCCCGTAGGCGATCTCGCTGACGTGCAGACCGCTGCGGCCCAGCCGACGGTGCTTCACCGGGTGCCTCCCGTCATGCCGCGCCGTCCTGTGCCGGGTCGGTCGGGTCGGTCCAGAAGTGCACCGTGACGGTCTTGCGGGTGACGGGCGCCGGGGCGTGCACGGCGGACACCCCGTGCAGCGAGAGGGCCGTCGTCTCGATGAGGACACTGCGGTCGAACGAGGGCAGGATCCTCACCGGGGACCGGCCGCGCACCGGCTCGCCCAGCTCCAGCCACCCGCCGTCCTCCGGGCGCCAGCCCTCGCTGAGGTAGGTGAACAGCGAGTACCGGCGCCGCCGTCCGGTCTCCGGGTGACGGTTGGAGCCGACATGCGCGTGATGGACGGCGCCATGGCCGGCGAGCCGGTAGCTGCCCCAGTCCCCGTCCGGTTCCGTGCGCAGGCCCGCCACGCCCGTCACCTTCCCGAGGAACGCGGCGAGATCGTCCCCGAGCAGCGCCTCGCACAGTTCCCGCAGGGCCGGTCCGGCCAGGCCACGGTTCTGGGAGTGCCAGCGCGGAATGCCCGGCTTCGCCGTCATCACGGAGGTGTCAGGGAAGGCCCGCGCTGCGGCGCGCAGGGCCTCGGCGGGGAGGATTCCGTCCCACACGTAGTGGGGGAAGGGTCCGGCGCGGAAGCAGGGCTCGTGCGCCCCGTCCAACTGCCGTTCCATGGCCGCGTAGTCGATCACTTCAGTTCCTGCCTTTCTTCAGGACGCCCGGTGGCGTCCGACGGGGTGTCCGGGGCCGGGGCTGTCGCCGGGCCCGCCGGGGAGACGCCGAGCCGGGCCCGGCCGTTGGAGCAGGCGCCGTCCGGCAGGGCGAAGCGCCAGCCGTGCTGGGGGCAGACCACCGACCCCAGCTCCGGGTCGTAGTCCTGCGGTCCGAGGCGCGCGCCCAGGTGGGGACAGGTGTCGGACACCAGATAGGCCCCCGTGGCCGTCTCCAGCCGAAACGCGCCGGGCTCGCGCTCGCGGTCGGGGGCCGTCCGGACGAGGTACTCGGCCAGGTCGTCGGGCGCGCTGCAGCGCAGCACCGACATCAGCTCCTCGTTGTAGGCACCGATGCCCGGACGCCAGGCCTGGAAGCGGAAGGAGAAGAAGAACTCCTCCCAGCTCATCCCGCCGTCGAGGATGTCCGGGAGGAACCGCGACGGCAGGGTGAACCGGTAGTCGTGCGCGTCCGCCTCGGGCCCGGTTCCCTCCCGGACCTCGAGGGAACGGAAGTCGACGAGCCAGAAGCCGCCGCCGGAGCCGCCGATGTCGAAGGCGACGACGGCGTCGACGGCGCGGCACAGGCTCTCACCCGCCGCGAACAGTGCCGCGAAGTGCGCGGCGAAGTCGCCGTAGAGGCTGCTTCGCGGCTCCGGATGGCGGGCCAGCACCTCGGCGACGGCGGGAGCCCGTCTGCGGGCGTAGTCCTCCACGTACGCCGGCAGGTCCGCCCAGTCGAACTCCTCGCGGATCTTCGGGTCGGGGCTCAAGTGGCCGGTGCCCACGTCGAGTTCGTCCCCCGGCAGCGGAGTCACCGTGCGTTCCGCCAGGTCCGGGTGTTCCTGCCGTAGCCACGCCAGCAGTTCGGGCGGTGTGGTGAACACCGAGGACTTCGCGAAGAAGTGCGGGGCGAGCTCCGGGTCGAGCAGGGCCGGCGGTCCGGCGAACGCGACGGCGCCGCGCGGGTCGAGGGCCTGCATGTAACGGGTCCACCGGCGCATGGAGTTGACCTTCTTGCGCTCCGCCGCGTCCACCTGCTCCTCCGCGGCGAAGGAGTAGGCGAAGGGGAACCAGGTGGCACCGGAGAACTGGGCCATCACGACGTCGATGCGCGGGTGCAGCCGGCGGATCGCGCGCAACTGGTCGCGGTCGACCTGACAGTCGTTGAGGTTGACCACGACCTGGCCGGTGGTGGTGTCCTCGATGACCAGGGCCGAGTCCTGGTGCCGTGGTGTGGGGGAGTGGATCAGGCGCAGGCGGAGCGGACCGGCGCGGAAGACCTCCTGGTCGCCGAGCAGGACGGGGGCCGGGCCGCGCAGTGAGCCGACGAGCCGCTTCCAGCTCGGCAGCGGGTAGTCGGGCATCAGCAGGGTGACCGACGGGTCGAGCGCGTTCAGCACGTCGGCGTCGAAATGGTCCTGGTGGTCGTGCGAGACGTACACATGTGTCGCGTCGGACGTGAGCGGCGCGTACGGACTGTTGTCGGGGAGCTGGTGCCAGCCCGACACGAAGGCGCCACCCGGGGAGAACCACGGATCGCAGACCAGCTTCACGCCGTCGGCCTCCACGAGGGCACCGGCGTGCCCCAGGAACGTGATCTTCATGGCTGCCTCCAGGGATGTGGGCGGTGGGTGGTGTGCCGCTTGCGTGCCGCTACGAGATGCCGCGCGAGGTTGGGATCGGCGGATCCGGCGAACGGCCTTCCCCGCAAGCACACTTCGAGTCCGGCCGAGGCGAGATGAGCGGCGATCTGCTCGGCGGTCGGCACGTGCAGGACGGAGTGGAAGACCTCGGGCGGCCCGCCGCCGCTGCCGTCGCCCACCGCGATGATCCGGTGGCCGAGCAACGCCCCGCCCGCGGCGACGAACCCCTCGCTGAGCAGCAGGTGCGGGCCGTCCCGGAACACCGATCCGGCACGGCGCCGGTGCACTTGGCGTCCCTCGTCGAATCCGTCGGTGCCGTCCTCGACGAGCCGCAGATCGAGGACGGCGGTGCCGCCCCGGCGCAGATTCCGCACGAGCGAGCCGAGCAGTTCCCGCAGGGCGTGCGGGGCGAAGAAGTTGGCCGCGTCGTAGGTGAGCAGCAGGGTGTCGTACGTGTGGTCCGCCGCCGGAGACGTCGTGTCCGCCGCGTCTCCGAGCAGGAAGCGGGTGTCGTCCTGGCCGGCGAACCGGCGCCGGGCGTGGTCGACGATGGCGGGCCCGGCGTCGACGCCGACGTAGGAGGTCATGCCGTGCTCGCGCAGGGCGGCCGTGTAGTGCCCCGGACCGCACAGCGGGTGGTGCACGCGGCCGGCCTGCCAGTCGGGCAACGCCGCGTGCAGCCAGGCGAGTTGACGCGCCACGACGGCCGGGGGGCGGGAGGAGTCCGTCGTCGTGGTGTCGGTCTGCTCCCGGAGAAGACGGGTGCTGAACGCGAGGTCGCCGTACGGCAGGGACGGCAGTGCGGCGACGCGGTCCGGGGCCATGCCGGTGAGGTCGGGCAGGTCCGGCCAGAGGGACTGAGCGCCGTGCTCCAGGAATTCCGCGGCTATGTCCCGCGGTGTTTTGTCGACGAGTTCCATACTGACTCCGTAGCTTGCGGAACGTGCCCGCCCCGCGCTCCATTTCGCGTTCAGGTTCTGTGCGCGGGATCGCCGTGGTCAACGGATTTGCGGATACCCGCTATTTCTTGGACTCCGCTGGTCGGCCCGGGCATGATGCGCGGCATGTTCGCCAATTCATGCACCGTGGTATTGGATCTGGTCCCTCATTGCGCTTCCTCGCCGCGTGCGGAGTGGAGCGGTGACGACGACCTGCGACCTCTGAGCGAGGAGGGAATGCGGCAGGCGGCCGTCCTGGGCGAGGTGTTCGAGCCGGGAGTGGACGCCGTGTACAGCAGTCCCTCGTTGCGCTGTCGCCAGTCGGTCGCCCCGCTGGCGGCGGCCGGCGGCGTTCCGGTCGTGTCCGAGGACCGGTTGCGCGAGGCTCGGGGGTTCGCCGAGCCGGCGGCCTGGATCCAGGGCGTGTTCGAACCCATCGGCCCGTCGCTCGGCGGCGCGTGGGCGGCCGGCCGCGCGCTGGGCGCCCTGGCGGAGATCGCCACCCGTCACCAGGGCGGCCACGCGGTCGCCTGCTCCCACGGCGACGCCATCCCCGCCGTGCTGGCGCACCTGGCGGCGGCGTACGGCTGTGAGCTGCCGCAGATCGTGGGGCGGGGAAGCTGGTTCCGGCTGCGGCTGGAACGCGGCCGGCTGTCCATGACCGGCATGCGTCCGACGGATCTCGTCTGACCGGTCTTGTCCTACCGGTCCTGGTCTTGTCCGACCCGTCGTGCCTGACGGGTCTCTCCGGCCGATCTCGTCCGGTCGGCGACGCCCGTCCAGCTTCGTCCGACGGATCTCGTCCGACGAGGCTGGAGGGAGGGGCCGGTCAGAGGGGCCCGTACAGCCTCAAGCCTCGGTCAGGGGTCAGGCAGACGCCCTCACCCGCGCGCGGGTGGCCGCAGGTCCGGTTGGGCCTGCTCCACCAGGGCCGTCATGACGGCGACGCGGCGCCGCGTCGCCGGGTCGTCCGCCGCCTCACTCCGGGACGCGGCGTCCCGGGCGAGCAGCCGGTCCGCGACCCGGACCAGCGGGAGCCCGAAGTGGTAGGCGGCCACGAGCCGGAACGCGAGCGCGACGGACTCCGGATCGCACGGGCCGCCCGCCGCCGCCATCCCCGCGTGATGGCGCGCGGCGGCCTCGGCACCGAGGGCGAGAGTGGCGCCGGGCTCCAGGTCCGCGGCCACCGCCGACGACAGCGTGAGGGTGGCCAGGTCCTCGCCGGCCGGTCCCCGGCCCACCTGGCCCCAGTCGATAGCGACCGTCCGCCCGCCGGTCCGGAACAGGTTGCGGGGGGTCAGGTCCCGGTGCACCAGCCCGACAGGCAGCGACCGCAGCGTCCGTACGGCCTCGTCGTGACGGCGCGACAGCACCCGCAGCGCCGTGACGGTCTCCCGGGGGAACAGCCGGCGCACCGCCGGGTCCGCGCTCGTGGCGGCGTCCGCGACCCGGTCGATCAGCGCGAACCGCGCGTGCAGCGCGGCCTGTTCCACGAACGGCCTGCACCACCACTCATGGTGCGGGGGCCGTTGCCGCAGTGAGCGGGCGTGGAAGCCACCCAGGCACTCGGCCGTGTCGAGCAGTTCGCGGGCCGTCCAGGCGTCGCCTGGCGTGCCGTCGACCCGCTCCAGCCACAGGCGGAGCCGGTCCCCGGGCAGCGGCACGACACCCAGGCACCGGACGGTGGCGAAACCGCCGTCGTCGGCGCCCAGCAGCGGTGAGGCCAGGGCCAGTGCCTCGCGCCGCCAGTACGCCCAGTCCGCCGGGCCGTCGCCCCCGTCGTCGATCTGTCGGGCCAGGTCCCGCGGGCCGGGCTGCCAGCGGCGGTACCTGACCTGCTTGAGCACGATCTCCCACGCGCGGTCGCCGCCGTCGGAGTCGGAGGAGGCCGTGCCGCGGATCACGTAGAGCCCGTCGCTCGCCCTGCTCCAGCTCTCGTAGCCGACCGGTTCGCCCGTGAAGGCGCGTACCCGGGCCGTGGGGTCGGCCAGCAGCGCCCGCACGGGCTCCCGCAGGTCCTCGGCGGTGAGGTCGGGCAGCGTGCCCAGGTGACGGTAGGGCGGTCCTGACACCAGGTGCCGCCCCTCAGACCGCGCGGCGCGCGTCGGCGACGGCGGCCCGCAGGTAGCTGCGCAGGCGTTCACTGCGCACCTGGTCGAAGCACGCGAGGGCCGACTCGTGGCCGAGTTCCAGCGACTCCAGCTCGACCTCCAGACGTCGGCGCAGGACGGCGGCGAGCTGCGAGCCGTCGTCGCTCGCCGGCTGGATGCGCGAGAGGTACTGGATGACGTTCGCGAAGGCGAGAGCGGCGTGCACGATGCCGAACACCGGACGGTCCTCGTTCTTCCACGGTGAGTGGAAGAGGTCACCACCGTCCTCGAAGGCCACCCCTTCGGACTCCAGGGACTCGTTCAGCCAGGAGTGCGTGGCCTCGTGCACGAGGGTCTCGCCCAGGCGCAGCGGTTCGTCGGTCCAGTTCAGGACGACGGTGCCCGGCAGGAAGTCGAACGTGTAGCTGCGGCAGGTGGCGCCGAGCGGCACGGCCTCGGTCCAGATGACCACGGCGGTGGAGGAGCGCAGCACCTCGCCGCCGACGGCGAGGGCGGCGTCCACGGCCTCGTTCAGGGTTCGCGCCATGCGCTCCCGCTCCGCCGCGTCCTGCCCGGGCGACGTGCCGAGCAGGTACATCTGGCTGCCGAGGCGGTCGTCGTCCACGGCCTCGCAGTCCGCGGCCCGCACCACCATGACCGGTCCGACGGCGGTGGGCACGGCCTCGGCGCGCAGCGCCGCCCGGTTCTGCCACAGGCGTACGGCCCGCCGGGCCCGCTCGGCGTCCCGGGTCCGCGCGGCGATCCGCGCCTGCTGGAAGGCGTGGTGCAGGACGGCGTTGTCGAACGCGTCCGGGGCGCCGTCCAGGTCGCCGAGGTCCGTGCCCGGTACGAGCCTTCGAAGAGTGGCGAGGATGGTGTGCGCGCGCTCGGAGCGGCGTGCCACCAGCCGCGCGGTGAGGTCGGCCCGCAGCGGCGCGGCGGGCGTGGCCGTCTCGACGGTGTCGGTCTCGGTCATGGTGGTTCCCGTTCCTTTCAGGGCGGCGGCCGTCAGCGTACGGCGCTCGGGGCGGCCCACCGGTCGAGGTGTTCCGTCTTCTCGGCGTCCGTCAGCGGCCTGATCTCGCGGATGTAGTCGAAGGGGGACTTCACGGCGAACTGCCGCCGGTTCCAGCAGGGATACGTGGTCCCGATGAGCTCGGCGACGATCCCCATGCCGACCGTCTCACCCACCCTGCCCGGCAGTTCGCCGCGCAGGGCGCGGAGCTTGTCGTGGATCTCCCGGAGGCGACGGGCGACGGGCACCGCCGTGTCCCCTGGCTCCCGCGGGGCGAGCCGGTCGTAGAGCTGGAAGGCGAGGGAGTCGGCGAAGACGCCGGTCAGCCACGCCCGGTCGGTCACGGACAGCGGGCCGGTACGCGCGCCGACGGCCTCCTCCGTGCGCAGCCACTGGCCCATCCAGGACCGGGCTCCCTCGCGCAGCAGCGCCTCCGCGAACGGCAGCGGGTCGGACCCGGGCGGGCCGGGCCGGGCCACGTCGCACACGTCGGCGAGCGACGCGGTTCCGGGATCGTCACCGAGGACGACGGCGCCGACGGCGAGGTCGACGACATAGCGCAGGCCCACGTCGTTCAGTACCTGTGCGGCGTCGGCGACCGCCTCGCGGCCGTGCGGGCCGGCCGGGCGGAGTCCCAGGAGTCCGCCGCCGTCTGCCCCGCCGTCGAGGACCGCGATCCGGGGGCCGTTCGGCAGGGACACCAGGGCGGTGGCCACCTCGGCGGGGTCGAAGGCGACGGCCGGACTGTGAGTGAGGCCGACAAGGGCACGGCCGAGCGCGTCCTCGGCCGTGCCGGCCGCCTCGGCCGGCGACCTGTCACCGGCCGAGGCGGCGCGTCGGGCCCAGGCGTTGCTGTGCGGCTCGACCCACAGCAGGAAGGAATGGATGGCGCGGCCGTCGAGCGAGGCGTTCCAATAGCGGTTCTGTGTCTCGTCGTCATCGATGACGGGGAGAAGGAACATCGGGCTTTCCCTTTCAGGCCGCAGCCGGCAGGGCCGCGGCCACGTGGTCGATGACCTTGCGGCGGTAGTCGCAGTACTCCTCCTCGAAGCCGGTTCCCTCGAAGCGGAGCCGGTCGGGGAGGGCGCCGCCACGGCACGACGCCTCGTGCGAGCAGCCCGCGCACTTGCTGAGCAGGGCGGACAGATCGGTGCGGAGCTTGGGGTTGCTGTCCAGGGTGAGCAGCTCGTCCATGCCGGGGGCCGTGTCCACGGAGCCCAGCAGCGCGCCGGGCATGCTCAGTTCGTCGGAACTGCCGATGCGCCCGTCGGGATAGAGCGTCACGACGAAGGGTTCCTTGCGGTCGCTGAAGCTCGTGTAGCTGGTGGGCAGTCCGGACAGCGACCGGATGACGCTGAAGAACGGTTCCAGTACGTACGAACCGTAGGAGCGGGTCGACGACCAGTGCTCGAAGGCCTCGATCAGGAAGTCCGCGTACTCGTCGGGAGTCGTCGCCCACCCGGGCATGCCGACTCCGTCGGGGTTGAGTAGTTGCAGCGACTGCCGGTTGGGCGTCTGGTAGTCCTTGCTCTTCACGTTGAAGTCCAGGCACCCCGAGAGCTTCACGACCTTCACGGCCTCGAACTTGCTGAGCGAGTCGAGTACGTCCCCGGCGCGGCCGAGGATGCGACGGGTGACCACGACGATCACGCCCACGTTGCGTCCCCGGGCCGCCATCATCTCGAGGGCCTTGGTGACCTTGCGGTAGGTGGGGCGGTCCCTGAAGTCGACGCGGTGCGCGTTGCCCTCCTCGTCGCCGTCCAGGCTGATGCCGATCTCGATGTCCGGCCATTCGCTGTCGAAGAAGTCGAGCCACGCCTTGTCGAGGAGGATGCCGTTGGTCTGCATCGAGACCGTCACCGGCCCCTCGTACCGCCGTAGTTCCGCGAACAGGTCGCCCATCCTGCGCCGGCCGATCAGCAGCGGCTCACCGCCGTGGAGTTCGACCGCCAGCGGCCGCCCGTCGCACAGGCCGAGGAATTTCCGCAGCACCTCCGGCTTCAGCATGAGGGCATTGGGGTACGGCTTCCGTCGTTCGTAGCAGTAATGGCAGTTGATGTTGCACATTTCTCCGGGGAGTTTGAGCATGGCCAATATGGTTTCCCCGGGAGCCGGCAACTGAAGTTCCATGGTGCAGCTCCTCACATCGAATGGCTGCGAAAAGATTCTCGTGGCCGTGGAAATGCGTCAACGAAATGCCGTTCTTCTTGCGCGAACCCGCATGTCACCGCCCGGCGGTGACCGCACCGGTCTGGTCATCGCCCGGCGTGGCCGCACCGCTCCGCCGCGCCTGCGCCGTCTTCCGTACGAGCGCGGCGGCCGACAGCCAGTCGGTCCCGCCGACGGCCGCGGTCAGCCGCTCCACGCGGGGCACGCGGCCGGTCACGTCGGTGCGGCCGGGGAAGACCGAGTCGTAGGGCACGTGGACGACCCCGGCAGTGCCGCCGGTGGCGTCGAGGACCAGGCGGGCCAGGTCACCGATCGCCGTCTCGGTGGTGGAGCCGATGTTGAACACGTTGGCGTCCGGCCGCCAGGCGGTGTCGGACGCGGCGAGGTCGAGCAGGCGGCGGGTGAACTGGTCGATGTCCGTGAAGCAGCGGCGCTGGGTGCCGTCCCCGTGGACGGTCAGCGGCAGGCCGGTCTCGGCCTGCCGGAAGAAGGTCGGCAGGACCATGCCGTAGCGGCCCGACTGGCCCGGTCCGACGACGTTGAAGGGGCGCACCATGAGCACGGGCCGTTGGTGCGCGGCCTGCTGCCCCAGCCGTTCCATCTCCCACTTGCCGGTGGCGTACCCCGGGGCTCCGCCGTCGTACGCGAGCGGGACGGCCCGGTCCAGGGGCAGGTCCTCGCGCAGGACGGCGGCACTGTCGCTGAGCCCGTAGACGGCCGAGCTGGACACCAGGACGACGGGTGTGTCGCCGGAGTGAGCGAGGACGTTCGCGGTCCCTTGGTGTCCCATGGCGTAGGCGTACGCGGCCTGTTGCGCCGCGAGCCGCATGCCGACGACGCCCGCGAGGTGCAGGACGAGTCCCGTGCCGCGCGCGGCCTCGGCCACCGCGTCCGGGTCCAGCACGCTGCCGCGGACGAGGGTGGCTCCGGGGATGTCCACGACGGACTCCGGTCGGCCTGTCGTCAGGTCGTCCAGGACCCGGACCCGGTGGCCGGCGGAGGCGAGGGCCCGTACGAGGCGGCTCCCGATGAAACCGGCGCCGCCGGTGACGAGGACGGGCTGGGACGTGGCGGTGGAGGACCACATGATCAGTGTCTCCTTCGTGGTGGAACGGGAATGGTCGCCAGGGGCGGAGGGGGCGGAGAGACACCAGCGGTGCCAGCGGCAGATGGGGTGAATGGGGCGGCGCGGGGACAGCGGCGGGATGCCGGCGGTCGGATGACAGCGGGGGACTGAGGGATGGGCGGCGGGGCGGCACGGCGACCGCGATCCGGCGGTCCGGCGGTCGCTCCGGCGGGGCGGTCCGACTGTCCGCGGGACTCGGTCATCCGCGGACGGCGTCGTCGACCGTCTCTGGCAGTCGCCGGGCCCACCACAGCAGCCGTGGTGCCCAGCCCGGCCGCTCGTCCGGTTCCGCCTCGTCGAGGAAGTGCGTGTAGGTGACGATCTGGTTGAACACGGCGACGGGTTCGGCGAGTCGCCACACCGCCCGGCACTGTGCGGGCGACATCAGCGGCGACCAGCTCGCGAAGTACCGGTCGAGGGCCCGGGCCCGGGACCCGGGGTCCGGACAGGATCTGAGGGCGGCCACGACGTCCAGGAACGGGTGGCCGATGGCGGCTTCCGCCCAGTCCAGGATCACGATCCGGCCCGTCGCGCGCGTCACGCCCCAGTTGCCCGGGTGGAGGTCGCCGTGCACGAGGGTCTCGCCGGGCGGTGCCGCGGCCAGCGCGGCGCACAGCTCGGGCAGCCGGGCACACGCTTCGGACAACCGGCGCCGCTCCTGGGCGGACAACGCGCCCGGCAGACCCGAGGCGGGGCCGAACAGGTCGCCGCGTTCGGCCGTCGGGACCAGATCGGCCAGCGCGGGCGCCGTGCGCAACCAGCAACCCGTGGCGGTGAGTTCGGCCGTCCGGCCCAGCCACGCGCGCTGTGCGCCGCCGAGGACGGCGAGGGCCCGGCCCCGCGCGTCCTGCGGCAGTTCCGTGCCGGGCCGGAGGCGGACCTCCCGGGTGCACCAGCCGTCGTTCGGCGGTGCGGCGGGAGTGACGACAGCGGGCACGAGGCCGGGCCTGCGGGCCGCCAGCAGGGACAGCACGCGGCCCTCGTGCGCCAGGGACGGGAGGGACTGTTTGTAGAACACGGCGCCCCCGTCGGTCGGGCAGCGCAGCACGACCGAGAGCGACCATCGTTTGACGTCCTCGACGGGCCCGGTGCGCCGTAGTCCCGCCGCGGCCAGTTGGGCGTCGACGACGGCGACCGCCCGGTCCCGCCAGCCGGGCAGGAGCCAGGGCCGGGCGACGGGTCCCGTGTCAGTGGCGGAAGAAGCGTTCACCGGTCACGACCCAGCTCATGCCGTGTGCGGCGCAGGCCTCGCGCAGCGCGTCCGCGTCGGTCGAACCGCTGGGCGTGACCAACTGGGTGACTCCGAGACGGGCCGCGAGTTCGACGACCTCGACGAACGGGAAGTGGTTGTCGGCAGCCAGGGTCACCCCGGACAGCGGTGGCGTCGCGCTCCAGTCCGGTTCCCGGCCGGCGTCCTCCGGGTGGACCAGCACCCGGGCGAACTCGGCGCGGACCGAGGGCGTCAGGTCGCCCTCGGCGAGGCGCGCCCGCCACACCGCGCGCTCCGCGGGCCCGACGCCTTCGCGGAACAGGACGCCCAGGACGTCCGGGTGGCGGCGGCGCTGCCAGGTACGGGCGCGGGCGGCGGCCAGCCGGGTGCAGTCCAGGCGGTTCTGCTGCCCCATGCCGATGCCGATCGTGGCGCCGTCCAGGACGAAGGCCATGGCGTTCGACTGGGCGTGCCGGACCGCGGTGACCGCCACCGCGAGGTCGTCCGCGCGACCGGGTGTGCCGACCTCGGTCCGCACGCCGCCCGCGAACCCGGGCAGGGGCGCCGCGGAGCGTGTCAGCCGAAGTCCCGCCGTCTCCACGGTCTCCCGCGCTGCCGCGCTCCCAGCCCCTGGCTGCCCTGTCGGGTTCCCGCGCAGCACGATGAACCGGCCGTGATGGAACCGGGAGAGTTCCGCGAGCGCTTCGGGGGCGAAGTCCGGCGCGATGACGCCGATGGCGTTGGCGAACAGGGGCACCTCCGCCGGCGAGACCGGCTCCGCCACCGCGACGAAGTCGCCGTAGGAGCACTTCGGCGCGGTGTTCCGGGCCCGTAGGACGGCCCGGCCCTGGGCACCCGTCGGCAGCGGCCCCACGTCGTGGAAGCCCTCGTCGCCCGGTGCGAAGGGCACGCCGAGTGCGATGCCGGCCGGGGAGGTGTGCTTGAAGGAGGCGCAGGCGGCGACACCGGTGTGGCCGCGCAGGGCACGCACCGCCTCCCAGGCGCCGAGCGCGTCCAGCACGTTGATGTACGACGGGCTGCCGTGCAGCAAGGCGAAGGGGGGCTCGCCCGGGACGACCGGTTCCGCCAGGGCGGTCTCGTGCGGGTTCAGCCCTCGGGACAGTTCGATCACGGTGTCTCCGGACTCGGAAGGGAGGAGGGGGCGGGTACGGCGGACCGGAGCGCGCCCAGTACGCCCGCCTGCCAGCCCAGCTCCCACATCAGGGCGGACAGGGCGGCCGGGGCTCCGGCGCGGGCCGTGGCGGCCGGCAGCCGCAGCCAGTCCGTCAGGTGCGCGCGCCAGGTCACCGGAGGGACGCCGTGCGGGGCGTACTTCCCGCGCAGGGCCACGATGTCGCGGCCCTGGAACCGGCCCCGGCGGAATCTGCCCCGGTGCGTGCCGCGGACGCTGACGGACACGACGGTGTCCGCGACGCCGATGGTGCGGCCGGCGAGCTGGGCCCGCCAGGAGATGTCGATGTCGGCGAGGGCCGGCAGCCGCTCGTCGAAGCCGCCGAGCTCGTCGAACAGGGCCCGGGACATACCCATGAGCCCGCCCAGGACATGCGGTTTGAACAGGCTGGCGGTGAGGATGTCGCAGAGCTGGTCGGGAGGTGTGCCGCGCAGGACGGCGGGCGGGTTGAGGCGCCGGTAGTCGATGCCGGCGGTGACGAGTTCGGCCTTGTCGAGCGCCGCCGCCATCGCGTCGATGTGGTCGTCGGCGATCTCGTCGTCGGCGTCCAGGAACAGCAGACGGTCGCCACGGGCCGTACGGGCGCCGGTGTTGCGCGCGACCCCGGTGCCACCGCGCCGGGAGCGGGTGACGACGCGGACGTCCGCGGGCAGGTGGTGCCGGTGGCTGTCGACGACCGCGGCCAGGTCGTCGGTGGAACCGTCGTCGACGACCACGAGACCCCAGTCGGCGTCGGTGCGCTGGCGGCCGAGGGCGGCGAGCTGGCGGCCGACGCAGTGCGCGCTGTTGTAGCAGGGGAGGACGACGTCGAGCCGGCTCACGTGGTCTCCAGCAGCTGACGTGCGGGCGCCGAACGGGCGTCGTCGATGGCGTGGAACAGGTCCAGCAGGCGGCTGTCCTCGTGCGCGCCGGTGGTGTTGCGGAAGACGTGCACCGGCGGGAGGTACGGCGGCGGGTCGTCGAGGAGCAGCGAGCGGTACACCTTGCTGACCTTGTCGAGGGTGTAGCTGTTCTCGTAGTGCCGCATGCTCTTGCCGCGGGCGACGACACGGTCGGCGGCCAGGCCGACGGGAACGTCGAGATAGACGACGAGGTCGGGCAGCAGCGTGCCGTGCGTGTGGTGGCGGTCCAGCGTCTCGCGCGCCGGGATGCCGTAGAGCACCTCCAAGTAGGCCGCGTCGCTGAAGATGTAGCGGTCCGACAGCACGGTGCGGTCGCGCAGCAGGTCACCGATCGCGCCGGCCTGGAGCTGTTTGTCGCGGAAGTACGCCTCCGTGATCCGCCGGTGGCTGTGCCGGTGCGGCCGGTCCTCCCGGACGTCGATGATGACGCGGGCGGCCTGCGGGTCGAGCCAGGAGTGCTGGCCGATGCGGGACAGGGGACGCCCTTGTCCCCGTACGTGTTCGGCGATCAGCCGCGCGGTCGTGGTCTTCCCGGATCCGTCGACGCCTTCCAGCGCGAGGAAACCGTGGTTCGTGGTGCTGGGCAAGGGGATCTCCCTGTCTGCTGTCCGGGTCATGTCGTCGGCAGAGCCGAGCGCTCCGCCCCCCACGCGAAGGCCTCCTCCATGACCTGGGACATGGAGGAGTAGGTCCAGGTGCCGTAGCGCCCGAGCGGGGTGACGCCACGGGACGCGAGGAACCGGGTGGCTTCGGCGGCGGTGTCCCGGGCGGTGTCGGTGAACACGACGTATCCGGGGTCGGAGGTGAACACCCGCGATCCGACGATCCGGCTGCCGGGACCGAGCAGGCCCACCTCCTCGACACCGCGCAGTACGTCGGCCACCAGCGAGTCGTCCGGCGCGCGCGGCCCCTCGGACGGTTCGAGCACCTCGGCGAGGACGCCCCAGCCGTCGGCCGGTGCCATGTCGGGGTCGAATTCCGTCATGAAGACGAGGCGGGTGAACGGAACGTCCCCCCGCGTGTAGTAGCGCCAGTGCCCGGTGTCGCGCGGCCGGGGGCCGTGCACGGCGAGGGCCACCGACCGCACCCGGTTGCGCGGCAGGGCGCGGCACCGTTCGACGAGCGCGGCGGGTGCCTGACGGCACAGCGACACGGTGGTGGGCAGGGGGAGCGTGGAGACGCAGTCGTGCGTGTAGTGGAAGTCGGTGATGCCCTCGGGCGAGCGGGTCCGTACCGTGCGGGCGTCCGGGTCCAGGGCGGTGACGACGTGCCGCAGCCGCAGGTCGGCGACACGGCCGGCCAGCGCCCGGGAGAGCACCTCCATGCCGCGCTGCCCGTCGCCGGTGGGGCGTGGATACCAGCCGCGGGAGTTGTAACCGGACGCCGGGCGTGCGGTGTTCGCGCCGCGTTCGATCTCCGCGACGCTGGGCCGGGTCAGGTTCCAGTGGAAACCGGAGGCCGACAGACCGCTGAGCGGACGCTGCCAGAGCTTGCGGTTGTACGGGAAGAAGAACAACTCGCACAGGGCGCGGCCGAAGGCGCCCAGCAGCAGTTCCTCGTAGTTGCGCGGTGGCGCCGTCTCCTCGTGCGCGGCCCGCAGGTCGGCCAGACAGGCGGCGCGCACCTCGGGCGGGAGACCGAAGAGGTTCAGCTGGACGGGGAAGCGGGTGGTGCCCCGGCCGGTCTCGACCCGGGCGTCCGGGGGGCAGGGGCGCAGGACGTCGCCGAGCAGCGAGCTGACGCGGTCCTCGACGTCGGGGTGGCTGAAGTAGAGCAGATGGATGACGTGGTCGAACCAGTACTCCCCGACGCGCTCGGTGCGCACCAGGCCACCGGGGCGGTCCTCGGCCTCCAGGACGACAGCGCGGTCGTCGAGCAGCGAACCGGCGGCCAGGCCGGCCAGTCCTCCGCCGAGGATCAGTACCTCGGTCTCCACTTCACGGTCGGCGGGGTCCGCCCACGGGGACGGGTTGAGCATGACGAGCCACCTCGCAGTGCCGGCGGGGACGAACGCCGAGCCGCTGGTGCGCGGCGGGCGCGGGGACCGGCGGGCGGCCGCGAACAGCCGCCCGCCGGTTCTGGCGACGCAGGTCAGACGGCGTCCGAGGTCTGCTCGGTGACGTGCTCCCAGGGCTTCACCGAGACGGCGGAGGAGTGAGCCGTGTCCTTGGCGCTGACGGATTCCAGGTCGTACGACTTGACGGCGTCGACGAACGCGTCGAAGGAGATCTCGTTCTTCTCGGACATGATGTGCCTCTTCCTTTGGTGAGGGGGAAATCTGATTCCCGGGAATGAAATTAGCAGCGCTCCGGCGGCCGGATCAATGAAATGCGGCACCGTGAATTTCCGATATCCGCAGTTATTCGCGGTGCCGGTTTTCGGAAATGCGAATGTCCCGGCGGGCATCCCCTTTTTCGTGCTCGGATGCCGGCCGGGTGAGTCAGGGTGCTTTCGCGCGGGGGTCAGAGATGCAGCACGTGTGCCCCGACGGTGCGGCCGCTGGTGTCGAACAGCAGGGGTGCGATGTCGGCGATGGCGGCGAGGTCGTAGTCGAGGTGCGGTTGCAGCAGGACGACGAGATCGGCCTCCGCGACCGCGTCCTCCAGCGAATCGGCCGACGCGACGAGCTCTCCGTTCAGGCGCAGCGTGCTGAGGTACGGATCGTGGAACCGCACGAGGGCGCCGAGGTCCAGCAGCAGCTCGGCCACGGGAACCGCCGGTGAGTTGCGGCCGTCCGCGATGTCCGGCTTGTAGGTCGCCCCGAGCAGGAGCACCTGGGTGCCGCGGACGCTGCGCCGGCGGTCGTTGAGGAGGCGGGCGATGCGGTCGACGACGTAGGCCGGCATCCGGTCGTTCACCTCCTGCGCCATCTCGGGAAGTCTCAGCGGGTGGCCGGAGATCCGGCCGCTGAAGGCCAGGTAGCCGGGGTCGACGGGAATGCAGTGGCCGCCCACCCCCGGGCCCGGCGAGAACGTCTGGAAGCCGAACGGCTTGGTGCCGGCGGCGGCCACCACCTCCCACACGTCCACGCCGAGCCCGTCGCAGTACACGGCCAGCTCGTTGACCAGCGCGATGTTGACCTGCCGGTAGGTGTTCTCCAGCAGCTTGGTGAGTTCGGCGGCCGCCGGTGTGCTCACCGTCACCACCTTCTGCACCATGCGCTCGTACAGCGCGGTGGCGGCCGCCGTGCACCGTGCGGTGACACCCCCGACGACCTTCGGTGTGTTGTGCAGCCCGAACGCCGGATTGCCCGGGTCGACCCGCTCCGGTGAGAAGGCCAGCAGGAAGTCCTCGCCGACGGTCTTGACGCCCTGTGAGAGAACGGGCAGCAGGACGTCGGTGGTGGTTCCCGGGTAGGTGGTCGACTCCAGCACCACGAGCGCTCCCGGGCGCAGACGCGGTGCCACCAGGTGGGCGGCGTCCAGAACGGCCGTCAGGTCGGGTACGGAGTCACGCAGCGGTGTCGGTACGCAGATGGTGACGGCGTTCGCCCCGGCGATGACGTCGGGGTCCGCCGCCGGGGCGAATCCCGCGATCAGCGCCTCGGCGATCTCCTCGTCGGAGATGTCATCCACGTAACTGACCCCACGGGCCAGGGAGTTGACGCGTGCGGCGTCGACATCGAAGCCGGCGACCCGCATGCCGTTGCGGGCAGCCGCGACGACCAGCGGAAGCCCGGCGTAACCGAGTCCGACGACGGCCAGGTCGTATTTTTCAGCCACGGCCCCGACTCCTTCCAGTGCGCGGGAAGAGGATTCTGCGATCCGCCGCGAATGCGGCACGTCCCCGCAGGATGACCGAGGCGCGTATCCCGTGGCCAAGAAATTGCGGAAATGCGAACGGAAGAATGGAAGGGCCGCCGGGCGCTGCTGCGTGAATACGCATCCTTGGCCCGTCGGCGGCGGAATCGGACCGCCGCGGCACCGCCGTGTCGTTAGGATCGCCCGATCACTGCCAGCGTCAGGAAACCGGAGGGAATTGTGACGAGCACGGAAGAGGAAATCACCGCGGGGGCGAACGGTCCTTTCGAGCACTGCCGTACACTCACCCACCGCCCGCGATTCCCGAATGTCATGCCGGACGTCCCGGAATTCCTCGGCCGGTGGAACGCGCCCGGGGCGCCGCGCCGCGCCGCCCGGCTCCGTACCAGTGCGGAGGGCAACATCAACACGGTCGGGCTGCCGGGCATCCACGAGGCGGACGACGTCGACCCGGCCCACCCCCAGTGGCGTGCGGCCATCGAGGAGGGCGTCTGGCCCCTGGTGGACGCGCTCACCACGGGCGACTGGCGGCTCGCCACCTACGACAGCTGCCAGGGGCACGCCTACGACTCCCCGTCCCTCACGCCCGGTTGGCGCCGCGTCGGCGTCCTGCCGCGTACCCGGGACGAGTTCGCGCGGGCCGCGGCGGCCCTGTGCCGCTCCGTGCGCGCCGCGGCCCCGGACGTTCCCGCCCCGGTCCGGATCACGCTCAGCACCTGTGACCTGACCTGCGGGCGAACCGGGCGCGGCTACCCCGTGCTCGACCTGGGCCTGGAGCCCGCGCGCGGCGCCGACGCGGACGCGTACTTCGCGACGGTCGACACGGCGACCGCGGTGCTCACCGCCCGGCTGCTCGACCGGCGGCCCGCGGCGGACGAGCCGTGCGGCTGCGTCGGCGGCGAGCACCGGCCGGTCCGGGACCCCCGCCGTCAGTAGGACAGGTCCAGGGTGCCCGCCCGCCGGGCGGGCACCGCGACCAGCCAGCGGAACGTGACGACCGCGGCGACCAGCCAGAGGCCGGCGGCCAGCAGCGCGGGAACGACCGGGCCGAACACATCCGCCGCCGGACGGTTGTCACTGACGGCCCTGAGCGCCCGCAGCGTATGGGTCAGCGGTACCGCCTGGACCACCACTCCGACTCCCCGCGGCCAGAAGTCCACCGGCACCTGGACGCCGCAGAACGCCATCATCGCCAGGTAGGCGCAGTTGGAGACCACGTTGCGCAGCCGTGGGACGTTGACCACCACCACGGCCAGGAAGAGCCCGACGCAGTAGGTGCCCAGCGCCGTGAGCGCGGTCAGCAGCACGACCAGCGGAACCTGCGCCGCGCTCCAGGTGATCCCGAAGAACGGGCCGAGGCCGAACAGGGCCGCCAACGCGGTGGCGACGCCGCTGATCGGCCAGTGCAGACTGCGCCCGACGAACACCCACACCGGATCGGCGGGACTGGACACCAGCAGCGAGAGCGTCCCGGCCCTGCGCTCCCCGCTCGTCGTCGCCACCACGGCCATGGTGTCGACGACGCAGGTCATCAGCGCGTTGCCGAGCGCCAGATAGCGGACCGCGCCGGGCTGGTCCAGAACCCGGCCGAGACCGGTGAAGAACAGCACCTGGGCGAGCATCCTGCCCAGCCAGCCGAACAGCCAGCTCCGCCAGGTGTAGGTGGCCTTGAAGTCGGCCACGGCGTTGAGGAAGCCGTAGCGCACGAGGTGAAGTGCGGATGGGTACACGTCTGCTCTCAAGTGTGCGTAAGGGTGCCGAGCCGGCGGACCCGGCGCAGTACGCGGGCCAGCAGGAGCGCCCCGATGACGTAACCGGACAGCCCGAGCAGGGCGACGACGGCGATCCGCGCCGCCGGATCGGAGACCGCGGCGCCGTCCAGCGCGTCCCGGAACAGATCGGCGCTCCAGCTCAGGAACACCAGACGACCGAAGGGCCTGAGCCATTCCGGCAGCGTCGACAACGGCACGAGCACTCCGCTGAGCAGATACAGCGGATAGTTGAGCGTGTTCTGCACGATGCGCGCGGACGGCATCAGGACGAACAGCGACGACAGGATGCTCGCCGTCCCGGCCATGGCCGCCGCGTTCGCCAGCAGCGCGACGCCCAGCACGAAGGGGTGCGGTACGGCGATCCACCGGCCGAAGCCGAGCCCCGCGACCAGCCAGGCCTCCGCCATGGCGGTGACGCCGAGCAGACTGACCGCGCAGATCCGGCCCACGACGACCACGGACAGCCGGGCGGGTGTCGCGATCATCGCTTCGAGGGTGCCCTGGCTGCGCTCCTCCGTGATGAGTTCGCCCGCGATGCCCAGGGCCAGTGCCCACTGCCCCATCAGCGTCGGAGCGACGATCGCGTACGACGTGAGATCGGTCCGCCCCGCGTGCTCGGCGACCGACAGGAACACCGCGGTGAACAGCGGCGCGGTGGCCCATACCTGCAAGGTGCCGGGGGAGCGCGGAGCCAGGCGCAACTGGAAGCGCAGGGACGCCAGGAAGAGAGGCATCAGGTCACCGCCATGCCCCGGCGGCCCACCAGGTGCAGGTACACCTCGCCCAGGTCCGGCCGCGCGGTGCTGACCCGGTGCACCCCCGCTCCGGCGAGGACCGAGAGGACCGCGGAGGTGGCGGACGGCCGCTCGGTCTCGACTTCGACCCGGCCCGCCTCGTGCCGCACGGCGACGACTCCGTCGAGCGCCTCGACCCGCCGCGCCAGTTCGGCGGGCACATCGTCGGCGACCACGCGCTCGTAGCCCGACAGCAGCCGGCCGACGGCGCCGGTGCTCTCGGTCATGATCAGCCGGCCCCGGTCGATCAACGACACCCGGTCGCAGACCGCCTCGGCCTCCGCCATGTCGTGCGTGGTCAGCAGGACGGTCCGGCCCTCGCCCCGCAGCTCCCCGATGAGCGCGCGGAAGTCCAGCGCCGCCACCGGGTCCATGCCCACCGTGGGCTCGTCGAGGATCAGCACCCGCGGATCCCCGACCAGCCCGCGGGCCAGGTGCAGCCGCTGTTTCATCCCGCGGGAGAACGTGTCGACCCGGGAGTCGGCACGATCCGCCAGGCCCACCCGGTCGAGCAACACCTCGGCACGGGACCGCAGTCGGGGCCGTCGCAGCCCGTACATCGCGCCCCAGAACCACAGGTTCTCCCGGGCGCTCAGCCTTCCGTACAGTCCGCGGTCACCACCGAAGACCAGACCGATCGACCGCCGGACGGCCCGGGACTGCCCGGTCACGTCCATGCCGAGCACCTGCGCCGAACCCGTGGTGGGTTCCAGGGTCGTCGTCAGGATCTTGCACAGCGTCGTCTTGCCCGCGCCGTTCGGACCCAGCAGGCCGTGCACCTCACCGGGCGCCACCCGCAGGCTGACACCGCTCAGCGCGGTCACCTCACGGCTGGGGCGGCTGCGCCGGTCGACATAGACGCGCCCGACGTCCTCGACGACGATGGCGTCCGCCGTCGTGTTCCCGTCCGGGGTGGACTCCGGCGTACTCCGGCGCACCGGGCCGTACTCCTCATTGCTCACGACGGGCTCTCCCAGAAGCAGTGGTCGACCGACCAGTCACCTGCCACGAGGGCGCGCAGCACGCTGTCAGCGCCGCGCGCGGCCTCGGGCTCATACGGGTGTACGACATGGCCGCACAGGGGGCGTCCTCGGGTGGCTTCTACGGCGGCGGCCACCAGCGCGGCGATGGCGGCCCGCCGGCTTGGGGCGTCGTCCACCAGGGTGTCCACCAGCTCGGCGAACTCCTCGCCGGTCACGCTGTCCTGCTCGGAGGTCAGCACGGTGCCGTGGCCTATCGGTTCGCCGTGGAGTTCGGCGATGAACGACAGGCGGCCCGGAGCGGTCAGGACGTCCGTGACACCGGGGTGCCCGGACTCGATCTCCTGGCCCGGATAGGCGTTGCGAAACGCCTGGACCAGCCAGTCGCGTACGCGCGGATCGTCGGCGCGTGTCGCCGGCCGTACCGTGAGACCGGCGGGGGAGGGGGCACCGACGGCTTCGTACGCAGGGGCGCGGTCGTGCCGTACGTACGTCAGCCGAGGCCGCCACGGCGTTGGCAGTCGAAGATCACCGGCAACCCGCAGGAGCACGGTGTCGGCCTCGTGACCGCGGGCGCGCAACGCGGCGCGCAAGGCATCCAGTGCGACGGGGGAGGCGGGCAGCCCCGGGTCGCAGTACTCGACCAGTATCTGCCGGCGCCCGGTGAAGGGGTCGTCGCAGCGGTCGGCGACGAAGGCGAACCCGCCTGCCTCGTCGGCCAGTCCGGCCGACGCCGCCTGGCGGAGGTACTCCCGCGTGGCCGTCACGCTGCCTCCGGCCGGACCACGGCCCGCCAGCCGTTCAGCACCTGCGCGGCCGCCTCGCGGAGATCGGCCGCGCTCACCGCGGCGATGTTCGCCACCTCGACGGCGGGTGTCCAGTGGGCCGGGCCGCCGCTGCGCAGGGCGAGGAAACGCGCGCATTCCAGGGGGGCGTCGACGGAGGTGAAGATCCGCATCCGGGCCTGGCGGCGGGCGGAGTCCAGGTCGTCCGGCTTGGGGCCGTCCGTGGCGATCTCCTCAAGTGCCCCTCGGATCACGGCAAGCGCGGCGTCGCCGTTGCCGGCGTCCACACCGGCCAGCACCCGCCAGGCGCCCGTCTCCCCGTAGCCGCGGTTCCACGACTGGAACGCGTAGGCGAGACCGGCCTCTCCGCGCAGCCGCCGGTACAGCACCGACGACGGACTCGAACCCAGCAACTGGGCAAGGACGTTGAAGTGGGGGCGGCGCGGATCGTGGTTGCCGACCGAACGCGCTCCCGCGCAGACCCAGGCGAACTCGTCCGGCCAGCGCACCGGTTGCTCCGGACCGGGTGCGGGCAGGGAGGTCAGGTCACGCTCCGCCGTGCCGAGCCGGGCCAGCGCCGACGCCGGGACACCGGCGACGAGCGGGTCGGCACTGGCGGGGACCGCCGGGCCGACCACGATCAGCGACAACGGGGCGGTCAGCAGCCGCTCCTTGTGCCCCGCCGCCATCGCGGCGACATCGAAGCGTTCGACGGTCTCCCGTGTGCCGCCCACGGGCCGGCCCAGCGGATGGCCGGGAAACAGGTGGTCGAGGAAGGCGTCCTGCACCACGTCGCTCGGATCGGCGGCGGCCGTCGCCAACTCCTGGAAGACCGCCCGTTTCTCCTGGGGCAGCGTCCCCTCGTCCCACCGGGGGTCCAGCACCGCGTGCTGCAGCAGACCGGTGATCTCCTCGGCGTCGTCGGCGTGCACCTGCGCGTAGAACAGCATGCGGTCCAGGCCGGTCTCCGCGTTGGCGTGCCCGCCCAGCCGCTCGACGTACTCGCTGAACGACGGCACCGAGCCCACGGGCGCGGACATCAGCACATGTTCGAGGACATGAGCGAGACCGCACTCCTGCGACGGATCGTCCCGCGAACCGTACTTCGAGGTCAGACAGACCGTGGTCGTACTCAGCCGCTCGTCCACGACCGCCATGACCGGAAGCGGCCCGTCGATGGTCCGGAATTCGTACAAGGAAAGCACTCTCCCTCAATGATCCGTATAAGCGAATGCCGCCACACGAAAGGTGGCGGCATTCCACTTCAGAGACTGGTTCAGCGGCTCTGCGGCTTCACCTTGTCGAGACGCGGACGCAGGATGGAAGCGTGCTTCATCATGTGATTCTCCTTCGTTGGGAGTTGATCGAACGAAAGGGACTGTAGGCGGCCCCCATTGCCGCGGCAACAGCCGCTTCCGTAATCCGCACGTCGCGGCTTCCCTTCTCCTCAAGAACCCGCGCCATGCCCGGAGTCGAAAGTTTTCCGGAATCCGCATCCTTCGCGGCCCGTGCCGGCCCGCGAAGCTACGATGCTCGAAATTCCGCTGCGCACGGGTGCGTTGGCAGGCGTACGACGGTATTCCCGTCGTCCTGTCGCACCGGCCGGCCCTTTCCCTGGAGGTGCACCATGGACCTGTCGCTGCGGACCGTGCAGGAGGTCATGGGCGTGGCCCCCGACGTGCGGCTGGGGCTGGTCCTGGAGCGGGCCGCCCGGCGCGACCAGCGGCTGACCGGCGCCGTGTGCTCGCTCGCCGCCGCCGAGGGCCGCCGGCTCGGACGGCTCGGCGACGTGCTGCTCGACGTGGAGCGGGCACGACGTGACGAGCACGACCGGGTCATCGCGCTCGTGCGCGGGGCGGGCCGCGCGGATGTCCTCAAGGGAGCGGCCCTGCAGCGCTATTACCCGCCGGGCGTGCTGCGCACCAGCAGGGACGTGGACCTGCTGATGCCGGACGAGGACGAGCTGTGGGCGGGCGTCGCCGCGGTCGCGAGGGAGAGACCGGTGGACGAGGCCCGCGTGAGCATGATCGTGAGCGGCGGCCGGCGGCACTGGGCGGTGGCCCTGAACTGGCCCTCCCCGGAGTCGGATCTGGACTACGTGTACGCGGCCGAGTTCCTCACCGCGCCCTTCGTCGGAAACTCCACGACCGTTCCCCTGCGCGCGGAGCTGCCCGCCAACGAGACGGTCGCCCACCTGCTGCTCATCGCGGAGGAACTGTTCCAGCAGTCCCTGCGGGGTCGGGACGTGGTCGACGTCGCGGTCCTCGTCGACGCGCTGGCGGAGCAGGACGTGATGGACCTGCACCATGCGGCCGAGCGATGGCTGCTGGCCCCCGAGGTGCAGGAGGCGCTCGAACGGGTGAACGCCGTGCCCGGCCTGGTCACCGGGACCTCACGCCGGTTGGCGCGGGAGCTCGCCGGCTCCGCCGAGCGGGAACGCGCACGGCGGACGACGGCCGGCCCGGCGGACGGCGCCACGACGGTCACGCACTACGGCTTCCCCCTCGGCCCGGCCCTGAGCGCTCCAGGCGTCGCCGTCGAGCAGGACGCCGACATGACGGTCGTACGGTGCCCGGTCGGCGGCTTTCTGATGGTCGACACGCTCTCCGTGCCGCTCGAACTCGCCCAAGCCGCTCTGGACCGGTATCCCGAGGCCGTCCTGCCCGTATGACACCCCGAAAACCCGGCGGTCCCGTACAGGACGGGTCACCCCTGAATTGCGTGGGAAAACCGTGACCGATCGCCTATCCGAAGAAGGGACGGCCATGCACGCGCCGACGCTCGCCCAATGGGTGGGAAATCCCCAAGAGTTCCTCGACTCCTACTGGAACGACCGCCCCGGTGTCTTCCATCCGGCCGGCGGCGGCTACAGCTCGTTCACCCTGGCCGACCTCGACGCGGCCATATCCACGGGATTCTTCCGGGAGCCGTACGTGGAGATGTGGGACGGCGACAAACTGCCGACGAGGAAGTTCACCACCGCCCGGACCGTCGCCCGCAGTACACCCAGCGGATTCGCCGATGCCCGCAAGGTCCGGGATCTGCTCGACAGGGGCGCGACCCTGCTCCTGCGCTGCGTCGACCAGTGGCACGGTCCCACCCGCACCCTGCTCGCCTCCCTGGCCGCGGAACTCGGACGGCATGTCGAAGCGTTCTTCTTCGTCACACCGGCGGGGCGTCAGGGACTGCCCCTGCACCGCGACGACGCCGACGTCCTCGTCGTCCAGGTGGCCGGAAGCAAGACCTGGCACATCCACGAAGGTCCCGCGGACGAGAACTGGCATGCGGGCCGGGTCACCGAACAGGACGGGGCCCGTCCGGCCGAGATCCTGCGCACCACCCTGCACGCCGGGGACGTCCTGTACGTGCCCCGGGGCTTCGCCCACTGGGCCTCCGGGGACGAAGGGCTCTCCGCCCACCTCTCCCTGACCGTCCGTGAGGTCGGCGCCCCGGACCTGACCGACGCACTGCGAACCCTCCTCGCCGAGGAACTGCGCCTGCCGGAACGGCCGTTGGGGGAGGAGGCCCTCACCTCCGCGGCGGCCCGGCTGCTCGCCCACACCGCGGAACGCCTCGCCGCGCTGACCCCGCAGGAACTGGTGAGCCGGGCGAGGGATCGTGGTCTGGCCGGCATGCCGTCGGAACCTGCCGGCTACTCCTTCGCGGAACTGGCGGCGGACTGGGAGACACCGCGGACCCCCGACGTCTCACCGGAGAACTCGGCGGTGGTCGCGAGCGGGGTCGGCTGACCGACCGGGGCAGTGGATCGGGCTGTCCCTGCCACTGCCGCGGGGGGGGGGGGGGGGGGGGGGGGGGGGGGGGAGGGAGAGGGGGGGGGGGGGGGGGGGGGGGGGGGGGGGGGGGGGAGGGGGGGGGGA
>NZ_JBVJCT010000008.1:0-144905 GCF_055588305.1 Streptomyces sp. NPDC042002 | reverse complement strand
ACCGAAGGGTGGGAGGTGCGCTCCCCCCCCCCCCCCCCCCCCCCCCCCCCCCCCCCCCCCCCCCCACCCCCCCCCCCCCCCCGGGGCGCGGTTTGACGATGTGGCACAGCGCCGAGGGCCACCTGGCCGATGGGTGTGGCATCCCTCGGTCCTGCGGGTCCGGGTCTTACGGTCCGGTGTCGAACTCGGGCGGCTGGAGACCTGCGAGGCACCTCGTGTTCGGCGCGGTCGGGCTGTTGAAGAACGAGGTGGTGATCGCCTGGGCACACGGCGACTCGGCGAAGGTGACATGGGCGACGTAGGGGACCGTGATGGTGGTGGACCGGCTCAGCGTACGAGACACGTACGCACCGTTGCTCGGCGCGGTCTGGGCGTCGAACCCGCCTGACATGACGAGGGTCGGGATGTCGCTCCGCGTCACGTCACGCACCGAGCGCGGTGCGGCCGGGACGTCCCAGGCGCGGCAGTCCGCATGCAGGAAGGGGAGTTGCGGAGCGTTGGCGAGCACCGAGCGAGGAAAGGTGGGGAACGCGCGCCGCCCTCCCCGGATCACATCGGCCTCGCTCTCAAAGGGGGTCCACTCGCGGCAGAAGACGCCGTAGGCGAGCCCGTGGGCGATCCTGCCCACGGCCTGCGGACTGAGTTTGCCCCCCGCCCACTGCTCGGCGACGCGCTGCGGGTTGCCATGGGCCAGCTCGTCGATGGAGCGCGGCACTCCGGCCGCCACGTGGGTGGCGGAGGTCAGCCAGTTCACCAGCACTCCGCCGTCCAGCACGACCTTCACCGGAGCCGGTTGGCCCGGGACCGTGACGGTGGTGGTGAGAGGCCGGGCTTCGAGCTGACGGACGAGGCGTTCGAAGGTGTCCGACAGGTTCGGATAGCGGCTGTCGCAGGCGGGCTGCTCGGCGCAGGCCTTGAACAGGCCGTCGAAGCCCTGCCGTGCGGCGCTCCAGGTCACGGCTCCGCCTGCCAGGGACGGGGGCAGGACGCCGTCGATGCCGACCGACCGGATGCCCTGGGGGTGGTCACGCATGTAGATGAGGGCCAGGTCGGTGCCGTAGGAGATACCGAAGACGTTCCACTGCCTGAGGCCCAGCGCGACGCGCAGGTCGGCGTAGTCGGTGGCGCTCTCGGTGCTGTCGTACGCGCTGAGGTCGCCGCGGCTCGCCGACTGCTCGCGGCAGACCCGCGTCGCCCTGACGTGCAGGCGCCCGGTGGACGGCGCGCCGTAGACGAGGCCGACGGCGCGCGCGTTGAACTCGTCGATGTTCGGACAGGTGAGCACGGGGTCGGCCGAGTAGGTCCCCCGCTGGGACATGAAGATCACGTCCCGGTCGCGGTTCAGGCCGCCGTCGATCGCCAGCTGGGCCTCGGAGACCGCGTCGTCGCCGGGCCCGCCGGCGAACCACACGATCGGATCGCGTGCCGGCCTGCTCGTGGCCGCCGGAACGATGGCGACTCCGAGGGTGATCTTCCGTCCCCTGTGGCGGGCACGGTTCTCGGGAACGGTGAGCGTCCCGCAGCGGGCCCCTTCGAGAGCGGGGACCGGGTCCGCCGTCCTCGGGCAGGCGCCCGGCACGAAGCGGGCGTCGCCCGCCGTCCGGGCGACTGTCCCGAGAGGCGCTGCGGGACTGCCCTCGGCTCGCGCGGGTGTCACGGCGAGGCCGACGGCGAGGACACCGGCCGTCGCTCCGGCCAGCGCGGCCGGGAACCGTCGCAGTGTGCGCCGGTGGTGGGGTGGGCGGATGGACATCATGAGCTCTCCGGGGCGGGGGTGATGGTGAACGGCTTCGGCGCGAGTCCCGCCACGCAGGCCGTGTCGGGCGAGACCGGGTGGGCGAGGAAGGAGGCCAGGACGCTTTGCGCGCACGGTGACTGGGGGACCACCCAGTGGCCGATGCCGGGAATCCGCACGGCGGTCGAGCGGGAGAGCGTACGGCCCGTGTAGGGCCCCCAGCGTGCTCCGGTCTTCGCGTCGAAGGTCCCGGAGACGATGAGCGTCGGCACGTCGCTGACGGTCGCGATCCTCTGGACGGGGGTGCGGTCCGGGACGTTCCAGACGCGGCAGACGTCGTGCTCGAAGGGAAGCTGCGGTGCCTGGGCCAGGACCGTGTCCGGCCACCCGGGGAAGGCCCGGCGCCCGGCCCTCAGCAGGTCGGACCTCGAATAGCCGGGCACCCACTCGCTACAGGCCACCGACTGTGTGAGGCCGTGGGCGAACTCGCCGATCACGGGATTCGCCCCGGCGGCGCGGGCCTGCGCGAAGCGCTCGGGGTTCCCGTGGGCGAGTTCGTCGAGGGCCGCGGGGACGTCGACGGCGGGGACGGCGTTGGCGACCAGCAGGTTCACCAGCGCGCCCCCGTCGAGGACGACCTTCACCGGGTCTCCGCCGCCCGGCGGCGGCACTGACAGCCTCAGGGGGTGCGCCTCCAGCCGCCGGATCTGCTGGGTCAGCGTGCGCGGGAGATCGGGGTAGCGGCTGTCGCAGCGGGGCTGGGCCGAGCACGCCGCGAAGATCGCGCCGATCCCTTCCCGGGCGCTGTCCCAGGTCCACGGCAGGCTCACGATCTGCGGCGGCACGACGGAGTCGATCGCCACCGAACGAATGCCCTGCGGGTGCCGGCGCAGGAAGGTGAGGGCCAGGTCGGTGCCGTAGGAGTACCCGTAGACGTCCCACCGGTGGATGCGCAGCGCCTTGCGCAGGTCGGCGAAGTCGGCGGCGTTCTCCGTGGTGTTGTAGGCACTCAGCTCGACCCCGTCGGCCGTCAGACGGTCCCGGCACTCCTTCGTGGCGCGCACCAGGAGGCGTCCGGTCGACGGCGCGTCGTAACGCAGCCCCACCGCGTCCGCGTAGAACCGGTCGATCTCCGGGCAGGCGAGGTTCGGCCGCGCATGGAGCGTTCCGCGCTGGGCCATCACGATGAGATCGCGGTCCCGGTTCACACCGGCGCCGATCAGGAAGGGAATGTCGTCGATCGTGTCGCCGCCGGGACCCCCGCTCATGAACACCACCGGGTCCTCGGCCGGTCTCGCCGAGACGGCCGGAATGATCGCAACCGTCAGCCGGACGGTCCGCCCTCCAGGGTGGGCGCGATTCTCGGGCGCCTCCAGAACCCCGCAACGCCCGGGGATCGGCTCGGGTGTCTTCGGGCACGGGCCGGGCACGAACCGTCCCGCAGGTCCTGACCCGGGCTCACCGAAAGGTGGTGGCACGGCACCGCTCGGTGCCGTGCCGGCCGCGCCCATGAAGGCCAGAGAGGCCGCGACGAACGCCATCGTGGTGCGCGCGCGCCGGGAGCGTCGCCGTGCGTACCGGTGCTGGTCCCTTCTTCGTACGGTCCTGCCGTTCCCGCGAACGGACGGCAGGCAGCCCGGACCGATGCCCTGTTCCGTCATGTGATCCCGTCTCTCTGACGGCCCCGGCCGTCTCGACCGGGACGACGCCGCGTGGCTCCGCCCGCCGCCGCATGGCCGGGGCGGGCACTGCGTACGCCAGCCTGAGTCGGCGCGGAGACGCCCACCACCCGTGGGCTCCACTTGGGGCCTCTACGTCACCCCGACGCCGGTCACCGGGTCGTGCCGAACAGTCGGTCCAGTCCGCCTCGCGTCGGTCGCGGTCGGCAGCGGTCCGTCAGCCGTGGCTGGTGTCGATGACGCAGAACCGATTGCCCTCGGGGTCGGCGAGCACGACGAAATCCGCGTCGTCAGGGTAGAGATCCCAGTCCACGCGCTGGGCGCCCGGGGACACCAGCCGCTCGACCTCGGCCGCCTGGTCCGCCGCGGCCCCGGCACAGAGGTCCAGATGGACCCGCGGATACGCCTGGACCGCCGTCTCGCTGAGGCCCAGCGACAGTTGGGGCCCGTACCCCTCCGCCGGCACCAGCACCACCCAGTCGTCTTCCATCTCCTCGCGCGGGACATAACCCAGAGCGTCCATCCAGAACGCGGCGGCGCGCGGCACATCCGAGACACCCATCACCATGGATCCGATTCTCAGCACGCGCTGATTCCGGCGGACGGCGACAGGCTGGTCATTGACCTCGGATCCAGCGGTGGGGCGAACGGCGCCCTGTGCAGCCCCGGTTCGCCGCGCGCACGCTCGTGAAGAGCACATGTCCGGCGAATCCCGGGACGGACGATCACGTTCGGGGCATCGCCCGACGGCGGTCGTCAGGCGCTCCACCATTCGTCGGTGCCACAGCCGACTTCGTAGTGCCACCAGCCTTGTTCCTGCCCTTGGTCCAGGAGTGCCTTGATCCCGGCGAAGTCCGCCTCCGCCAGTGCGGTGAAGGCCACCATGGGGAAGTCCTTGCTGAAGACCTCCCCGCCCAGGCCGAACGGTGAGAGCCGCTGATGCACCGCTTGCGGACTGCGTCCCAGGGGTCCGGTGGGCATGGGCACCACGCGGATCGTGCAGTTGCCCGACGAGCTCACCCGCCCGACAGCCCAGTGGAGCCCGTCGGAGTCGGTCCGGTACCGCACGACGTCGCCCTCGGCCACCCCGTCCTGGAGGAAGGGGATGTTCTCCACCTCGGCCGTGTCATCGCTGAGTTTTGTCGCCCACAGCCCCTCGGTGTCCTGCGGGAACCATCCTTCGCGAGGGACGAACCGGAACCAGACCTTGATCTTCTCGACCGCGTTCTCCATGACGGCCATCATGCGGCGGCCTTCAACAGCCCCGCTCACCGGGGCGGAGCCGCACCAAGGGGAGGAAGACCGTGTCGACGATCTCCTCGAGGACGTGGTCGGTCACGGGGGCGAAGGTCGTGAGGATCTCGTGGCGCAGCAGGTCGAAGGGGAGGGACTTGACGCGTTCGGTGAGGGGTTCCGGTCCGATCTCGCCGCGGTCGACGGCCCGGTCGAACAGTACGTCGGCGCTTTTGGTGCCCCCCGCCGCGAGGAGGTCGCCGGGGCTGGTGCCGGTCTCCTGGTGGTAGCCGGCCAGGTGCACGCTCATGAGGGTGATGAGCTGGACACGGGTGGCGTTGATCTCCCGCATGAGGGTGAGGACGTCCTCCCGCAGGCTTCCCGTGTCGGGAACGGCGAGGTGGTACTTCTTCAGGATGTGGACGATGGTCGCCCGGACGAGTTCGTCACGGTCGGACCAGCGGCGGTAGAGAACGGGAGGACTGGTGCCCGCCCGCCGAACGACGGCGTCCATGGTGAACCTGGCGTAGCCGCTGTCCGTGAGTTCTTCCCAGGCCGCATCGAGGAGCGCCTGCTCCAGTGCAGCCCCGCGGCGCCGCTCCGGCATCCGTACCTCCCTTGGATAGATTTGCCTATCTTATTCTAGCGCCCTACTCTGGCAGCCGTAAGACAGGACTCTCTATCTTAGGTGGCTGCTCGTGAGTACTCCCAACGGAACCCGACCCGCACTCGCGGTGGCGGACCCTTCTCCTGGTACGCCCCGGTCGCTGCGCGAAGCCTGGGTGGCCTTGGCCGGACTGTCCGCCGTGTTTCTGTTCGAGATGCTGGACAACTCGATCCTGAACGTCGCGTTGCCCACGATCGGACGCGAGTTGCGTGCCTCGACCGTCGCCCTGCAGTGGGTGACGGGCGCGTACGGAGTCGTGTTCGGCGGTTTGATGCTGGTGTTCGGCGCGATGGCGGACCGGTTCGGCCGACGGCGGATCATGCTCATCGGGCTGATGCTGCTCGGCACCGCGAGCCTGGCGACCGCTTTCGTCACCACCGCGGAGCAACTGATCGCGGTCCGGGCGGTGATGGGAGTCGCGGCGGCGATGACGACTCCGGGGTCGATCGCCCTGGCCTTCCGGCTGTTCGAGGAGGAGAGCCTGCGCGTCCGTGCGATAACGCTCATCTCGACCGTCGGTCTGGTCGGGCTCGCGATCGGCCCGACGGTGGGAGGCCTCGTACTCGCCGTCGCTCCCTGGCAGGTCCTGTTGTTGGTGAACGTGCCGATCGCCGTGCTCGCGATCATCGGTGTACGGGTCGGCGTCGCCGCGGACGAAGCGGCTGACCTCCACCGCGACCCAGTGGATGTCCTCGGAGCGGTGCTGGGCACGGTGACGATCGTGCTCGCGCTCGTCGCACCGACGCTGTTCGTGAACGAAGGCACCGGTTCATGGGCGCCATGGACGGCCACCGCCGCGGCCGTCGCGGGGGCGGTCTCCTTCCTCCTCCGCCAGCGCTCGACCCGCTATCCGCTTCTCGACCCGAAGCTCGTCGCTCGCCCGCTCGTCTCCAGCGGCCTGGCCTACAAGGCCGCCGCGGGGCTCGCGACCGCCGGCCTCGGCTACATGGTGACGCTGCAACTGCAGCTCGACTGGGGGTGGACGCCCGCCCTCGCCGCCATCGGCATGCTGCCGCAGGTCATCGTCCTCCTCGCGGCCGGCCCGTTCGTCAATCCGCTCGTGGAGCGCGTCGGAATCGGCCGCGCCGCATGGCTTGGTGCCGCAGCGGTCGTGTTCGGTCTCGCCGTCTACAGTCTGCTGGGCCGCTTCGGATACGTGTGGGTCGCGATCGCACTCGCACTCGTAGCCGCCGGGATGCGCGTGGCGGGCGTCGTCGCCGCTGTCAACGTGCTCGGTGGCCTGCCGAAGGACCGGACCTCGATCGGCGCGGCGCTCACCGACACCGCGACCGAGGTCACCTCCGGCGTCGGGATCGCCGTCACCGGCACCATCCTCGCGGTGCTCTTCACCGGCGACATCGCCACGGCGGACTGGAGCCCGCGGCAGTCCGCGGAATTCCAGGAGGCGATCACTGCTGCCGGTCTCGTTCTCACCGCTGTGGCTGCGGCGCTGGTGGGGTGGGCGATTCTCCGTACGCGGAGGGCCGTGGACGGCCAGGCGAACACGCCCGTCGCCGACCCGATCGGCAAGCAGACCACGGCATGATGCCGGCCCGCGGCTGCGGATCCGGATGACGGAGGCGCGCGAGCCCCGCTCCGCGGAACAGGAACGTCGAAGAGCCCGTTCCGGCGACTACCGCTCATCATCGATCCTGCGGGGCGCCACCCCCCCCAGGATCAGGTTCTCGAGACCTTGGGGCATCAACGCGAAGCTGGCGACCCAGGTCTCGACCGTCTGCTCGTCCGGTGTCGAGGACCGGCCGGGGACATGCCGAAAGGGCGGGAAAGGTGTTGTGGGGCAGGTGCTGCGGCTGCATCATCCCCGGATGGACGACATGCCGAACCGGTTCCCGGAATCCCTGCCGGCCCTGCGTGCCGCGGCGCGCGTAGCGGACTTCACCAGGTCCTGCGAGGAGCGCACCGGCAGCCTGCTGGCCGTCCTCGCGGCTGCCTGTCCCGGTGGCCGCATCCTCGAACTCGGCACGGGGGTGGGGGAGGGCACGGCTTGGCTTCTCGGCGGGATGGACCGTGCCTCTCACCTGGTCACGGTCGAACGCGACGAGGCCGTGCAGAAGGTCGCCCGCGAGGAGCTGAGGTCCGATCCCCGGGTGACCTTTGTGGCCGGAGACGGCGGCGCATGGCTGCAGAACTACGACGGGGAACCGTTCGACCTGGTGTTCGCGGACACCTGGCCGGGCAAGTTCAGCCACCTGGAACGAGCCTTGCAACTCGTGGCCCCCGGCGGGACGTATCTGATCGACGACCTCGACCCGCAGCCCGACTGGCCGGCAGACCACGGCACCGCGGTCGAGCGTCTCCTGGCCGACCTGGAGTCACGAGAGGACTTTCGCTCCGTCCGCATGGCCTGGGGGAGCGGACTCCTCATGGCGGTGCGGACAGCCCGGAACTGAGGACGGCCAAGAAAGCGATGACCGGCAGGTGAACCGGCTGCCCGCACCCTTCCCCTCTCCTCGAACGGCAGCACAACCCTCGACACCTTCCAGGAGTCCAGGATGTGACCGGATGGCGAACCTCCGGTCACCGTGCTTCCTGTTCCGACGAGGAGACCCACCCGTGCGCCAGCGCATCAGCCCCTCGCACCTTCGTACGTCCGCGGCCTTCGTGGCCGCCGTCGCGATCGTCGCGACCGTTCCCGCGGTCGCCGCGTCCTCGGCGTATGCCGACGAGGGCGAACCTTCCCTGGTGATCTCGACTCTGCCGAGCGCGTCACTCAAGCCCGGCGAGGTGTACGACCAGTCCGTCGTCATCACCAACAAAGGCACCGCGGCCACGGACGGCGTCACCTTCCGGATCCGGCTGACCCGGGGGCTGGACTTCCCCGAGGCGGTCCAGGGCTGCACCTACTCGACCGTCGAGGACCAGGTCAGGCAGGCCTTGTGCGAGCTCGACACCGTCATCGAGCCCGGCGCCTCCGTCGAAACGCCCGTGCGGTTCAAGGCGCTGCCCAACGCGCTGATGGAGGCCGTCCAGTACGGCACCTCGGCCACCGGTCAGGCTTCCGGAGAGGGGTTCGGCGACAGCTACCGATGGCTGACCCTGACCGCGGACAGTTCGGCCGACCTCGCCGCCGTCGGTGACGACACCGAGGCGCTCGCGGGCGGCAAGCAGTCCTTCACGGTGCAGCTCCGCAACGACGGCCCCGGCTGGATCCAGAACCAGACGAGCGACGACCAGCCGGCGCTCATGGTGCACATACCGAAGGGCACGGTCGCCACCGAAGTCCCCAAGGACTGCGCGCCGTTCGCGATCGACGGTCCGGCCGGACCCGGCGGGACGCCGGGCAAGTCCACGTACGTGTGCTGGCCCGCCGACTACACGCTTGATGTCGGTGAGTCCGCCTCCTTCACCTTCTCGCTGGACATCAAGGACGACGCACTCACCACCACCGGCGAGGTGAAGGCGACGTCGGTCTACGACATCCACCCGGCCTTCGACAAGAACCCCGCCAACGACAAGGCCCAGATCCACATCGCCATCCCCACCGACAACGAACCAGCACCGACCACCTCAGGTGGCTCGACGGACGGCGGCTCCACCACGGGCGGCGACGGCAACAACCCCGAGGGCCAGTCCACCGGCGGCTCCGGCAGCACCGGCTCCACGTCGACCGGCACCTCGACGGACGGCTCCACCGTCGGTTCCGTCGGCGGCAGCCTGGCGAGTACCGGCTCCGACGGCACCCCGCTCATCGCCGGCGCCGCGGCCGCCGCGGCCGCCCTCGGCGGTGGCCTGGTCCTGGCCGTGCGCCGCCGTCGCGCCACCGCCAAGTCCTCCTGAGCGCACTGCCCTTGAGACCGCAGTCCTGACAACTCCCTGTACCGAGGCCCGCAGCCGGACGTACCCGACCGGTGACCGGCGCAGTGCGGTGATCGTCGTAGGCGCGAATTTACGGCCGGAACTCCACGGTTGGCCATATGGACACCGCGAGAGCGGACATGCTCTGATGCCAAGTGCTGATCTCCGTGGGCGGGGTCTGAGCAGGGTTTCATCCCGCACCGCCGCACCCCCGGAGGACGCCGCAGTCCGAACATTGCCCGCAAGCGGAAACCCGGCTCCGGGTCTCAACCGGCATACGGAGACGGGGTTTTCGCACAGCCAGCAGAACGGATGTTGCGCATGAGGACTGTTCCAAAGAGGCGACGGCTGAGATCCGCACGGCGGCAGACAAGCGTCGCCGCTGCCCTCGCCGTGGCCGCCACCATGACTCTGACAGGCGCTGACTTACCGTCGGCCGACGGCGCGCACGACCGGCGAATCCCAGCGCTCTCCTCGGGAGACGCCCGCT
Source organism: Streptomyces sp. NPDC042002 (assembly GCF_055588305.1). NCBI lineage: Bacteria > Bacillati > Actinomycetota > Actinomycetes > Kitasatosporales > Streptomycetaceae > Streptomyces > Streptomyces sp. NPDC042002. The sequence continues at coordinate 135,285 of NZ_JBVJCT010000008.1, read as the reverse complement.
TCGAGATCCTCTCGCCCACCCTGATCCGCACCGAATACGCGGGCGACCGGAAGTTCACCGACGATCCGACGTTCAACGCCATCGGCCGCGACGGGTTCGAGCCGGCCGCCTACAGTGCCACGACCTCCAACGGCTGGCTCACCATACGGACAAGCGCGATGAGCCTGCGCTACAAGGTCGACTCCGGACCGTTCGACGCGCAGAACCTCTCGGTGCAGCTCGCCGCGGGCCCCGCTCCCGTGACCGCAGCCCCCTGGCAGCGTCTGACCTGCACGCTCGGCACACTGTGCGAGGCCGAGAACGTGCGTCTCAACGGGCTCTCCGTCGCCTCCGACCATGGCGGCCACACCGGGACCGGCTTCGTTGCGGGATTCGAGGGCACAGGCAGCTCGGCGTCCGCTGACATCGATGTCAAGGACGCCGGGACCTATCAGTTCGACCTGCGGTACGCCAACTCCCGTGGCGGTGACGGCCAGACCCGTACCCGCACCCTGACGCTCTCCGTGGACGGCGGCGCGCAGCAGACGGTGTCCTTGCCGGCCACGGCGAACTGGGACACGTGGAATGTCACCACGGCAAGCGTCCGACTCGGCGCGGGTCACCATACGCTCGCCCTGACCCGGACCGCCTCGGACTCCGGCGATGTCAACGTCGACAGCGTCGCGCTCGTCCGTCCCGGCGACGCGTACCCGCCCGTGTCCAGCACCGCGATCACGGACTGTTCGTACGGCGTGAGCTGTGAGGCGGAGGCCGGACGCATCGGCGGCACGGCGGTCAGCGCCACCGATCACAAGGGATATGCGGGCAGTGGCTTCGTCGGTGACCTCCACCAAGGATCGAGCCTGACGACCCATGTGGTAGGCGTGCCCACCGATGGCGTCTACGCCCTCCGGGTGCGCTACGCCAACGGAATCGGCGGCGACGGCCTCCACCAGGAGCGCACCGCCACGGTGTCCGCCGCCGGCACCGACAGCACCTTGTCGTTCCCCACGACAAAGGACTGGGACGACTGGCAGACGGCGTCGCTGCCCGTCACCCTCACAGCGGGCACGAACGACATCACCCTCAACTGCCCCGGCGCGGCCAGTTGTCACATCAACGCGGACACCGTCTCGGTGGCCGCCCCCGAGGCGGCCGCGCCCCCGCCGCACCTCGCGCTGGGTGGATACCGCCGAGGCCTCGACGGTGTCACCGGCAACGAGGACTCCGTCGTCACCACACCTGGCCTGCTCAACCAGGACGGCTGGTATCTGCTCGACGACACACCGTCAGCGCTGTACGACACCACGACGCGGAAGGCGGTGCCCCGCCCCGACCACGGCGGCACGCCCTACCAGGACGGCTACGTCTTCGGCTACGGACACGACTACAAGCGCGGACTCGGTGATCTGGCCACGCTCACCGGACCGCCCGCACTGTTGCCACAGTGGGCTTACGGCGTCTGGTACTCGGAGTACATCGACCGCACCGCGGCCGACTACCGGAACACCATCCTCCCCGCGTTCCGCTCCGAAGGCACCCCGCTGGACGTCCTGGTGACCGACACGGACTTCAAAGCCGTGAACAACTGGAGCGGTTGGGAGATGGATCCCGCCAAGTTCCCCGATCCCAAGGGCTTCTTCGACTGGTCGGCTTCCCAGGGCCTGCACAACACGCTCAACGTGCACCCCGGCATCCTCGCGTCCGACCCCCAGTTCGCCCAGGCGCAGGCCACGGCCAAGGGCAAGCTGACGAAGGGCGGCTGCGCCTCGGGCGCCAACGTCGAGAACAACTGCTACACCTTCGACTTCGGCGACCCGGACCAGCTCAAGGCGTACATGGACCTGCACCGGACCATGGACCAGCAGGGCAACGACTTCTGGTGGCTCGACTGGTGCTGCGACGCGTCGCAGTCGTCACTGCAGGGCGTGACCCCGGACGCGTGGATCAACCAGCAGTACGCCACCGCCGACGCCGAGACCCTCGGCCGCGGATTCGTCCTCTCGCGTGCTTACGGCTCGTTGCAGGCGGCCGGCTACAGCGGCCAGCAGGGGCTGCCGACCGGGCCATGGGCGGACAAGCGCTCCACCGTCCACTTCACCGGCGACACCTCCTCGACATGGGGCACATTGAAGCTGGAGGTCGGTTACACCCCGGGAGAGTCCGCCGCGACCGGGATGACGGCCATCACCCACGACATCGGCGGCCACAACGACACGACAGGGCTGACCGGTTCGGAGACGTACACCGAAGGCGGGCAGAGCCGCACGACGCACAAACTGCCCGACGACCTGTACGCCCGGTGGGTCCAGTTCGGCGCCTTCCAGCCCATCGACCGCCTGCACAGCAACCACAGCGACCGGCTGCCCTGGCAGTACGGCGCGGCGGCGCGGCAGTCGGCCGACAAGTTCCTCAATCTCCGCGAGAACCTGGTGCCCTACACCTACACGCTCGCCGAGGAGGCGAACCGCACCGGCGTGCCCATCGTCCGCCCCACCTACCTGGAGTACCCCGACGAGCCACAGGCGTACGCCGCCGCGAACAGCGAGTACTTCTACGGCTCCGACATCCTGGTCGCCCCCGTGACCACGCCGGGCACCTCTGCCACCACCTCGGTATGGCTCCCGCCCGGTCAGTGGACCGACTACTTCACCGGCGAGACCTACACCGGCGGCGGCACGCAGGAGGTGACCACCGACCTGAACTCGATGCCGGTGTTCATCAAGGCGGGCGGCATCCTGCCCACCCGCACGCACAACGTGTCCAGCAACGACCGAAACCCGCTGACCGATGTCACGCTCACCTTCGCCGCCGGTTCGTCGGGGTCGTTCCACCTCTACGAGGACGACGGGACCACCAAACAGCGGGGCCGGAGCGCCACGACGACCATCCGGTACAGGCAGCACGGCACGCGCCGCACAGTGTCGATCCGTCCGGCACGGGGGTCCTTCCCCGGTCGGGTGCAGACCCGCCAGTGGACCCTCTCACTCCTGGGAACGCAGGCACCCACCAAGATCTCGGCGACCGGTGTACGGCTTTCCCCGCACGCGTACCACTGGGACAGCACCTCGAAGGTTCTGACCATCACGCTTCCACGCCACAGCGTGCACGCCCCGATCACCGTCACTTTCCAGTAGGAAGGCACGCGCCCCCTGATCATCGTCGACACCGCTGCCCGCCCATCGCCTGCCGATGGACGGGCAGCGGCCTGCGCATACGGGGCCACCCGTGCTCTTGAAAGGAGCCCTCGAGGGCATGTCCCCGTTCAGGAGGTGCGCCGGTCAGCCCTACCGGGGCGGCGGTCCGGACGGCATGTCGATGGCGGTCACCTCAGGGCATTCATGTCGCCCCGGGCGTGGTTGGTTCGCTCAAGGTCGAGTGGAGTTGTCGCCGCCGAGGGGCCAGGCCTCGATGTCGCGGTAGTGGATCGGTCCGCTGCTACGGCCGATGTCGCCGCCGACCAGGTGCAGACGTTCGGCCGGCCACGGGCGGCCGGTGAACTCGGCGAACCCTTGGGCGATTTCCGCTGTCGAGGAGTGGTCTCCCCTGCGGGCGCGGGCCAGCGTCAGATGGGGGCGAAGCGGTCGGTCTTCGAAGGAGACCCCGCAGTTCTTGACGACGGTACGCACATCGGCGGCGAGCTTGTGCAGCTCATCGAGGTCTCCGTCGATTCCGCTCCACAGCACGCGGTCGTCGAAGTTGCCGCTGCCGCGCAGTGCCAAGCGGATTCGTGGGTGGTCCGCTGCGAGGTCGGCGAGGGGCGGCCGCAGGAGTGGCACCGTCTCAGCCGGCAGTTCTCCCAGGAACGCCAGGGTGATGTGCCAGTCCTCAATCCGGTTCCACCGCATATGAGGGTGCGTTTCGTAGGCGGGCCGCAGCTCCCGGGCCAGTTCTTCTTTCGCGTGGTCAGGCGGGGCAAGAGCGATGAACACGCGAACGGTCGCGGTCTGGGTCTGATCGTTCACACCAGACTTCATACCGCACCTGCCATCGCTGATGGCGCCCTGGCCTTTCGCCATGATGAGCGGCCCCAGGTCTGTGGGAGGTGAGCCAGTTGTGGCTCTGGGGTGGAGCAATCGGCCATGCGGGGCGGATCGGGTCAGGCTCTCACCGCAGGACTTGAGCGGTACGCGCAGACAACAGCCAGCCGGGGAACTCTCGTAGAAGCCGGTCGTAGAGCAGATCGTGAGGCACGGTGCGCGGATCACGGCCGGCGTGGAAGAAGCCCGCGTTGTCGACGATGCGATGTCTGGGTACGGCCAGATCGTCGAGCTTGCGGAGGAAGGCGAACTCGTTGTCGTCGGGGTCGCCGAAACCGATGAACTGCCAGAACAGCGGCAGTCGGGCGGCTTTGCACAGGTAGCGCTGGGCGGCGAGCTTACTGGAGGGCCCGCCATCGGTCTGGAAGATCACCAGGGCGGGGGACCGGCTGCCGGATTCCACGTAGTGGTGGATCACCTCGTCCATCGCCCAGTGGTAGTTCGTGCGCCCCATGTGGCCGAGGCTTTCGTGGAGTTCGCTGATGCGGCCCCGGTGACCTCCGAGTTCGAGGTCGGTGGATCCGTCGACGTCGGTGGAGAAGAACACCACAGGCACCGTGCCGTTGTCGTCAAGGTGGGCGGACAGGGAGAGGACCTGCTCACCAAGATGCTGCATGGTGCCGTCCTTGTAGTAGGGCCGCATCGACCCGGAGCGATCCAGCACGAGGTAGACCGCGGCCCGTACTCCCTCAAGGCCGTGCGCGCGCACGCCGGCCCCGGCCGACTTGTAGAGGCTGACCAGATCGGGGGCCTGCGACTGCATCTTGGACAGGCTGATTGCCGGAGCGCCATCCTGAGCATGGACCACGTGCACTACTCCTTCGTCGGGCTGTGGTCCTCATCTTCGTGGTCGTGATCGTGCCGCGAGACGAGTTCCGGCCTTACGCAGGCGGGAAGTTCGGCGTCATCGACGGGGCCTGGCTCCGCTGGGATGTCCCGGGGGCACTCGTCTGTCGGCTCGACGTGGGCCGCGAGTTCGCGCGCGATGGAGCCGACGGTGTGAAGCGGGAGTTGGTGTGGTGCCACCGTGCCCGAACGCCGTCCTGGCACCATGGCGGCATGGAACGAGTGCTTGGAATCGGTGGATACTTCATGCGGGCTGCCGACCCGACGGCCCTGAACGCGTGGTATCGCGATTGCCTGGGCCTCGACGCCGATGAGAACGGCCTGTGGCGTCAGGGAGCCGGGCCGACCGTGTTCGCGACGTTCGAGTCCGAGAGTGACTACTTCGGGTCTCGCGCCCAGCAGACCATGCTCAACTTCCGGGTCCGCGACCTGGACGCGATGCTCGCGCAACTGCGCGCCAAGGGAGCTGAGGTGGTGCCAGAGACGCAGGACATGGAGGGTGTCGGTCGTTTCGGCTGGGTCATCGATCCCGAGGGCAATCGGGTCGAGCTGTGGCAACCTGCCTGACGGCGTCCTCGGGCAGACGATGACGCGAGCGCGGGCCGGCCGGTCCCGCTGGCCCTGGTCCAACCCGGCGACGTCCACCCGCCCGCGCCTACCGCGCACTCTCCGAGCACTCCGAGCGTGAGGCGTCCCCCGAAGCCGTCGACCGCGCCCACACCGACTCCGCCGCGCTCCAGCGCGCTGAGCTCCCGGGTCCACGGGAACCTCGAAGCAGTCCTCAGCGAACCGCTGGTAGGCCTCGGGTGAACGACCGGGACCCTCCGCCGAGGAGCCGGCCGGTCGCTCCTCGGCTCGTGGCCCGCGTCGGCCGTCAGTTCTCCTCGCGCAATCCCCACGGCGAGCCGTACTCGGTGAGCAGGTCGAGGAAGGGGCGGGGCGGCAGGGCTTCCGGGCCGAGGACGCCGCCGGCCGACCAGGCTCCACTCGCGACGAGTTCGAGGGCGATGACTGGATTGACGGCGGTCTGCCACACCACCGCCTGTGATCCGTACTCACGCATCGACCACTGGTTGTCGACCACGTGGTAGAGGTAGACCTCGCGAGCCGCGCCGTCCTTGGTGCCCTTGACCCAGGTGCCCGCACAGGTCTTGCCGGTCATGCGGTCGCCCAGTGTGGCCGGGTCGGGCAGGCAGGCGGCGACCACGTCGCGCGGGGAGACCGCCACGGGCCCGTTCTCCGAGGGGACGGTGACCTTCTTGGTGGCATCCAGGCCCAGCTCGTGGAGGGTCTTCAGCTTGTCGATGAAGTCGTCGCCGAGGCCGTACTTGAACGTCACCCGGCGGGCGTCGACCCAGCGGGGGATGAGCAGGACCTCCTCGTGCTCGACGTTGACGCACTCCACCGGGCCGATGCCCTCGGGGAAGTCGAAGACCTCGGGTTCGCTGAAGGGTTCGGTGGTGAACCAGCCGCGATCCTTCTCGTAGACCACCGGGGGATTGAGGCACTCCTCGATGGTCGTCCAGATACTGAAGGACGGGGCGAAGTCGTAGCCCTCGACCGTCAGGTTGGCGCCGTCGCGGACGCCGATCTCCTCGATCCGGTCGAAGAGTTCGTCGGCCGCGTACCGGGCGAAGACGTCCGACAGGCCCGGCTCCACCCCCATGCCGACCAGGGCCAGCCGCCCGGACCGCTCCCACGCTTCGGCCTGTTCGAACTGCGCGTCGCCGAGCTTCACGCCGCATCGCTCGTACGGGTGGGTGGCGTGCGGCGCGGACAGGGACATCGCCATGTCGAGATAGTGCGTGCCCGCCGCGAGGGCAGCGTTGAACAGCGGCATCACGAACCGCGGATCGGTCGCGTTGAGCAGGGCGTCACACCTCTCCTCGATGAGCGCCCGACGTACCGCGTCCTCGTCGGAGGCGTCCAGGCGCCTCGCGCTGAACCGGTCCCCGTGTTCCTCGATCGCCGCGACGGCCGCCTCGGCGCGTGCGAGGTCGTAGTCCGCGACGACCATGTGGGTCAGGAAGCCGCGACGGGCCGCGATCCGCGTGACGGCCGTGCCCACACCGCCCGCGCCCACGAGAAGAACTCGCATGTCACACACCTTTCGTCGCCGGAGACGGAGGCCTCCGGGGTTGGACAGATGCAACGGGATGTCCTGGGTTAAGGTCAACGATGTTGGCATAAGAATGGGTGCGCGGTCGGCAGGGAGAGTTGGCGTGGCGAAACAAGTGGTGCCGGAGGCGGCACGGCGCAGGCGCCGGCCGACGAGGCAGGGCACGGTGCTGTCCGAGAAGCTGATCGTGCGGACGGCGTTGCGGATGCTGCGAGAGCACGGCAGCACCGGGCTGACGGCACGCAGGCTGGGTGCGGTCCTCGGTGCCGACCCCAGCACCCTCTACCGGTACTTTTCCGGTCTGGACGACCTGACCAGGGCCATCGGCGAGGAGTTGATGGGACGGGCGCTGGACACCTGGACGGCCACCGGAGAGTGGCGGTCCGACCTGCGGACCCTCGGCCAGGCCATTCACGCCTCCTACCTCGCCCATCCCCAGGCCGCTGTGCTGACCGCCAGCCGAGTCACCGGCCGGCCACGGGAGATCGCGGTGGACGAGACGATCCTCGGCATCCTGCGCACCGCGGGGTTCCCGGACGCCGACGCGGTCGTGGTCTACCACGCGTTCATCGACCTCACGCTGGCCTTCGCGGCCCTGGACGCCGGGTCGCTGGCGCTGACGGACGAGGCCCGCGCGGCGGACGAGGAGATGTGGAACTCCACCTACGCCGAACTGCCCGCCGACACCCACCCGCACATCGCGGCCACGGCGCGGCTCCTGGCCGGGCGGATGACGCACAGCGCCTATCCCGTCGTCCTCGACACGCTGCTGAACAGCGCGGCGGAGCAGCTCGTCTGGGCACGCGCCCGGCGATACCCCCACGCCGCGAGCACGCGAAAGCCCTGACTCGGGGGCTTATGCCAACGGTGATGACCCTTTTCCGCCCGCCCCAAGCACGTTGCCCCGTCACTGAGACGTTCCGGTTGCTGCGCGACCTGCGCCGCGATCGTTCGGTCCTTGCGCGCCTGATGATGTCGATCGGGGCCGGGTCATGGGGTGGCAGCGCGGTGGCGCCGTCAGCCGCCGTATTCGAGCGCCTGGCACTCACGGGCGCGCTGGAAGACGGCCCGGTGTCGGTGAGGCGGCCGTCGCAGGCTCGTCGAGGGGGATGCCCAGCCGGTCGGCCACGGTGGTGAGGGCTGTTCCCAGGGGGAGCGCGATGCGGGTGAGGGCGTGCTGGTCGCCCCGGGTCGGGTCCCGGTTGACGATCAGCACCGGCGTCCCGGCCTGGGCCGCCTGGCGGACGAAACGTAGCCCTGACATCACCGTCAGTGAGGAACCCAGGACCAGCAGCGAAGTCGCCTCACGGACCAGTCGGCGACAGTGCTCGACCCGCGACGGCGGAACGGCTTCGCCGAAGAACACCACGTCCGGTTTGAGGATGCCTCCGCAGGCCGTGCAGGGCACCACGCGGAAGTCCCCGACCTGTTCATCGGTGAGGTCGGCGTCACCGTCAGGGTTGATCGCGGCGGCCGCCGGCTCGAAGCCCGGATTGGCCTTCTCCAGCTGCCGGGCGAGTTCGCGGCGCGGGCTGGAGGCGCCGCAGGAAAGGCAGACGACCCGGTCCAGGCCTCCGTGGAGTTCCACGACGCCCTCGCTGCCGACGGCCTGGTGCAGACCGTCGACGTTCTGGGTGATCACCCCGGAGAGCAGGCCGTGCCGTCCGAACGCGGCCACGGCCCGGTGCCCGTCGTTGGGGCGGGCCCGGCCGAAGGTACGCCAGCCGAGGTGGCTGCGCGCCCAGTACCGCCGACGGGCCTGGGCGCTCGCGGTGAAGTCCTGGTAGGTCATCGGGGTGTGCCGAGTCAGGCTCCCGCCCGGGCCCCGATAGTCAGGGATGCCCGATTCCGTGGAGATTCCCGCCCCGCTGAGCACCAGCACACCGCCGGTGCTCAGCGCGTCGCGGACCGGCGCCAGATCCGTGGTGCCAGGCGGTAGGTCCTCGGTAGGGGTCCAACTCAGAGTGGGGCGCATCCGCATGTTCCCAGGGTACGGACACGATGACAGGTACGCGGGCCGAGAAGGCGCCAACCAAGGTCACCAAGGGTGCCGGCTTCCGCGCCGCCACTCTCGCCATGGTCCTTCCAGCTCGTCGAGTCCACCCAGGGCCGTCTGCGGGCCGTGAACGGCGCCTACCTCGTCTCGCTCGTCCGCGCCGGATCCCTCTTCGGCCGCGGCCGCCTGGTCGACCGCCCCGCAGCGGCCGCGGCCTGGGGGAGGAGCGGCAGGCGCGGGGTGGGCACACAGTCGGCCCAGGTCGCCCAGCTCGGCAGTCCAGGCAGCTGAGAACCTCGCGGTGGGCCTGCCTGGGCCCGGGCCGCCCGGTCGAGGCCCCGGGCATGACCTCCTGACCTACGCGGCAACTCCGCCGCCACCAAGGATGTTTCGTCCGCCTTCGTCCGATGCATTCCGAGATCACGATTGTCCGGGTCGACCACGCCCATGCCTGCAAACTTGCGACTGGGCCAACCCACACCTCAACCTCACCATCAGGACGGTCAGCCGTCGGAAGGGCACACTCCTCAGGTCGCTCAGGAACGCGCACGCTCCTGGCCCAGTCACCACAAGCTCATTAAGGAACGCGACATGCCTACGTGGACCCGCACGCTGCGCCAGACCGGCATCACGGAGTCGGACCTGCGGACTGCGTACGGCCAACAACGCAAGTTCGTCCGGCGCTTCAAGACTGAGGAGTTTCTAACGGTCCGGCTTCTGCTGCCGACGCGCCTGCACCCGCCGGTCATCGCCGCGGTGGCCTTCATGCACGAAACGGACAAGCGCGTCGACACCGGCACGCGTGAAGCACGCAGCAAGGCGTTGGGGGAGTGGGCGGCCGCCACGCGGGCGGCACTCGACGGCGCGACCGCTGCGAACGCGACTCTCAGGGTGCTGGGGGATGCGGCCACGCGGCACACACAACTGAGGGATCGTGTCGAGGCCTTCCTCCGGGGAGCGCGTCATGAGGTCGACTACGACGGCTTCGACACCGAGGACGAACTGCAGGCCTACGTCGACGGGTACTCGCTGCCCGCCTTCATGCTCCTCGCCTGTCTGCTGGAGCAAAGTGACACGGCGGACGCCAAGGTGTTCGAGGAACGATGCCGTGATCTCATCGAGGCGATGCAGCGTGTCGACTTCCTCGACGACCTTGCCGAGGACGCGGCGCGGTGGCAGGTCGGCATCCCGGGCAAGGACCTGGAGCGTCACGGCCTGTCCGTCGAAGCTCTCCGGGCCCCCACGAACGCGGTCCGTGCGCGACTGGAGCAACTGGTCCAAGAACAGGTGGAATTGGCGCAACTGCGGCTGTCCGCAAGCAGACCCCTGGTGGGCTTGGCGCCACGGCAGACGCGTCCCTTCGTCACCGCCCTGCTGCAGGTGCAGGAGCTCCGGTTGCGCGCGATCGGCCGGAAGGGCGGCGGCCTGGCAGACGGTGGCGCGCGTCCGTCCATGCCGGCGCTACTGGGCGTGGTGGCGCGCCAGTACAGGGCCGCACGGCGGACACGGTAGACATCTCTCCGACCCACCCGGTGCCCTCGGGCGCGGAGGGCGTCCAGTTGCTCGGGGCATAGGGCTGGAAGTAGTTACTCAGCGGAGTTCGCATGCCCTTCGAGGTGAAATCCTGCGTCACGGCGTCGAGGAGTGAGCAGGCCAGGACGGAGAAGCGCCACCCAGGACGATGGGGCGGCGTCCGGGTGGCTCATCGGGCGGCCGACTCGATGAGGTCGGCGGTCGCATCCCACAGCTGACCTGCCGTCGTCGAATCGAGACCGGCCTTGCCCTGCCGGCGGACGGCCGGGTAGCCGCGGAAGCCGCCCAGGCCGTCCGGTCCGACGTAGGAATTGCCTGGGACGTTCTGGGTCGCGGCGTAGAGCAGCGACAGCGCTCCGCGCTCCGGGTCGTTGGTGAGGAACCTGAGCCGGTTGATGACGTTCGACCGGGAGTGGGCCGCCAGCGTGGTGCGGGCGATGCCCGGGCTCGCGAGCACCGAGCGTACCGGGCTGCCGTCGGCGGACAGTCGGCGCTGCAGCTCCAGCGAGAACAGGACGAGAGCGAGCTTCGACGCCTCGTAGGCGCGCATCCCGTGATGCCTGCGCGTCCGCCAGTCGAGATCGTCCAAGTCGATCCTGCCCTGCCGGTGCAGCTCGCTCGTGACGTGCACCACGCGGTCGGTGATGCGTTCAAGCAGCAAGGTGGTCAGCAGAAAGGGCCCCGTGTAGTTGGTGGTGGTCTGCAGATCGAGGCCGTCGGCGGTACGCGCGGCGGGGATGTCCATCACGCCGGCGTTGTTGATCAGGATGTCGATGTCACCGGACCAGGCGTCGGCGAAGGCTCGTACTGAGGTCAGGTCCGACACGTCGAGGGGGCGGATGTCGAAGGTGCCGCGCAGGCCGGCCACGGCGAGGCGGGCCTGGCCGGTGTCGCGTACCCCCAGTACGACGCGGGCACCGGCACGAGCGAGCTCTCGTGCCGTGATCAGGCCGAGGCCACGGCCGGCACCGGTGATCACCACCGTGCGGCCGGTCAGGTCGGGGAGGTCATTCGCTGTCCAACTGGTCATGGTTCTGGGCTCCTTGGTTCGCGGATCGAGGTTCACCGGCTCGCGGCGACCGGTGATCGCATCGCCAGTGAACTCGCCGCACCACGGACACTGGAAGGACACGCGGAGCCACTGACTGGCAGGTCGTGGCTAAGCCGCACCGGATGACCAACGATGGGGACCATGGACCATATGTTCGACCGCTTGTCCCTGGGCGCCTTCCTGCGCACCCGGCGTGCGGCGCTGCAACCGGAGGACGTCGGGTTGCGCCGTGGGCAGCGTCGGCGCGCTCCGGGCCTCCGCCGCGAGGAGGTGGCGGAGCTGTGCACCATGTCCGCCGACTACTTCGCGCGGCTCGAACGCGGCGACGGGCCGCAACCGTCGGAGCAGATGGTCGCGGCCATCGCCCGCGGTCTGCGGCTGACCCTCGACGAACGCGATCACCTGTTCCTGCTCGCCGGATACCGCACCGCCCGCCGAGATCTGCGGCTTCGGCATGTGAGCCCCGGGCTGTCGCGGGTCATGGACGGCTTGGCCGGCGCCACCGCGCAGGTCATGGGCCCGCTGGGCGAGACGTTGCTGCAGACGCCTTCCGCGGTGGCACTCCTCGGTGACCAGACCCAGTACACCGGTAACGCCCGCAGCGCGACGTACCGATGGTTCACCGATCCGGCCGCCCGCGAGCGGTACCACCCCGAGGAGTACGACGACAACAGCCGGATCAACGTCGCCCTGCTGCGCGGGGCTGTCACCCGGGACGGGCCCGGCTCCCCCGCGGCGGAGCTGGCGGACATTTTGTTGCGCAGCAGCGACGAGTTCGTCCGATGGTGGGAGCGCCACGAGGTGGGCCTGCGGTGGAGCGAAACCAAACGATTCGTCCATCCCCAGGTCGGACAGCTGGACCTCTACTGTCAGGTCCTGCTCGAGCCGGACCAGGGCCAGTCGCTTCTCGTGTTCACCGCCACACCGGGTACGGAAAGCCACGAGAAACTCGCCCTGCTCACCGTGCTCGGTACCGACCAGTTCGCCGCCGACACGGAGTGACGCCGACTGACGCCACCAGCGGCGTCGGAGACGCCCCGGAAAGGAGGGCACGGATCAACTGTCTTACCCCATAGGCAGGATGAGCGCATGCCGTGCACATGGAAGCCTCCGCCGTACTGGTAGACGGAGTTCCCGTTCACGTTGGGAACGTCCTCGGACTTGTCGAGGTACATGCCGGAGAGCTGGTTGACCGGCCGGCACACGTTGTGGCCGCTGAGCGTTCCCGCCTGCTCGATGGACCACCGCTGGTTGCTGAAGGCCCCCGCGCTCCGGAGTGCGTACAGGTGCGCCGGGCCCCGGCGGCTGTGGAGTATCCGGAGATGTCGAGGACCTTGGTGCCGGTGTATTCGAGTACGGCCGAAAAACACAGCTCAGAGGTGCGCGAGGGGGTCGAGAATGAGCGGGAGACCTCGTCGTGCAGGGGGGACCATGGGGCTCCGGGTGCACTTCACGGCGGACGACCTCGCGCGGATACGGATAGCCCAGGGGCCCGACCCGATGTGGGAGATCGTGCTGAGCGCGACCGTGCTGGACGGCACCACCGGCCGGGCGGTCTTCGACCCATGGCGAGCGGGTGCCAGAAGCCGGCTGCGGGACCGCCTGTCCCGCCAGGACGCTCGGCTGATCCGCTATCTGGCGCCCCGCACCGGGGACTTCCCGGACTTCCTGACCCCCGCCAGGCCGACTGTGGACCTGCCGAGCGGGATCGAGGCGGTCCGCTCCACCCCGGCCCGACGGCTGCGCCAGGATCTGGCAGTCCTCCCCGCGGCGCCGGCCTGGGCCCGCCCGCTGGCCGACTGCGAGCATACGGCGCTCACCGGCCTCGGCAACGCCCTGCACCGCTACTACCACGCCGCCCTCGACCCGTACTGGCCCCGGATCCAGGCCCTGGTCGACGCCGACCGCACCGCCCGCAGTCGCGCCCTGCTCCGCCACGGCGTCGACGGACTCCTGCACAGCCTGCGCCCCACCCTGGACTGGTCCCCGTCGGTGCTGACCGCGCCCTACCCGGTCGACCGCGACCTCCACCTCGCGGGGCGCGGCCTGCTCCTGGTGCCCTCGGTGTTCTGCTGGCGCACCCCGGTCACCCTCATCGACGCCGAACTCTCCCCGGTCCTCGTCTACCCCGTCGCCCACCCGCCCGGCTGGTGCGCCGACCGCGCCACCCGCCCCGGAACCGGCAGTCTCGCCGCCCTCCTCGGCCGCACCCGGGCCAGCGCCCTGCGCGTCGTCGAAGACGGCTGCACGACCACCGAACTCGCCCGCCGCACCGGCACCACCGCCCCTACCGCCAGCGAGCACACCCACGTCCTGCGCGAGGCGAATCTGATCGTCTCCACCCGCCACCGCAACACCGTTGTCCACACGCTCACACCACTCGGGGCCGCACTGCTGCACGCCAACACCTGACCGAAGAGGGCAACGGCTGAGCGCACCGCGCTGCGCTGGTCGACGCGGTGAGCACGGTGACGGAGGCCAAGGCGCAGGCACCGCTCGATGCCGCCACGACTGCTCCGGCACGCCCAGGGACGCCGTGTGCATCGCCGCGCGCACCCCGTGTCCCGGGGGAAGAGGTCCACGCCTTCGCCGGGCCCCGCTCCCTGCGGGGAGCCCGCCTCGCCAGGGCTGTGCGTTCGGCCGTGCGTTCGGCCGTGCGTTCGGCCGTGCGTTCGGCCATGCAAGCGGCCGCTGTCGACGCGTGATCCTGCCCGCGACGTCGTCAACATCGGCGAGACCCGTCTTGCCTTCGTCGAGATCGAACTCAAGCGCACCGCCCCCGCCGTGCCACCCGCTCAGGGCGGTCGCTAGGAGAGGACCGGCCGATGCCGGGTGCCCGGCGCCGGCATGATCCGGGGCGGCGGCCCGGCCTCGGGAACGGCGGTCGAGTCGAGGAGGCCGGGCTTTGAGCAGCTCCGAGGGTGTAGCTCATCCGAGGGACCGGAAGTACAAGCCTCTGGCAGTGCAACCATTCGGATCCCTAACATGTCTCCCATAGCGAAATCGTCTGTCCCCTTCACCAAGAGCCTCTGGGGGCGTCATGCAACATCACCCATCCCGCGCGGCCATTGTCGCGGGCGTCCTTCTCACCGCCGTCGGAGCCACGGTCCCCGCCTCCGCGGCCGCACAGACGAAGGCACCCGCGAAGACTTCGCCGCCCGCACGCATCGTGAACGCCCGGTGGGCCGGGCACTGCACGTACGACCGGGTCGTCATCGACGTACAGGGCAGCGCCCCGTCCGTCAGCGTGAAGCCGGTCACGACGCTTCGCTACGATCCCTCCGGGAAGAAGGTCCCGCTTGCCGGGAAGTACTTCCTGGAGACCAGGCTCTCTCCCGCGGTCGCTCACAACGGCGCGGGCAAGTCGGTCTACCAGGGCCCCCGGCTGGTGAAGATCCAGCTTCCCAAGCTGAAGGGGCTCGCGCTGACCGGAGACTTCGAAGGGGTGGTCACCTTCGCAACCGCGTTCCAGACCAAGCCCACGTACAAGGTCTACAAGCTGCACAGCCCCGAGCGCGTGGTCATGGACATCAACCACGCCAACTCGTGCGGGTGAGTGCCGGCTGCCACCGAAGCAGTCGCGGCCCAGCCCTGCCGGGCTGGGCCGTTGCCGGTTGAGGGCCCGGAATTCCGGTTCCCGCCAAGGCAGTTGACGTGGGGATTGCCGGTGGGCGCGACAATGCGGAGCAGCGCGGGCAGCAGGTGAGGGTCCCTGACGCGCAGCGCAGTTGCCCGATACCGAGCCTGGGCAACCCCTCACACCACAGCGTCAACAACGAACAGCTGCCGTTCGGGGTGTGGCTGTGGCTGGTCTTCCCTGAGCCGCACTTGCCCCTCCCCGCGTCGGGCGCCATGCCCGGCGGCGTCCTGCGCGACGACCCGCCGGCAGAGCGTCCTCATCACCTTTTCCGGGCTGACTGGGGAGCCTTCCAGCACGCCCTGGTCCGGCTGTCGGCCGTCCGCAGCCCGTGGCTGCGCGAAACCCACGACAACCTCACGCGACAGACACGCATGCGCATCTTCTAGCCCGCGATCCCGGCCACACGGTCAGCCGGGCCGGCGCCGACGGGCGGCTGTCGGACGTCGCCGCCGAGCCTGACGGTCTCGCGGTCTCGCGGTCAGGGCTGCGCCGGCGTGGTGCCCTGGATCGGCTGTCGAGCGCCCGGGCCGGACGTGGCCGGTTCACGATCATCTGCGGGCGCGGGACGCCTGCGGCGGGGCAGGAGCAGCGGGCTGGTGAGGATGAGCAGACCCGCGACCGTGAGAGCGGTGCGCGGGCTGGTGACGTCGGCGAGCAGGCCGCCGAGCGCGGTGAAGACGGCGATGGACGCCTGCTGGCCGATCGACCAGGCCGACAGGGTGCGGGCGACGAGATGCCCGGGGGTGTGTTCGAGCCGGTAGGTGGCGAGCACCGGGGTGAACAGGCTCATGTTGATGATGATCGCCAGCTCGACAACTATCACGGTGACCAGGCCGACGACGCCGGGACGGACGAAGGCCAGGCCGATCAGCCAGATCGCGCGCAGGGTGCCGACGGTCCGGAAGACCCCGTGCCGGCCGTAGCGGGCCACGACACGGCGGGCCAGCCGGGAGCCGATGAGTCCGCCGAAACAGGGGGCGGCGAAGGCGAGGCCGTACTGCCAGGGTGGGAACCCGAGCTGGCGGAGCAGGAGCACCGCAAGCAGCGGCTCGGTGGCCATGATCAGACCGGCGACGAGCATGTTGTTGAGGTACAGCGCCCGCAAGTCTGGATCACCCAGGATGTGTCGCCAGCCGTCGAGCAACGCGCCCGCTCGTACCGGGTTCTTGTCGGTTGTCTCCGGTGCTTCCTCGCTGCCGCGAATCGCGGTGATGCCCAGCGCGGAGAGCAGGTAGCTGAGAGCGTCGGCCACCACAGTGGTGACCGGGCCGAACAGAGCGATCGCCGCGCCGCCCAGCGGGGGCCCCACCGCGATGGAGCTCCAGTTCGTGGATTCGAACCGCGCGTTGGCCACGAGCAGGTCGTCCGCCCCGACGAGGGCCTTGAGGTAGGCGCCGCTGGCCGCGTTGAAGGCGATCTTGGCTGCGGCGACCACGGCCGAGACAACGAGCAACTGGACGAAGCTGAGCCGGCCGAAGGCGTAGGCGACCGGGATCGTCGCCATGGCCCCGAACCGGGCCAGGTCCATCGCGATCATGACCGGACGCTTGCGCCGAAACTCCACCCACGGTGCGAGTGGCAGCGCGATCAGCGCACCCACCGCAGGTCCCACCGCGGACAACGCGGACACCTCGGCGGGGCCGGCGTGCAACGCCAGCACGGCGATCAGCGGGAATGCCCCGAACCCCAGCCCGGACCCGTAGGCGCTCACCGCATAGGCCGCCCACAGCCAGCCGAACCGGCGCCCCAGGGATCGCCTCGCTATCAACCTCCGCACCCTTCTCTCGTATGACGCGACGCGCCGTTGGATCGCCGTGAATCAAATCAATGCCGGCGAGGGACGATCAAACCACCGACCCGGCGACGATCCGCAATCGTCTGTTTTACCAGCGCGGTCACATGAGTGGACCTCGACGCCGTGCGCACTTCCATCGACACTGCGGACGCCGTACGGGTCCAGCGGGCCGCCGCTGTGCTGTTCCTCACCCAGCCGACCTGCCGAGACGGCCACGGCCATGCCGGAGGAGCCGACCGAGAACCTGGTGCCGTTCGTCCCACCGGACGGCGCGCCTGACGTGCCGGTCAGAACTCGCCGTCTGGTCGCCCGCACCGCCGCCAGCGCACCTCGCCGTGTACGGGGACCCCGGCCGGAGACCGCGACCAGCAGCCCGGACGCGACGACGGCGACGCCGCAGCCGTTGGCAGGGGCATGCCCGCGAGGCGCACCGTCGTGTCCTACCTCTCGTAGGCGAGAGTGCCCCGGCCTTCAGGCCGGGGGTGAATCGCCCCACGGCGGCGGGTTGGTCAGTCCGGTCGCTTCTGCTGCGCGATGTAGTCCTTGACCACTTGCAGCGGGGCTCCACCGCATGAGCCGGCGAAGTACGAGGGCGACCAGAAACGGCCGTGCATGATGGCGCGGTTCACCCGCCCCGTGTACTGGGCGCGTAGACGCCGGGAGCTGACGCCCTTGAGGGAGTTCACCAGGCCGGACAGGG
The DNA here is from genome assembly GCF_055588305.1 of Streptomyces sp. NPDC042002. NCBI lineage: Bacteria > Bacillati > Actinomycetota > Actinomycetes > Kitasatosporales > Streptomycetaceae > Streptomyces > Streptomyces sp. NPDC042002. The sequence continues at coordinate 117,586 of NZ_JBVJCT010000008.1, read as the reverse complement.
CGACCTTCGGCGGATAGCGCACGAGCAGGTGTACGTGGTCGGTTTCGCCGTTGAACTCTTTCCGTTCCGCGCCGAAGTCCTCGCAGACTTTACGCATGGCTTCCTCGCAGGTGCGGAGCATTGCGTCGTCCATGACCTTCCGCCGGTATTTGGTGACGAATACCAAATGGGCGTGCAGGTTGTAGACGACTGTTCGACCTCGGCGGATATCAGGGTCAGGTTCCCATTGCGGTGACATGGACCATCGGTAGGGTGCGGTCATGCAGCTCCGGTACAACTTCCGCATCGGCCCGACGCCGGGTCAGCGCACCGCGCTGGCCCGGGCGTTCGGCTGTGTGCGGGTGGTGTACAACGACGCCCTGCGAATCCGTGAGGATGCCCGCAAGGCCGGACTGCCGTTCGTGACCTCGGCCGAACTGTCCAAGCGGCTCACCGCGTCGAAGAAGACCGAGCCCCGGGCCTGGCTCGGCGAGGTGTCGTCGGTGGTCCTCCAGCAGTCCCTCCGGGACCTGGATACCGCGTACAAGAACTTCTTCGACGGCCTCAAGGGCAAGCGCCCTCGCATGGGCGCACCCCGCTTCAAGTCCAGGCGCGACAACCGGCAGACGATCCGCTTCACCGCCAACGCCAGCTGGAAGATCACACCAGGTGGCCGTCTGCGCCTGCCCAAGATCGGCGACATCCCGGTCAAATGGTCCCGGTCTCTGCCCTCCACGCCGTCCACGGTGACCGTGACCAAGGACGCGGCGGGGCGGTACTTCGCGAGCTTCGTCGTGGAGACCGACCCGGCCGCCGACCTGGACCGCATGCCGACGACCGCCGACGAGGTGGGCATCGACCTCGGCCTCACCCACTTCGCGGTCCTCTCCGACGGTCGGAAGGTGAGCGCGCCAAAGTTCTTCCGCCGCGCCGAGCGCAAGCTGAGGAAGGCGCAGCAGAACCTCGCCCGCAAAACGAAGGGCTCGAACAACCGCAAGAAAGCCGTCGTCAAGGTCGCCCGCGCTCACGCGCACGCGGCGAACGCACGCAGGGACTTCCACCACAAGCTGTCCACGACGATCGTCCGCGAGAACCAAGCGGTGTACGTCGAGGACCTCGCGGTGAAGGGTCTCGCCCGCACGCGCCTGGCCAAGTCGGTGCACGACGCCGGATGGTCGGCGTTCGTGAGCATGCTGGAGTACAAGACGGCACGGCACGGGCGGGTCTTCGCCCGGGTGGACCGGTTCTTCCCGTCCTCCCGGCTCTGCTCCGCCTGCGGCTTCAAGGACGGCCCCAAGCCGCTGAACGTCCGCGAGTGGACGTGTCAGGGCTGCGGGACCGTCCACGACCGCGACGTGAACGCCGCGATCAACATCAAGACCGAAGGACGCAAGGTCGCCGCCGGACAGGCGGAGACCGTAAACGGCCGTGGAGTGCAGGTAAGCCCGGGATCCGTCCCGGCACCGCGCGATGAAGCAGCAACCCGCCGAGACGGTCAGCCGACCGTAGTAGGAATCCTGGCCCTTTAGGGCCGGGAGGATGTCAATCGTCCGGGTCCCAGGCCAGGAGCAGGTCGAAGAGGCGTCGGTCACCGTCGAGCTTCAGGGAGTCCACCGGGAGACGGCCGTACAGGGCCAGGACCAGCTCACCGGCCGTGCCCCGGAGGGAGGCGTCGGCCTCGTCCGGGGCATCACCGGCAGCGGCGGCGGGCATCGTGCCGAGCGTGGGGAGAGGGGTGGACCGTGTGCCGTCGGCGGAGAGCGTAAGGCGCCAGGATCGGCCCTCGGCGGCGTGGTAGTCGACGACAGCGGGCTCGTGGGGCCAGGCGTCCGTCCCTGCGCAGCAGGTGGACAGGAACTCGTCGACACCGTCGAGTGCCGCCTCGTCGGGCAGCGGCTGCGGGGTGCCCAGGGTGACCTGGGCGTCGTAGGTGTGCACTGTGACCTCCTGGACCTGGTGCCGGGCGACTGCACCGCGCTCCGACAGCCGGACACCGGGTTTCACAGCCGACGCGACAGGCACCGCGCCACTGGCCGCGCGCCCTCGGACGTCGCGGTGTTTCTCATTCCGAAACGATGGGTTGTGCCCGATGCGGACCGGTGAGGCGTTCGGCCAGGAACGCGCGCTCGGCGTCGTTTCCGGCCAACTCCAGCGCCTGAAGATAGGCGATCGAGGCCTCCGCCGAGCGGCCCAGCCTATGCAGGAGGTCCGCCTTGATCGCCGGTAGGTACTGGTATCTCGCGAGCCGGTCGTCCTTCTCCAACTCCGCGACCTCTTCCAGCGCCCGTGCCGGGCCGGAGACCATCGACACCGCCACCGTGCGGTTCAACGCCACCACCGGTGACGGCCACACCGAGAGCAGCTCGTCGTACAGGATCACGATCTGTGGCCAGTCCGTACGGTCGTAGGACGGCGCCTCGGCGTAGAGCGAGGCGATCGCCGCCTGCAGGACGTAGCGGCCCGGTCGCCCACCGCGCAGCCCGTCCACGATCAGGTCGTGCGCCTCGGCCATCGCGGAGCGGTCCCAGAGCGATCGATCCTGGTCCTCCAGCTGCAGCAGACGGCCGTTCGCGTCGACCCTAGTGGCCCGCCGGGCGTCCGTGACCAGCAGCAGGGCGAGCAGCCCCCGCACCTCCAGCTCGTCGGGCATCAGCTCCCGGAGCATCCGGGTCAGCCGCAGCGACTGGTCCACCAGATCCGTACGCACCAACGCCGCGCCGGACGGTGCGGTGTGCCCGGCGGTGAACAGCAGATGGATCACGCCGAGCACCGCGCGCAGCCGGTCCGGCAGTTCACTCGCTCCGGGGAGCCGGAAGGGGATCCGCGCAGCCGAGATCTTCTTCTTCGCCCGGGTCATCCGGGCGGCCATCGTCGAATCCGACACCAGAAGAGCCCGGGCGATATCGATGGTCGCCACACCGCACACCAGTCGCAACGTGAGTCCCAGCTGCGCCTCCTGCGCCAACGCCGGATGGCAGCACATGAAGATCAGCCGCAACCGCTCGTCCGGTACCAAGTCCTCCGGCTCGACGGAGGACGATTCGTCGACAGCCACCTCATGTTGTGCCTCCTCGGCTTCCACCAACAGCGGGAGTTTCGAGCGGAACGTGCGCTCGCGCCGCACCGCGTCCATCGCGCGGCGCTTGGCCGCGGTGGTGAGCCAGGCCGCCGGTTCGTCCGGGATCCCGTCGCGGCCCCAGCTCGCCAGGGCCGCGGCGTACGCCTCCTGCACGCACTCCTCGGCCAGGTCCAGGTCGCGTGCGACGCGCGCCGTCGCGGCGAGCACCATGGCCCACCCGCGACGGTGCGCGTCCGCGACCGCCGTCTCCACGTCTGCCGGGGGCGTCATGCCGTAGCGGACCGATCCGCGATGAAGCCGCCGTCTACGGGCCGCACTTCGACACCGCCGCCCTGCCGGGTGGCCGGATTGGCATGGGCGATCTTCAGAGCGGCGTCCAGGTCGGGTGCCTCGATGACGGCGAAGCCCGCGATGACCTCCTTGGCATCGACGAACGGACCGTCCGTCACCACGTCGCCGTGGATCGAAGTAGCCGTGTCGGCGGCGGGCTGCAGGGCGAATGCCGCGACCAGGGCCCCGGACTTCACCAAGTCCTCGAAGTGGCGGTCATGGGCCTCACGCGCCCCGGGAATGACCTCGGCTTCGTCAGCGTGGGCCTTCGCGTAGATCAGGATCGCGTACTGAGCCATGGTGGCTGTCCTTTCAGGTGGTTGTTGCCTCACGCCCCTACGTCGAACGGCCGGCCCGGATTCGACAGCACTCCTCGCACATTCTTCGGCCGATACCCCGCTACGTAACAATCACCCAAGGAGACGCACCGGGACGAGTGGACGGTTGGACCGCGTCGCCGTCGACGCGACCGCTCTCTCGGACAACGGGCTCTGGGAGACCTTCTGCGACGACGTGTTGATCGGGGACAATGCGGTCGGGCTCGCCTTTCAGGTCGCGAACGGCAGGCTGTGCTCGGACGGCCTGGACTTGGCGATCTTCCTGATCTCCCGGTGTTCGGGCAAGGTGAAGGTCGTTGGGGCCGCCGCCTTCGTACTTCGGGCAGAGCGAGTCGATGCCGTCGGCGGTGAGGTTGTGAAGCATGTCCCGGACCCGCACACGTTCAGCCCCTTGGTCATTCTGACCGTCCGCCGCTGCCCGGCGCAGCGACCGGGCGCTACCTCACCACAGGGCGAACGTTGCCGAGTGTCCTGCGCCGGAGATCCGTTGGCAGAAGCGGGCGAGTGAGTCGAGGATCTCTTCGGCTGTTTTGGTCCAGGTGAACGGGGTCGGGTTCTCGTTCCACTGTTTGACCCAGGCTCGGATGTCGGCTTCGAGGGAGCGCACGCTTTTGTGTGCGCCGCGGCGGATCTTCTGGTCTGCGAGGAAGCCGAACCATCGCTCGACCTGGTTGATCCAGGAGGAGCCGGTGGGGGTGAAGTGCAGGTGGAACCGCGGGTGTTTGGCAAGCCATGCCTTGATGGCCGGGGTCTTGTGGGTGCCGTAGTTGTCGCAGATCAGATGAACTTGCAGGTGCTCAGGGACCTCACTGTCGATCTTGATGAGGAACTTCTTGAACTCCGCGGCCCGATGCCGGCGGTGCAGGGATGTGATGACTTCGCCGGTCGCGACATCGAAGGCCGCGAACAAGGTGGTCAGGCCGTTACGGACATAGTCGTGAGTGCGGCGTTCAGGCATGCCGGGCATCATCGGCAGGACGGGCTGCGAGCGGTCCAGGGCCTGGATCTGGGACTTCTCGTCCACCGACAGGACCACCGCACCCTCTGGCGGATTGAAATACAGGCCCACCACGTCGTAGACCTTCTCCACGAACAGCGGATCCGTCGACAGCTTGAACGTGTCGCTCAGGTGCGGCTTGAGCTGGAACCTGCGCCAGATCCGGCCCACCGTGGACTTTGACAGGCCGCTGCGGTCCGCCATCGAGGAACGCGACCAGTGCGTGGCGTTCTTCGGAATCTCCTCCAGCGTGCTGACCACGACGGCCTCCACCTGGTCGACGCTGATGGTGGGCGGCCGGCCCGGCCGGGTTTCGTCCACCAGCCCGTCCAGGCGGGCGGCCAGAAACCGGCGACGCCACTTGCGGACCGTGTCCGCCGCGATGTGTAACTCGCGTGCCACCACAACAATCGGCGGGACATCAGAACCATCACATGCCAACACGATGCGAGCCCGTAAAGCCACTGCCTGCGCAGATGACGCCCTACGGGCCCAGCGCTCCAACACCACACGCTCATCAGGCGACAACAACAACGGTTCCAGCTTCGGACCGCGACGTGGCACCGGAACATCCGCAGAAGCACTCATAAACAAATTAACGACGGATCTCCGGCGCAGGACACTAGTACTCCAGTGTGACTTCGTGATTGACGGAGGATCGTGCTGGTCAGTGAGCCGTTGCGTCGAGACGAAGCCGTGCGGGGATGACGGGGCGCTCGCCGGGTCCGAGGTTGCGATTGGCGTTCCCTGGGGTCCGGGGCGCTTCGAAGGAGAACCCGAGTTCGGCCAGGAACCCTGTGCCTGGCTGCCAGCCTTCAACTGCCGAAGCAACCACTTGGGTGTAGTCCTGTGCGGCGAGTTCACGGAGGAGGGCGGAGGCCACCAGACGGCCCAGCCCCTGGCGCCGATATGCAGGGTGGATGAGGAACAGGCCGAGCGAGCAACCGTCTGGCGTCGGATACCGGAGCACGGCGTCGATCACGCCGACGATTCGGCCGTCGACGGTGATGACGATGAGAGCCTTGTCCTGGAAGGCCGCACCCTCAGGCAAGGCGTAGTACAGGCTTTGGACATCGCCGGGCGCGGCAGGTTGGCTCGTGGTGGCCGTGAACCAGTCTTCAGCCCCGTCGAACAGTGCGAGCACGTCCTGCTCGTCAGCCGGTTCCAGATCTCTGATTTGGACTTTTCGGTCACCGAGTGCAAGGTCCAGCAACATGGCGGCAGCCTAATTCCAGCGTCGCCGTCTGCGCTGGGCCCGGTGGCAACAGGAACGGCCACCGCGTGATCATCGGGGGTTGTGTGGGCTCCTGAAGATCGTGCGGTGGCCGCTGGCCATAGCGTAGACCCTGCCCGCTGGCGGGCGATGTTCGACCAGGTCACGGCCAGAATCGCGGGCCACTTCCGGAGAGTCGAACCCCGCGCCACCGCCCGCGCCTATCTCCTTGGACTGCTCTCCGGCGTCGAGCGCAAAAACTGCTGGCGCCTGGCCGAACACGCCGGCCACGCCCGCCCGGGACCGATGCAACGCCTGCTGCGAAGCGCCCGCTGGGACGCCGCCGCGATGCGCGACGACGTCCGTACCTACGTCCAGGAACACCTCGGCGCCGACGAAGGCGTGCTCATCGTCGACGAAACCGGCTTCCTGAAGAAGGGCCGCGCCTCCGCGGGAGTGCAGCGGCAGTACACCGGCACGGCAGGACGGATCGAGAACAGCCAGGTCGGCGTCTTCCTCGCCTACGCCTCCAGCTGCGGACGGGCCCTGATCGACCGTCGCCTCTACCTGCCCGAACACACCTGGTGCCACGACCAAGAACGCCGGACCCAGGCCGGCATCCCCGACGAGCTGGAGTTCGCGACCAAGCCCCGCCTGGCCGCCCAGACGATCGCCGCGGCTCTCGACGCCGGGGTCACCGCCTCCTGGGTCACCGGCGACGAGGCCTACGGCCAGGACCCGCACCTGCGCGCGGTCCTGGAGGCCCGCAAGGTCGGCTACGTCCTCGCGGTCGCATGCACCACGAGGGTACGCATCAACCACGGCCGCACTCCGGTCCAGGCACAGGTCGTTGCCGATCGGCTGCCTGCCTCTGCCTGGCACCGGCAATCCGCGGGAGCAGGCGCGAAAGGCCCGCGCTACTACGACTGGGTCTGGATCCACATCGGCGAGGACGATCACCGCTACCTGCTCATCCGCCGCAACCCCAGCACCCGTGAACTGGCCTTCTACCTATGCTGGTCACCGACCCCGGTGGCGCTGTCCGAGCTGGTCCGCGTCGCCGGCATCCGCTGGAGCATAGAGGAATGCTTCCAGGCCGCCAAAGGCCAGACCGGCCTGGACCACTACCAGGTCAGGCACTGGACCGCCTGGCACCGGCACATCACCCTCGGCATGCTCGCCCTCGCCTTCCTCGCCGCAGTCGCCGCTGTCGCGGCTCCACGTCGCCCTGCCGACGCCAACCGCCACGCCCGCAAAAGCGACCCGATCAGCCTGACCGTCCCGGAGATCCGCCACCTACTCGCAGCGATCCTCAGGCCACTACTGCCCTCACCCGGTCTCCTGCTGCACTGGTCGGCCTGGCGGAGACAGCATCAAGCAACTGCACGCCGCAGCCACTACCGACGACGACTCCTCAAACACATAGATCACGAAGTCGCACTGGAGTACTAGTGCGGCACTAAAGGGAGACCGACGGCGCCGGCGAACTCGTGCGTGAAGACGGCCATAACGTCGTCGGTTCCGAGGTGGGAACGCCCGTCCGGTGGCCACTGGGCCGGACGGCCCGCGACAAGCCACACTGTGGCAGCAGGCGCACGAAGCTTGACAGCGACCGGCAATCGGAGTCCACCGTCACCCTCGGACCAGAGGATGTCGGCACCCATGAGCGGAACCCCGACGAGCCCTGACCAGGGGGGATGGTCCGTCACAACCACGGCTGTCGTCCCTCCGGGCTGTCCGATCATGGTCATCGGAGGGTTGTCAGGTTTTGCCTCACCGGCTTGGGGCTTGAGCCCTCGCGTGCTGGGTATCGCAGGCGCATGCAGGTATGGGGAAAGGCCGTGTGGACGGAACCCCAGGTGGAGACTTTTCTGCGGGGCGTGTCGCGGCGGATGCTGGCGAGAGATGCGCCGCACCCGTGGTGGATCCCGCGGCGCCTGCTGACCGTGGTGTCGGCAGACGTCGACACCACGGCCGGTGTCGGGGCGGTGTGGATCGTGTGGCGTCCGAAGTCACCGCGCACGCGTGAGCACATTGCGCTCCTGGAGTGGTATGCCGACAAGTGGCGGTACGTGGGGGGCGGCAGCGGCTCCGGAGACGATCCTGTCAACGTCGATGTGCTCGACGTTCGCAACGGCGGGGGCGTTCTCAGCCTCACCCGCAGCATTGACCCTCCACGCTCCATCACCGCAGCCCCATGGATCAGTTGCGTCAAAGTGAGCCTCGGGCGGGACGTGGGTCACGTTCTCATCGGTGCCCGCCGGATCGACAATCCCGAGCACCGCGAACTCATCGCTGTCTGGACGTCCCCCTACATCAGCCGCGGAGCCCGTCCCGCCATCGTGGCCCTGGGACGCGACGGCGCCGAGCTCTCCCGCATTGGCCCCCATGACAGCCTGGACACTCATACCTGGGCGCGGTTGAGGGAGGAGCTGTAACCAGCCTGCTCGCTGGGTCTTTGTCAGGACGTGACCACTGTCCTGCGCGGCGAGCATGGGCATGATGCCGAGGAACTGGCCCTGGAAGCCGGCCGCGTACGTGCCGGTGACGATCGCGATGCCCTCGGCCGCGCAGAGTGCGCCGAAGACGCGGCCTCGGGCGCATGCCGATCTCCTTCCGGTGATCGGCCAGTTGGCCGGGCGGGTGCCGTAGCGTCCGGTTGGACAGGCCGATCGGCGACGGACAGTTGAGCACGGAGTTCGTGGCGGACACGGGTGCTCCTGGTCGAGAACCGTCGACCAGGAGCTTCGTTGTTCCGTGAGGCGTATGAGGAGGCAGGCGGGGTGCTGGCCGAGGCCGCGAGCGAGCGGCTGCACTGGCAGGTCCGGGACGGGCTGGCGTTCTCAGAAGACGTGCGGTTGGCGGCGCGTCCATGGCGGGAGGCAGGGAGGACAGAGCTGACGACACGGGCCGTGGAGGAGCGGCTGGATGCCTATGTCACCGGCCTGATGGACACGCTGGGCTGAGCCAGGGCGGTCCGGGGCGCGCCCCGGACTCATCGTGCACCGAAAGGCCAAGGCGTACGGCATTACACCCGCGCGGTGTCAGGGCAGACCAGGCTTCACGAGACTTTCACCAGGTCGTCATACTGTGCCCATGAGCACACCCGCCAGACCGCAGGTCCCCACTCAGCCTCCTCTCTCACCGTCGCCGTCCGCGGCCGGATCCCTCCCCGCCGACCGGGCGCAGCCCCGGCGGAAGTGGTGGATCGCCCCGTTGGTCGGGGTGCTGGTGGCGCTTGCGGTCCAACTCGTCGCCGCCCTCCTGCTGCTGGTGTCCCCCATGGCGTTGGACTCGTGCACCGCAGCCAACCCCTGCGGAAGCACGGAGGCCGCGATCGGCACTGCCCTGGTGCTGCTCCTGCTGGCGGTGCTCTCCCTGGGCGTGCCGTGGTACCCGGCGAAGAGGAAGAGCCTCGGCGTGGGAATCGCGGTGAGCCTGATCCCGCTGGGCCTCACGCTGGCGTCCATCGGCACGCTGCTCTTCGGGATCGGGTTCGGCTGACACGACGGCCGCGCGACCGGGCGGCCCGAATCGCGAAACACCCCACGGAGCCGGCCCGAGCCCGCGCGCTCCGTGGGGTGTTCGACACTTCCGCGCCGGGCAGCCCCGGCCCGCCGCCCGACTGACCGATCAGGGCGCTCGGCGGCACGCGTTGAAGCCGCTCCGGCGCGATCCCGTGGTCGGCGTCGCGGACCGTCCGCCGAGTCCGCGCAGCGTCCTGCGATGCGGGCGAGAGCTGAACGTGGTGACGAGCGGGCCGGCGTGGTGTAGAGAGGTGCCACAGTCGACTCTACGAGCGCGGCGAAGTTCTCACGGCATGCCTGACCGTGGAGAGCACATCAGGTGCCTGACACTGCCGACCGCTCACGATCACCTGCCGGGAGGCTCCGATGGAGTTAACGCTGCGAGACGTGAGAGACACCGACCTGCCCGTCTTCTTCTCTCAGACGAACGACCCCGAAGGGCTTCGGATGGCGGCGTTCACCGCCAAGGACCCATCGGACACCGCGCTGTTCCACGCTCACTGGGCACGGAACCGACAGGACCCAGCGATCATTATGCGCACCGTGGTTGGCGACAGCGACGAGGTCGTCGGGCACGTTGCCGTGTTCGGACCTCCCGAGGAACGCGAGGTCACGTACTGGATCGGGCGGCAGTACTGGGGGCGGGGAGCGGCAACTGCCGCGCTGCGCGAGCTTCTTGTGATCGCGGCGGAGCGCCCGGTGCACGCCCGCGCCGCGGCGGACAACCTCGCCTCGATCCAGGTCCTGAAGAAGTGCGGGTTCGTGGTGACCGGCAGCGCGCGGGACTTCGCGAACGCACGAGGCGAGGAAGTCGACGAAGTCCTCCTCACCTTGGTCGACTGAGCCCACACCGCCCACCCGCTCAAGCCGTGTGCCGTGCCCGACGCCGAGTGGAGATCTGGAACCATGCGATCGGCGGCCGCGCCGACTCAACGGTGTGGTCACCGGCGCGTCGGCCGCGCTCTGCGGGAGGCGGGCACCGGCCGCACAGGTGCGGGTCTTCCGTCTCCGCGGCTCCGTCATGGCGCCGCTTCCTCCCTTCTGGCCTCTGGGCCACACCCTCGGGCTCGTCGGCCACCCCGGCGGCCGAGGTCGCTTCTGGCGTGGCAGAGTGTGCGTGTGCCAACCACTGATGCCGTCCGTGCCACCGACGCCTTCGACGTCTCCCGTGCCGTGGACAGGACCGATGCGGCCCACGAAGAGCCCGGCCACCTCATCGACCTGCGGAGCGACACCGTCACCCGGCCCGGCGAGGCGATGCGCCGGGCGATGGCCGAGGCCGAGGTGGGTGACGACGTCTTCGGTGACGATCCCACCGTCAACGCGCTCCAGGAGCGGATCGCCGGGCTGCTCGGATTCGAGTCCGCGCTGTTCGTCCCCTCGGGGACGCAGAGCAATCTGTGCGCGCTGCTGACCCACTGCGGCCGAGGGGACGAGTACATCGCCGGCCAGATGGCCCACCTGTACCGGTGGGAGGGCGGCGGCGCCGCCGTGCTCGGAGGCATTCAGCCCCAGCCGCTGGCGCATCGGGCGGACGGGACGCTGGACCCGCTGGACATCGCGGCGGCGGTGAAGGCGGACGACCCGCACTTCGCGCGCACGCGGCTGCTCTGCCTGGAAAACACCATCGGTGGCCGGGCCGTGTCACTGGACTACCTGAAGACCGCCACACAGGTCGCCCGCGACCACGAACTCGCCACGCACCTTGACGGGGCGCGGCTGTTCAACGCCGCGGCGGCCGGCGGGGGCGACCCGTACGAGCAGGCACGGCTGATCGCCGGCCACTTCGACAGTGTCTCCGTCTGCTTCAGCAAGGGCCTGGGCGCGCCGGTCGGCTCGGCGCTCGTGGGGTCACGGGAGTTCGTGGCCGGTGCCCGGCGCTGGCGCAAGGTTCTGGGTGGCGGAATGCGGCAGGCCGGCGTGCTGGCGGCCGCGGCTCTGTACGCGCTCGACCACCATGTGACACGGCTCGCGGACGACCATGCGCACGCCGCGCTGTTCGCCGAGGGCCTGAAGGACGTGGAGGGTCTGACCGTCGAGCCCAGCGGGACCAACATGGTCTTCGCGAGGTCCGCTCCCGGCATCGAGGCGGACGAGGTGCGCGACCGGCTGGCGCGTCGTGGCCTGCTGTGTGCGGGATACCCGGGCCGGCTGCGCTTCGTGTTCCACCTGGACGTGACGCGCGCCGACGCGGAACGCGCGGTGCGGATCGTACGCGAGACCATGGCCGAGACAGTAAGTCGCTGAGCCTGCAGGGACGTTGGTCCTACGTTCGTCACGCCTCTCCGCACGGATGCCCGCACCGGAGAAGCGCACTCACGGCCGAAGAGGCTCGCCGAAGCACGGTGGGCCTACCGGCGATCCTGCCCTGGCGGGGGAGCCCAGGGCCGAAGCTGATCCTCGCCCTGCGTGTCGCGGACCGGCCGCCCGGATGCCGGGCAGGTGCCGCACGTGGTGAGAGTCGGACGGGCTCTCGACGTGAGCGGCGAAGTCAAGGCACGGCTGGGTGGGTCCTTTGGGGACATCACCACAGCCCGCGCCACCGAGGCGCGTAGCGGGCTTTCGTCAGTCCACCGGCCAGGTGTGGACCGGCGCGTTGAGGTGCATGTAGTCGATGTACTGGCGCGTCATGCGCCGCAGGGCCTCGTGACGGCCGCAGTGCTCCGACGCTTCGAAGCGGTGCAGCATCTCCTTCTGCCAGACCGCGCCGTTGCGCGCGGTGACGCACCGCTGCTCGATGATGCCGAGCAGCGGTTCCCGCCATGCGGCGTCCATGCCCGAGCGCTCCAGGCCCTCGTGCGCCAGCGGCAGCAGCCGGCGCAGGACGAGTTCGGGCACCGGCACCTCACCTGTTCCGGGCCAGTACAGGAGGGCGTCGATGCCGTTCCGCGCCGCGGCGTGCAGGTTGTCCTCGGCGGCCGAGAAGGACATCCGGGACCACACCGGCCGGTCCTCGTGCACCAGTGCCCGGGTGAGGCCGTAGTAGAAGGCGCCGTTGGCGAGGGTGTCGGCGACCGTCGGGCCCGCGGGCAGCACGCGGTTCTCCACTCTCAGGTGCGGTCTGCCCTGGGCGACGGCGTAGACCGGACGGTTCCATCGGTAGATCGTGCCGTTGTGCAGGGTGAGTTCGGCCAGGTCCGGTGTGTCGCCGCGGTCCAGCGTCTGTGTGGGGTCCTGGTCCTCGCACAGGGGCAGCAGTGCCGGAAAGTAGCGGAGGTTCTCCTCGAAGAGATCGAAGACGCTGGTGATCCACCGCTCCCCGAACCAGACCCGGGGCCGTACTCCCTGCGCCTTGATCTCCTGCGGGCGGGTGTCCGTAGCCTGCTCGAAGAGCGGGATGCGCGTCTCGTGCGCCAGCTCCTTGCCGAACAGGAACGGCGAGTTGGCCGCCAGCGCGACCTGGACCCCGGCGATCGCCTGCGCCGCGTTCCAGTAGTCGGCGAACTCCTCCGGAGACACCTGGAGATGGAACTGCGTGCTCGTGCACGCGGCCTCCGGCGTGATGGTCTCCGCGTAGGTCCGCAGCCGGTCGACTCCGTCCACCTCGATGAGCAGATCCTCGCCGCGCGCCGCGAAGACCTGCTCGTTGATCAGCTGGTAGCGGGCGTTCTCCGACAGGGCCTTCGGGCCGACGTCCGTCTCCCGCAGGGTGGGCAGGATGCCGATCATGATCAGATGGACACCGATCGTCCTGGCGCGCTCGTCGGCGTGGTTCAGGGCGGCGCGGATCTCCTCCTCCCAGGCGTCGGGGCCACCCGAGATCAGCTGGCGGGGCGGAACGTTGATCTCCAGGTTGAACCGGCCCAGCTCGGTGTCCCAGGCGGGATCCGCGATGGCGTCGAGCACGTCGGCGTTCCGCATCGTCGGCTCGCCCTCGGCATCGGTCAGGTTCAGCTCGATCTCCAGGCCCACCTGAGGGCGCTCCGCGTCGAACCGTGACTCGCGCAGCATCTGCGCGAAGGCGTCGAGACATTCCTGCATCTTGATCCGGTACCGGCGACGGTCCTCGCGAGTGAAGACCAGTGCCGGAACGTCGCGTCCCATCGGCCCTCCTGGGTGGCCCCACGAATACCTCTTCCCTCCAGCGTCGCACCACTGGGCGGGTCTGACCATGCGGGACGGGCTCCACGCCGTGGCCGGGGTCGGCGACGGCCACGGTGTAGAGCCCCGGCCACGGTGTAGAGCCCCGTGGCCGGCGACCGGGGCCAGAGACCGGGGGTCCGCCTCAGCCGTCCCCGGCCCGTGTCCGGCGTCCGGTCATCGCCACCGCGGTGATCGCGCAGAGTCCGTATACGGCGCACAGCTGCCAGACCGCCGCGGAGCCGGTCCGTGTTTTGGTGGTCAGTCCGGCCCGGGAGCGACCGAGGGCGTGATCGTCCGGTGCGTCCGGGCGGTGGATCCCCGGAATATCCCGTCCCCGCCCAGGCTCCCGTCCAGCCGGGCAGGTCTCTCGTCCACTACGGGCAGTCGTAGCGGTGGGTGAAGGGACGCCCCGGGCAGATGTGGCACTCGAAGAGGTACACACCACCCAGGTCACCCAGTACCAGGCCCGGCCCCTCGAAAGGCGTGTGGCTCTCTTCGACCGGGGTCCAGGCATGCCGGGACACGGAGTCGGCTTCGGTGCTCGCCACTGTCAGCAGGTGTTCCATGCGATTCCCGCATCCGGTGCATTCCGGCCACTCTGGGTCCTGGCACCAGCCGGGGTATCCGACCAGCTTTGTGCCGGGCGCGGTGGAGAGGTGGCTCTGGTAATCCCAGCCCGTCTCGTCCTCCAGTGCCAGGAATCGGAACTCCAACTCGTCCCACATGTCGTCATGCGGGTCCCAGTAGGGGTACTCCTTCACCAGCTCCGGATGTACTACGCAAGGACGTGCGACGTAGTTCTCCCACCTCTCAGCTGGGCTCGGCGGTGCCTCCAGCGATTTCCGGACCGATCCGGCCGTCCGCCATCTGACGTGCGGAACGACCCAGCGATGGCCGCTGTGTTTTCTTGGGCACCACAGGACTTGGAGCAGATCGCATCCGTCGGGAAACGGGACGATGTCAGGAACGCCGGCGCGATAGATCTGCACGACCGGCACCATCGGCGCCCCTTCGTGCTCGGGACACAGCGGCCACGCTTCCTCGGCAGGCCACAACAGAGGGCCGCCCACCGAGCTGTCCCGGCAGGTCGGTTCGCCCGCGCGAGGGTGAAGCCTCACGGTCTCCCTCAGCAGGGGCACCAACTCGGGAAACAGTTTCTCGACGTCCACCGGGCGCGGCGGCGTATGGCGGGTCACGTCGACAGACTACGAGAGGACGGCCACGCGCGAGACGGACGCTGAGGGCGACGACGGGGTGACCCGACGAGCGCCGGTGGACCAGGTGTCCGAGCGCTCACGAGGGCGGTTCCGTCCCGGCCTGCTCGCTCACCATGTACCGCGCGTACCAGTCCGGCCAGTCCGGGTCCTCCGCGCCCAGGCGCGCCTCGTGCTCACCGTGCGCCGCCGCGGCCCGACGCAGTGCGCTCGCCAGGTCCTCGGCCGAGGCGAACGAGGTGGTCGCGGGGTCCAGCCGTCCCGGAAGCCGTTTGGTGATCTCCTGTAGGAACCAGCCGTTGCCGTCCGGGTCACTGAACGACAGGAAGGAGCCGTAACTGCCGCGTTGAGGATCAGGGCCGGACACCCGGGCATCCGTGCCGGCGTGGTGGAAGACGCCGCCGGCGTCGTGAAACACGTCGCTCGGGTCGGCGCCGCCCCGTCTCAGCTCGTCGCGGGCGGCCTCGATGTCGTCGACGACCAGGTGCAGTCCGCGAGCTGAGCCCGGGGCCTGATCGGTGACGGATCTGCCGAAGATGACCGAAGCCGGGGAACCCGGAGGGGTCATCTGCACCACCCGGAAGTCCCCGTCGGTGGCGACGTCCGCGTCGAGTCTCCAACCCAGCGCCGTGTAGAAGTCCTTGGCCCGGTCGACGTCGGACACCGGCACCACGACGACCTCGAGTTTCATGTCCATGGCTTGCTCCTCTCGTCTCGGACCCGGACGGGACACCGGCGACGACCTGATCCGCGAGCGGCGTCGGACCGCCCTCGACGGCCGACCGCGGTTTGGGCCTGGGGCGGTGAACGGTCAGTGCGCGACGAGCTGTTGGCCGCCGTCGATGTCGTATGTGGCGCCGGTGAGGGCGCCGTTGGCCATGATGTGCAGTGCGAGGGCGGCGACATCCTCAGGTCCGACCACCCGGCCTATGGGCAGCGTCTTCCTCAACTCCTCGCGCCGCGCGTCGAGTTGGTCACCGAGGAGGGAGGCCGACAGCGGTGTGTCCACGAATCCGGCCGCGATGAGGTTGACCCGGACAGGGGCGACCTCCAGTGCCAGGTTGGCTGTCAGAGCCGGGAGTGCCGCGGTGAGAGCGCCCGTCACGGCCATTCCGAGCGCGGGCCGCCGGCCGCCGGTGCCTCCGATGAACAGCAGTGTTCCCCCGGCTCTGACCTTCCCCCGGCTCGCCCGCGCCACCGCCAGCATCATCGCGATACGCCCGCCGAAGTCGTACCCGGCCCTGGCCAGGTCGAGTTCGGCGATGGGGGTGTACGACGGGCTGCCCGCCGTGACCATCACGTGGTCGACCTGCCCGGGCAGCTCTGCGATGAAGCGCTCCAGGCGTTCGACGTCCCGGGCGTCGAACGTGGCCGTGCTCAGCGGGTTCAGTTCGGCCGCTGCTCGCTCGAGGCGTCCGGCGTCACGCGCCACGAGAACCAGGTCGCCGCCGGCCGCACGCACCTGTCGCGCGGTCTCCAGACCGATGCCCGCGCTGCCTCCCACCACCACGACCGTCTGCCCGGCGAATCCTCCACGGGCTCCACCGGCTTCTCCATCGGTCCCACTCACAGGGGGTCACCACCCTCAGAACACGGATTCCGTACGTTCCCCGCTCGCGTCTACGAAACACGATCCCCGCTCGCGCCCGCGAACGTCGGCTTCGGCCCCTGCCAACGGAGGTGATGGAAGGCGCCCGACGAGGTGGTGGAAGGCACCAGCCGGCTCGATCAGGTGCGCACCGCGCTCGCCACACCCCTGGGCTGGGCGTTTTCGCCGGCCGCGTCATGCCCCATGCCCTCCGGCGCGGACCGCCGATTCGACCTTCAGTCTGTCACCCGTTCGACTGGACGGCATCCGCGCCGCGGGTCGAGAGGCGATACCTCGGGCGGTCCGCCGCGTCGCCGGGGTCCGCGGGTTCTTTGCCGCGGCCGTGGACCCCTGTGTCAGGGCCGCATCTCGTAGGCGCCGGACAGCGCCTCGACCTGGGACCAGACACGGGCCAAGCGCTCCGGGTCGGAGACCGGGCGGCGGATGTGGGCCAGTGCCCAGGCCGCCTGGGCCTCGGTGGCGGCGGCCTTGCCGTGCAGATCGGTGGCGTAGCCGGAGAAGTCGCGGACCAGGACGGCGAAGATCTCGTCCAGCAGGTCCTCGTCCAGGCCGGTCAACTCGGCCTGCTCCAGCACCAGTTGCCCGTAGACCACCAGGGCGAAGAGGTGGCCGAGGGCGAGGGAGAAGTCGAGGTCCCGCAGCTGGGCCTTGTCCGGGGCGTGCCGGGAGAGCAGCTCGCACAGCCCGTCGGCCTGCTCGCGGAAGCGGGCCACGTTGGGCAGCGCGGCGAACCGGTCGTAGGCGATGCGCCAGTCCTGGAAACGGATGGCACCCAGGCCGCGCGCCGGGCCCTGCGCGAACAGGAACGTGTCGTCGGCCGCGTCGAGGCGGGTGGGCACGGGCGCGTAATCGGCGGGCTGGAAAAGGTAGTTGCCCATGAACTTCTGGATGAGGGCGAGGTTGACGTGGACCGTGCCCTCCAGCTTGGGCAGGCCGCGGATGTCCCGGCACGCCTTGTCGAAGTAGGTGTCCTTCTCGAAGCCCTTGGCCGCGATGACGTCCCACAGCAGGTCGATGACCTTCTCGCTCTCGGTGGTGACCTTCATCTTGGTCATCGGGTTGAAGAGCAGGTACCGGCGGTCGTCGGGACCGGCCGAGCGGAAGTAGTCGGCGGCCCGGTCGCTGAAGAGCTTCATGGCGGCCAGTCGGACGTAGGCGTCGGTGAACTCGCGGCGCACGTGCGGGAAGTCGGTGACCGGGTTGCCGTACAGGGTGCGGTTGTGGGCGTGGGTGACCGCCTCGTACATGGCGTGCTCGCAGATGCCGACGCCCACCGTGCACAGGTTGAACTTGCCGATGTTGACCGTGTTGAGAGCGGCGTCGAAGGCCGCCTGGCCGGTGTGCATCACGTCCTCGGCGCGCACCGGGTAGTCCTCCAGGCGGAACTCGCTGACGAACATCTGGGAGTTCACGACGTTCTGTGCCAGGTGGTAGTCCGGGTGCCGGCTGTCGGCCGCGAAGAAGACGTAGCCCTCGGGGCCCTCGATGTCGGAGCGGCGGCCGAAGACGGAGACGAGTCCGGCGACGTTGCCGTTGCCGATGTAGTACTTGGAGCCGTTGGCGCGGAAGCCCCCCTCGCCGTCGGGGGTGAGGACCATGTCCGTCCGGTAGATGTCGGCGCCGTGGCTCTTCTCGGACAGGGCGAAGGCCATCACGTGCCCCTCGGAGAGCAGTTGCGCCGCACGGGCGCGCGTCTCGGGGTTCGGGCTCTGCCACACCGGGCCGAGGCCGAGGATGGTGACCTGCCAGGTGTACCAGTAGTTGAGACCGTAGAAGCCGAAGATCTCGTTCAGGGCGGCGTTGCGGGCGGTGTCCCAGCGCTTGTTGCCGTCGCCCGCGGCATCGGCGGACGGAGTGAGGAAGGTGGCGAAGAGGCCCTCCTTGGCGGCGAACTCCAGGAAGTCCGCGTACCAGGTACGGTCGATGTAGTCGCGCAGCAGTGCCTTCTTGCCGCGGGTCTCGAACCAGTCGACGGTGGCTCTCAGCAGGCGGCGGGTCTCCGGGTCGAAGTGCGCCGGGTCATAGGTGCGCGGGTTGAAGAGCAAGCTGTCCGACATGGCAAGTTTCCTTCTCGAATACGGGGTTGGGGCATCCGCCGGTGGTCCGGCGCAGGCGGGGGACATGATCGAACCACGCGAACTCCGTCAGCTCGTACGCGATGGCGCGCCGCAGCACTGCGCGCGGCAGCGGGCGGCCCACGTCCAGCGTCTCGGGATCGGGGAGGTCTCAGCGATCGGCCGGCTGGAGCGGTGTCGGGCCGTGGCCGGTCGATACGACCCGCAGGGTGCGGGGTTGCCGCTCGTGCCGACGACCTCGGAGCTGGTGGCCAGGTTCACCCACACCATGATGCCCTGATCGTGAGCACGACACTGAACTGCCACTCCTCCAACCTCATCGCGGTCTCCCGAACGCCGGTACGCCAGTACGCCCTTCGTCCATCTTGTATCGAGCAGTTGACACAAGGTTTCGACCAGGGCATCTTGTACCCACTGCTTGATACAAGATGATCCGGGGGATCTCCGTATGCTCGACCCCGTCCCGCTCCAGTCCCGGTTCCTCGACCACGCCGACCACTACGCCCGCTGGTCCGGTCTGGCCATCGGCATCGTGGCCGCACAGCAGTTGGTCACGATGGACAGCGACGACATCACGATGCCCCTCGTGTTCGCCATCACCGCGTTCGGCCTGTGCGCGGTGGGCGGAGTACTGCTCGGCGACGCGTTGACCCTGCGTCCCCAGGAGGCGGTACGCACCGCGAGCCTCGCCCCGCGCCTGATCCGAGACCAAGTGCCGCCCCGTATGGCGCCCTTGCTCCTTCTGCAGGCGGCATCTCTCGTCACCCTGCTGCTGATGGGTGCGGTCACGGCCTCCTCCGACTTCGACCGGACCGGCAGAGCGGGGCGTGTCATCACGATCACCTGCGAAGGGATGCGCACATCCCTCGGTCCCTGGCCCGGCCTGTACTACAGCGGCCCGATGGTCGCCGCCCTCGCGGTCGGAACCCCCGTCTGCGTCTGGGCCCTGCGCCGCATCGCCCACGGCCCGGGCGACGACCAGCAGCGCCGCGACCGCGCGTGGGCGATCACCGGAGCCTGGGGGCTGCTGGTGTCGAGCCAGGTGCTGCTCGTCGTACTGATGCTCTTCGTCGCGCTCACGGACAGGGCTTGCGCCGGCCCCCTGGGCGCCGCCACCATCGTCGCGATCTGCCCTCTGGGCCTGCTGGGCCTGTTCACCTTCGGATGGTCCCTGGTCACCGTGGTCGTGCCCCGGGCGGTCGACGACGAGGCAGCCGACGACGGGGCTTTCGACGATGAGTGATCCCGCCGTCCGTGTCGACACCACCAGCCAGGTACCGCCGTACGAGCAGATCCGCGCCCAACTGGCCGCGCTGATCCGCACCGGCCGGCTGGCCGAGGGCGAGCGCCTGCCGACCGTGCGCCAGCTCGCCGCCGACCTCGGTCTTGCGCCGGGCACCGTGGCCCGCGCCTACCGCGAACTGGAGAGCACCGAGCTGATCCGCACCCGCCGAGGGGCGGGCACCCGGGTCGCGGCGCTCCCGTCCGAGTCGCACGCGCACGATGCCGACCAACTCGCGACTTTGGTACGGGACTTCACGTCCGCCGCCCGAGCGCTCGGCGCCGGCACCGAGGACATCCTGACCGCCGTCCGCGACACCCTGGCGCCCGGGCCCTCCTCCTCGACGGCCGCCGACAGCGGTGCGGGTGGCCCCAAGGCGCCAGGCGTCTTCATCGCCGACGGTGACCTGAGCGACCACAGCGAGGGAGACGACGTCACGGCGAACTCGAGGCCGCCATCCCAGAGTTAGGCCGACCGCGTCATCGCGGTGGGCGAAACAGCTGCTGCCCGGCCGGGCAGCAGCTGCCGGACCGGACGGGCTCTGGGTTCTGTCGATCACTGCGTATCGGTCGACCGTTTGCGGCTGACCACAATGAGTCCTGCTCCCGCGATGACCATTCCCCCGGCGGCTGCGGTGCCGACGAGACCGAGAGTGGTGAGTCCCGTTTCGGCGAGGGTCGGTGTGGGGGACTGCGTGCGGGCGGCGTCGCGAATGAGATCGGTGATGGCGTCGGGGTGGGAGATCATCACGCTGTGGGAGGCGGCGATCTCGACGGTGTGGGAGCCGGCGCGCTTGGCTTGGAAGCGCTCCAGGTCGGGCGCTATGGCTTTGTCGTTGGTGGCGACGGCGGCCCAGGACGGGATGGTCCTCCACGCGGCGGAAGTCGCTTTGTCGGTGAAGGCCGTGGCTGAGACGGGACGTTGGGCTGCGGCCGCCACCGATGTGGCCATCTGCGGGAGGTCCGCGGCAGCGACGGCGCGGAACTTGTCCGGGGAGACGTAGAGATCTGTTCCTCTGGAGCCGTCCGCGTTCTCGAACGGCACCGGTACCAAGGCGGGGTTGAGCTCGCTGCCTGGGAATTCGGCGGCGAGTCGGCCGACGACCTCGCCCCTGTCGGGCATGAAGGCGGCGACATACACGAGTGCCTTGACATGGGGGTTGCCGGCCGCCGCCTCGCTGATCACCGCGCCGCCGTACGAGTGGCCGACCAGGACGATGGGGCCCTTGACGCTCCGTAGAACGCCGGCGATGTAGGCGGAGTCGGTAGGCAGACCACGCAGCGGATTGGCGGGAGCGATGACACGGTAGCCCTCGCCCTGCAGGCGTGCCACGACGCCGTTCCAACTGGACGCGTCGACGAACGCGCCGTGCACCAGCACGACGGTCGGTTTGCCACCGGCAGCACCAGTACCGCTGCTGGGGGACGTGGCCCCTCCGTCGGCGACGGCCGGCGCCGACGCCGACAAAGCTGCCGCGGTCACCAACGCGGCAACGGCTGCGGCCGTGTGTATTCGGCGCCGACGAGGCCGCGGCACAGGGGACGACGTCATGGTTGCTCTCCTTCGGAGGACGGACGGGATGCTCGTCAGCCTGTCCGCCCTGTGCCGAGCGCGCATTCGCGGCGAACCACCTGAGCGAATTGCCTCGCCCAATCAGGTCGACTCGATAGATTTCCGGTTCGGCGATGGGTCACCCACTGAGGTCAGCCGCTTGGGCCCAGGAGCCCTTGCCCGACCTCCAGCAACACTCGGCCGGGAAGCCACGCGCCGTCCGCTGCCGGCCGGTAACGGTGGCGGACGGCCAGCGGCGGCGGCCGCCGCTCAAAGCTGGCGAATGACGTCATCACCAGCGAGGGGGCGGTGACAAGGCCACCGTGACCCTCACCGCGTGAGCCCATCCCGGAGCACCGCGCAAAGCACCTGACGTGAAGGGACAATGGGCAAAGGGGCAGCCTGCTGGGATCGGTCCTCAGCTGTCTCGACATGCGTGATCGGGTCGGTGTTGGTGTGCTGGTAGCGAGGGGTCGGTGCAACCGGGTCCGAGCCGGCGGCGGGCAGGACTGTTCTGGCCCTGCTCTGGCCCCACCGTGGAGCTTTCCGCCGGGGAGAGCCGGTCATGGTCGGCGTTGGCGCCGAGCCGCTGGGCAGCAGACCCGCTCAGCTGGTCACGCGCTGTGTGACGAACCGAGGCCGCTCACCACCTCCCGTGAACCAATTCCCGTGAACCTCCAGGAGTCCGTTGATCGCCGACTGCCGCTGAAGCCCATCGACGAGCGCCGTCCTGTAGGTGGACAGGGCAGGTGTGTCACTCCGGCGAAGCCGCACCGACTTCGGCCGGCACACGCGCGAACGTCTCAGACGAGGGAGACACAATGTCCGTGTCCATCGATGTCTTCAACAGTGGCTACAAGCCCATTCCCAATCCACCCGGGTGGACCGCACCGCAGCAGGCCACATGGCCGGCCACCACGGCGACCCTCATCGCCGGGAGCACGGACGCCTTGCTGGTCGACGCCCTGATCACCACGTCCGAGGGCGAGCGGCTGGCCGCCTGGGTACAGGCCTCGGGCAAGAACCTCTCGACGGTCTACATCACTCACGGGCACCCGGACCACTTCTTCGGCGCCGGGCCCACACTGGCGGCGTTTCCTCGGGCACGGTTGGTGGCCCTCCCCGAGGTGGTGAGCGACGCGCAGCGGTCAGCCCGATCGCTGGACAACTGGCGAGTGTGGCTCGGGGGGCAGTTCGACGAGAAGGCAGCCATTCCCACGCCCCTCACCGCCAGCGAACTGGAGATCGACGGCCATGTCGTACGCCCGCTCGCCCTCGGGCGGAGCGACGGTGTCCTCAACAGCGTGGTCCATGTTCCGGACCTGGCCACGGTCGTCTCCGGCGACGTCGCCTACAACAACATCCACATGTGGCTGTGGCGCTCCACACCGGAAACCCGAACCGAGTGGCTGGCCACGCTCGACGCTCTCGCGGCTCTCCGACCGGAAACAATCATCGCCGGTCACAGGGACCCGGACGCACCCGACGACGACGCACAACGCGTTCTCGACCAGAGTCGGCACTACATCGAGGACTTCGACAAGGCGGTGGCCGCCGGCGGTTCCGTCGCTGACCTTGTCGGCCGGATGATGGAACGGTACGCAGCGTATGGCAACCCCTACACACTGCTGGCCGCCGCTGCGAGCCAGTTCGACAATTCCTGAGCTCTTCAGGTTGGCGTCGGTCGGTGTGAGGTGATGGCCGGTCCGGTCTCGGTGAGGCAGCCGTCGATCAGCTCGGGATGGTGCTGGACGTGGGCAAGCCCTCGGCGGACGGCGAGGCGGTCGGTGGCGGACGCGGGTGCCGGCCAGGTCATCGACGTCAGCCAGTAGTCCCGTACGGCGAGGGTATCCGGCGGACCGCTCACCGCCGCTGTCCGCCTCGCTCGTGCCCGCATGCGGGCGGCACCGGACGTCGGGGGAGTGACCGGGTGGCTCGAACGCTGTTCGGAGCGCGTGACGCGGCACACACGTTCTCCGCGGCGGCCCGCGTACCAGCCACTTCACCCGGTTCACGGGTGGTGACCGACTGTCAGAACGGCCAATTCCGCATTTAGTACCCGGGGTTACATCTGTGGGGCCGGTCGGACTTGCTACTGTGTTACTCGTTGGTAGCAATCCGTAGGGGGCCACGGGGAGCCGGCGCGAGCATCGCCGCCGCTTCCCGGGCGGATTGGTCGAGAAGGACGTTCTGGCAAGGGGGCCAGGCGGACACGGCATCCGCGCGTACCTATGACGCGGCCTCTGAATTCCCGTCTTCTCGCTCACTTATCCGAACAGGTGAGACTCGTCTTATGGCTCGTTCCCTGGTCGATCTGCTGACCACGCACGCCTCCCGACAGCCCGACCGGACCGCCTACCGGTACCTCGTCACGGGTGACTGCGACGGAGAGATCCAGGACATCTCCTACGGGCGGCTCGCCGAGCGGTCCCGGGCCGTCGCGGCCTGGCTGCAGGAGCGCGGCCTGGCCGGTTCCCGCGCCATGCTGCTGTATCCGCCCGGCATCGAGTTCGTCATCGGTTATCTCGGCTGTCTTTCGGCCGGGGTCGTCGCCGTGCCTGGCCTGCCCCCGCAGGGGCGGTCGCAGAACCACCGCGCCCTACTCCGGATGAAGCGCCTGATCGCCGACGCGGACGCCAAGGTGATCCTGGGCGGCCGCGAGGTGATCGCGGCCCTCGCCACCATGTCGGAACACCTGCCGGAACTGGCCGAGATCACCTGCGTCGTCACCGAGGACATCCCCGACGCGGCGGCAGGCTCCTGGCGCGAACCCGACCTCACCGCCGACTCCGTCGCCTTCCTCCAGTACACCTCCGGGTCCACCTCCGCCCCGCGCGGGGTGATGGTGACCCACGGGAACCTGCTGGACAACGAGCGGGTCATCACGGAACGGATGGGCCACACTCCCGACGTGATCGAGGAGTACGACCATGAACTCTTCGTCAGCTGGCTGCCCGTCTACCACGACATGGGCCTCATCGGCCCGGTCCTGAACGCGGTCTACCTCGGCGTGACCGCCACGCTCTTCTCCCCGCTGCACTTCCTGCAGCGGCCCGAGCGCTGGCTGACCGCCATCGACCGGTACCGCCCGCATACCAGCGGCGGCCCCAACTTCGCCTACGAACTGTGCCTGAAGCACGCCACGCCGGAGCTTCTCGACGGCCTCGACCTGAGCCCGTGGAAGGTCGCCTTCAACGGCGCCGAACCGGTACGGGCCGCGACCCTGCGCCGGTTCACCGAGACCTTCGGCGCGGCCGGCTTCCGCCGCGAGGCCCTGTATCCGTGCTACGGCCTGGCCGAGGCCACGCTGATCGTCACCGGCAGTTCGGTGCACGCCCCGCCCACCCTGGCCACCGCCACCGACGGGGCCGGGGGCGGGCCGCACACCGGCGCGGCGGAGGCCAGGTCGGCGGACGCGGCGGCGGTCGGCTCCGGCCGGCCCGGCCCCGGTATCACCGTGGTGATCGCCGACCCCGAACAGCAGGAGGAGCTGCCCGAGGGCGAGGTCGGCGAGATCTGGGTCTCCGGCGCGAGTGTCGCCAAGGGCTACTGGCGCAACGCGCTCGCCACCCGGCAGACCTTCCGGGCCACCCTCAAGGGGCGCGAGGGCCGTTTCCTGCGTACCGGCGACCTCGGATTCCTGCGGGACGGCGAACTCTTCGTCACCGGCCGTCTCAAGGACCTGATGGTCATCGACGGACGCAACCACTACCCGCAGGACCTGGAACTGTCCGCCGAGATGTCCCACTGGGCGCTGCGGCCCGGCTGCACCGCCGCCTTCTCCGTGGACGACGGAGGGGAGGGCGAGCAGCCCGTCGTCGTCGCCGAGACGGCCCCCGAGGCGGCGGGCGAGTCCGAGAAGATCATCGATCTGATCCGCGGCGCGATCGGCGAGGCGCACGGCCTGCCGGTGCGCGACGTCGTGCTCGTCCACCCCGGCACCATCCCCAAGACGTCCAGCGGGAAGATCCAGCGCCGCGCATCCCGGGCGGCGTATCTCGACGGCACTCTCTCCCTGGTCGGCGGCCCCGCGGCGAGATGACCTCCCCCTCCGGCGGCGTCCCCACACGCCGTCGGCGGGTCAACGGCGGGCTCGGGTGAGCCTGTTCCTCGGTGGACAGGCCGTAGGCCGTCGGTACGGCGGTCGTGCGTCAGCGCCATGGCGGTCGTACCGCCCTCGTACAGCCGCCGGAATCCGCCGCACGCCAACCGAATCCACCTTCTGCACCCTGCCGTCTGCCGTCCGTCGCATCGGTCGTACGCCGTCCGCCGTCAGCCGTGCGTCGGCCGCATCAGTCGTACGCCGTACGCACCCGTCGCGTCGGCCGTACGGAATCCACCTGAGCCCAAGTTCACGAGGACACCAGCCCAGATGCCTGCGAACGAGTCTCCGAAGCAGTTCCCCGAGACGTCCCCGACGACCTCCGAGGGGGTGCGGGCCTGGTTGACGTCGGCCGTCGCCGAAGTGGCCGGGCTTGCCCCGTCGGCCGTCGCACCGGAGCGCCCGATCGCCGAATTCGGTCTGGGATCACGGCAGTTGGTGGCCCTGGCCGCAGGCCTGTCCAAGTGGACCGGGCGGCCCGTTGAGCCGTCCCTCGTCTTCGACCACCCCACGATCGCGGGGATCGCCGAGGCCATCTTCGACGAACAGCCCCTGGGCGCGGCCGATGTGACCCCGGCCTCCGCGCCCGCCGGCTCGTCCGCGCGGGGGGACGACGACATCGCGATCATCTCCATGGCCTGCCGGTTCCCCGGCGGCGCCGACGACCCGGAGGCCCTCTGGCGGCTGCTGGCCGCGGGCGAGGACGCCGTCGGCGAGGTACCCGCGGGCCGCTGGGACACCCAGGGGCTCTACGACCCCGACCCGGAGGCCACCGGCAAGGCGTACACCCTGCGCGGCGGATTTCTGACCGGCATCGACCGATTCGACGCGGCCTTCTTCGGGATCTCGCCGCGCGAGGCCGCGGCCATGGACCCGCAGCAACGGCTGCTCCTGCAGACCGGCTGGGAGGCGATCGAGCGCGCCGGGACCGTCCCGGAGACGCTGAACGGCAGCCGGACGGGCGTCTACGTCGGCCTGTACGACAGCGGATACCTCGCCTCGGCCCCGCTGGACCGGCTCGACGGGCACGTCGGCACGGGCTCGGCGTCCAGCGTGGCGTCCGGGCGCATCGCCTACACCCTCGGACTCCAGGGGCCGGCCGTCACGGTCGACACCGCCTGCTCCTCCTCTCTGGTGGCCCTGCACCTGGCGGCGCGGGCACTGGCCGGCGGCGAGTGCGACCTCGCGCTGGCCGGTGGCGCGACGCTCCTCGTGACACCGCGCGGGCACGTCGAGTTCAGCAGGCTGCGCGGGCTGTCGCCGTCCGGGCGGTGCAGCCCGTTCTCCACCGAGGCGGACGGGGTGGTGTGGGCCGAGGGCTGCGGTCTGGTGCTCCTCAAGCGGCTCGCGGACGCGCGCCGGGACGGCGACCGGGTCCTCGCGGTCGTCAAAGGGTCGGCGATCAACCAGGACGGCCGCAGTCAGGGCCTGAGCGCGCCGAACGGTCCGGCGCAGGAACGGGTGCTGCGCGCCGCCCTCGACGACGCCGGGCTCCGGCCGGGCGACCTGGACTACGTCGAGGCGCACGGCACGGGCACGCCGCTCGGCGACCCCATCGAGGGCCGCGCGCTCGCGTCGGTCTTCGGACCGGGACGTCCGGCGGACCGGCCGCTCGGCGTCGGCTCCCTGAAGTCCAACATCGGTCACACACAGGCCGCTGCGGGCATCGGCGGCGTCATCAAGACGGTCCTGTCGCTCGGCCACGAACGGCTCCCGGCGTCCCTGCACGCCGAGACCCCGACCGAGCACGTCGACTGGGCGCACGGCGGCCTGCGCGTGCACGGCGCCGCCGAGGCGTGGCCGCGGCGCGGTGACCGGGTGCGGCGGGCCGGGGTGAGCGCGTTCGGGATCAGCGGCACCAACGCGCATGTGGTGCTTGAGGAGTCACCGGAGGATCTGGCACGACCGGCAGCGATGCCGGCGCCGACACCGGCTCCCACGCCGACGCCCGCCCGGCGCCCCCGTACCGGGCCGACGCCGGCTCCCGCTCCCAGGACCGCCCGGCACTCCGGTACCGCCGAGCCCGCCCTCTTCCCGCTGTCCGCCCGCACCCTCCCGGCCCTGCGGGGGCAGGCGGCCCGCCTGCTCGACGCGCTCGCCGCACAACCGCGGCCGGCACTGCCCGATGTCGCCGGAACGCTGACCCACCACCGCACACACTTCGAGCACCGAGCCGTCGTCCGGGCGGGCGACCACGACGAACTGCTCAGCGCGCTCCGCGGCCTCGCCGAGGGGAAGCCGGACTCCGACCTGGTCGTGGGGCCGCAACAGACGCTCCCGCCGGGCAAGTTGGCGTTCGTCTTCCCCGGCCAGGGTGCCCAGTGGTCCGGCATGGCCCGTGAACTCCTCGACCGGTCACCGGTGTTCGCCGACGAACTCGACCGCTGCGACGCCGCGCTGCGCCCGTTCACCGTCTGGTCGGTGGCGGCCGTCCTGCGCGGCGACGAGGGCGCCCCCTCCCTGGAACGGGTGGACGTCGTCCAGCCGGTTCTCTTCGCCGTGATGGTCTCCCTGGCAGCGGTGTGGCGGGCCCGTGGCGTACGCCCGGACGGGGTGATCGGGCACAGCCAGGGCGAGGTCGCCGCGGCCTGCGTCGCCGGGGCACTGAGCCTCAACGACGCCGCCGCGGTGGTCGCCCTGCGCAGCCAGGCCCTGACCGAGCTGTCCGGCACCGGGACCATGGCCGTCGTCGCCCTGCCGCACACCGAGGTCGAGGCGCGCCTCGCCGACCTCGGCGGCCGGGTGTCCGTCGCCGCCGTGAACAGCGGTCGCTCGACCGTGGTCGCCGGTGGCGTGGAGCCGCTCGCCGCCCTGCTCGCCGATCTCGACCGGGAGCAGGTGTTCGTCCGCCGCCTCGACGTCGACTACGCCTCCCACAGCGCCCGGGTCGAGCCACTGCGCGCGACGATCCTCGACGAACTCGACGGCGTCACCACCTCCCCGAGCACCGTGGCCTGGTACTCCACGGTCACCGGCGAGCCGGTCACGGAGGAGCTGGAGGCCGACTACTGGTACACGAACCTGCGTGAACCCGTGCGCTTCGCGCCCGCCGTGGAACGTATGACGGCCGACGGCTACCGCTACTTCGTCGAACTCAGCCCCCACCCCTCACTCGTCACCGCCGTGCGCACGGTCGCCGAGGACCGCGGCCACGAGGACCTGGTCGCCGTCGGATCGCTGCGCCGCGACGAGGACGGACCCGCCTGTCTGGACCGGGCCGCCGCCGAACTCCACGTCCATGGACGGCGGATCGACTGGCGCCGCGTCGTTCCCGACACGGAGGCGGCCGACCTGCCCACGTACGCCTGGGATCCTCAGTCCTACTGGATCGACCCCGAACCCCGGTCCGGGGCCGTGGCCTCCGGTCTCTTCGACCGCGCCGCGCACCCGTTGCTGGGCGTCCAGTTGCAGTCGGCGGACGAGACCCGCTGGACCTTCCGCAACGAATGGTCCCCGGCCACCGCCGACTGGCTGCCCGACCACGCCGTGTTCGGGCGGACCGTGGTGTCGGGCACGACCGTGATGGAGCTGTGCCGTGCCGCGCTCGCCGTGGCCCGCCCGGACGTGCCCGGCGACGTGACCGATCTGCTCCTGCTCGCGCCCCTCGTACTGCCGGAGACCGGCACGGTCGAGGTGTCGGTCGAAGTGGTCACCACCGGATCCGCGCCGGAGGTCACCGTGCACAGCCGCCCGCGCGGCCAGGAGGCCCCGGGCTGGACCCTGCACGCCACCGCGTCGGCGGCCGCCCCCGCCCCGGTGGCGGCGGCACGGCCGCCGGTGTGGCCGGAGGCCGCCGAATCCGCCTGGAGCGCGGACACGTACGAACGGCTGGCCGCGCTCGGTCTCGGCTACGGTCCCTCCTTCCAGGGCGTCCGGTCGGCGGTCACGACCACCGCCGACGGCGAGCTGCTGGCCAAGCTGTCCCTGCCCGCCATGGCCCGCGACGCGAGCGATCCCTACCCCGTCCACCCGGCGCTGCTGGACGCCGCACTGCACGTGGCCGCCGCGCTGGACGCGTCCGACGGCCGGGTGCTGCTGCCGGTCGCGGTGGGCCGCTGCGTCCTGCCGCCCGGCGGCGCGAGCGACCTCACGGCGCTGGTACGGCGGTCGGGCGGCTCGGGCACGGACCTCACCCTCGACGTGACCCTGTGGGACACCGACGGCCTCCCTGCGGGCCGGCTGGAGGACGTACGGCTGCGGGCCGCCGACCCGGCGGACCTGAACAGCGCCTCGGAGAACGGCCGTCACCTGTACGAAGTGGCGTGGACGGCCGTGACCGAACAGCCCGCGGCGGTACCGGGCGCCGCGTGGGCCGTCCACGGCGACCGCTCGGACCCGGAGGTCGCGGCAGCCCTGCGCGGCCTGGCGGCGGCAGGCGTCCAGGTGCGTCAGACGGGCGCCGACATCGTCGTACGATTCTGGCCGCGTCCGGCGGTCGATGCCGAACCGGCTGCCGCCGCCCAGGAGTTGGCCGCTGTGGCGCTGGCCGAACTGCACGCCCTGATCGCGCTCGCGGACGACCGGCAGCCCGCCCGGACCGTCTGGGTGACCCGCGACGCGGTCGCGACCGGTCCCGGGGACACCGTGCCCGGCCTGGCCCAGTCCGTGCTGTGGGGCCTCGCCCGCAGCGCCCGGACCGAACACCCGCACCTCGGGCTGACCCTGCTCGACCTCGGGGGCTCCCCTCCCGCCGACGTCCTGCCGACCGCGCTAGCCCATGCCGGCGAGCCCGAACTCGCCTTCCGGGACGGCTTCTTGCTCGTTCCACGGCTGGTGCGTGCCCGCGCGGCCGACGCGCTGCGGATCCCGGCCGGTGACAGTTACGAACTGGCCGGTCCCGCGGCCGACCCGACCCTGCGCGCGGTGGTGCCCCCGGCGCTGACCCCGGGCCGGGTGAGGATCCAGGTGCACGCCGTGGCGGTTCCCGGGCCCGGCGGGGAGCGGCCGCGTACCGCCCGCGCCGGTGTGGTCACCGAGACCGCCGCCGACGTGACGGACCTGAGCCCTGGCCTGAGGGTCGTCGCCCTCGCCGACACCCCGCCCGGCTCCATGGCGGTCGCCGACGCACGGCTGGTCGCGGTGCTCCCGGACGACATGCCGTTCACCACCGCGGCCGCCCTGCCCCTC
Organism: Streptomyces sp. NPDC042002; assembly: GCF_055588305.1. NCBI lineage: Bacteria > Bacillati > Actinomycetota > Actinomycetes > Kitasatosporales > Streptomycetaceae > Streptomyces > Streptomyces sp. NPDC042002. Next base: position 87,080 of record NZ_JBVJCT010000008.1, on the reverse strand, counting down.
GCGCCCGACGGCGCCACCGGTACCGAAGAGGCGGCCCGGGCGCTGCACGAGACCGTCGCCGGGCGGACGCGCCCGGCCCGCCCCCACGTCCTGCCCGTCACCGCCGCACGCGAGGCGATACGGCGGGGCAGCGCGTCGGGCGCCCCTGTCGTCCTCGACCTCGTCGGCCGTGCTTCCCTGGCGCCCACCGACGGCACGGTGCTGATCACCGGCGGACTCGGTGCCGTCGGCCGGCACATCGCCCGGCTCCTCGCCGAACACGGCGTCCCCCGGCTCCTTCTGACCTCACGTCAGGGAGCGGCGGATCCGCGTGCCGCCGAGGCCACCGCCGAACTGGCCGTGCTCGGCGCCGAGGTCGAGATCGCGGAGTGCGACGTCGCGGACGCCGCAGCCCTGGCCGGCGTACTCGCCGCCGTCGGCGACGAGTTGCCGCTGCGCGGAGTCGTGCACTGCGCCGGAATCCTGGACGACGGAGTGGTCGCCGAGCTGACGCCCGAACGCCTCGCGCGGGTGCTGCGCCCCAAGGTGGACGGCGCCGCCCATCTGCACCGGCTCACCGCCGGCACACCGCTCGACCTGTTCCTGCTGATCTCCTCGGCGGCCGGCGTGCTCGGCAGTCCGGGCCAGGGCAACTACGCGGCTGCCAACGTCTTCCTCGACCAACTGGCCCACCACCGGCGGGCGCTGGGCCTGCCCGGAGTCTCGGTCTCCTTCGGCGCCTGGGCGGGCGAAGGTCTCGCCGCCGAACACGCTGACCTGGACCGGATGGCCCGGCTGGGCCACCGCGCCCTCACCCCCGACCAGGGCCGCGAACTCGTCGAACTCGCCCTGCGCCGGGGCGCTCCGCACCTGGTCGCCTGGTCCCTGGACCTGCCCCGCCTGCGCGAGTCCGCGGCTGCCACGGACGACGGCACGGCGGCCCTGTGGCGCTCGCTCCTGCCCGCGCCCCGCACCGGTCAGGACGGCGGTGCCGGTCTGGCGGACCGGCTGGCCCGGCTCCCGGAGGCCGACCGCGCCGCACGTGTCCTCGCCCTGGTCCGTGAGGAGACGTCCCGGGCACTCGGCCTGCGCTCGGCGGACTCCGTCCGCCCCGATCAGCCGCTGCGTGACCTCGGCATGGACTCGGTGACGGCGGTGGAGCTCCGCAACCGCATCGGCACCCGCATCGGCGCCAGGCTCCCCGCCACCCTGCTGTTCGACCACCCCACCGCGGCCCGGCTCTCCGCCCACCTGCTGACCACCGCACTCGCCACCGACGGCCGCACCACCCGGCGCGGCGCACCCGATCCGCGGTCCCCTCGCACCCCGGCGCCGGACGAGCCGCTGGCCCTGGTGGGCATGGCCTGCCGTCTGCCCGGCGGAGTGAGCGACCCCGAGGGCCTGTGGCAACTCGTCGCCGAGGGTCGCGACGCGGTGGGCCCGTTCCCGGCGGACCGCTGGGACGTGGAGTCGCTGCACGACCCCGACCCGGAGGCACTGGGCAAGTCCTACGCCAAGGAAGGCGGCTTCCTCGACGACCTGGAGTCCTTCGACGCGGGCTTCTTCGGTATCACCGCGAAGGAAGCGGCGGCCATGGACCCGCAGCAGCGGCTGCTGCTGGAGACGGCCTGGGAGGCACTGGAGCGCGCCGGGATCGTGCCGGCCGAGCTGGCGGGCAGCAGCACCGGCGTGTACGTCGGCATGTTCGGCAGCGACTACCTCGCGGGCTCCCGGCTGGATGAGCTGGACGGGTACGTCGGCACAGGATCGGCGCCGAGCGTGGCCTCGGGCCGGCTCGCGTACACGCTGGGCCTGACCGGACCGGCGCTGACGGTGGACACCGCGTGCTCGTCGTCCCTGGTGGCGCTGCACCTGGCGGCGCGGGCGCTGCGGTCGGGCGAATGCGACCTGGCGCTCGCCGGCGGGGTGACGCTGATCGTGACGCCGGGAACCTTCGTCGAGTTCAGCCGTCTGCGGGGGCTGTCCCCGACCGGCCGCTGCCGCTCCTTCTCCGACGACGCCGACGGTGCCATCTGGGCCGAGGGCGCGGGCATGGTCGTACTGAAGCGGCTCTGCGACGCACGGCGCGACGGCGACGAGGTGCTGGCCGTGCTGCGCGGTACGGCGGTCAACCAGGACGGCCGCAGCCAGGGCCTCTCCGCGCCGAACGGTCCGGCCCAGGAACAGGTGATCCGGCGGGCGTTGGAGCAGTCCGGCCTTGAACCCGCCGACATCGACTACGTCGAGGCGCACGGGACCGGCACCACCCTCGGCGACCCGATCGAGGCGAACGCCCTCGCGGGGGTCTTCGGCCCCTCGCGCCCCCAGGGCCGCCCCCTGCATCTCGGCTCGCTCAAGTCCAACATCGGTCACGCGCAGGCGGCTTCGGGCGTGGCCGGTCTCATCAAGGTCGTGCAGTCCTTGCGGCACCGGTCCCTGCCGCGCACCCTGCACGCCGGCACGCCCAGCCGCCATGTCGACTGGGACGACAGCGGGTTGCACCTGCTGCGGGAGACGGTCGCCTGGCCGTCGTCGCGCGAACGTGTACGGCGGGCCGGTGTGAGCGCCTTCGGGATCAGCGGAACCAACGCCCACCTGATCGTGGAGGAGGCCGAGCCGGCCGATGTCCCGCCGGAGGACGAAACCACCCCCGGGAAAAGGCTGTTCGCGCTGTCCGGGCGCGGTGAGGCCGCCGTGCGCGGGCAGGCCGCACGGCTGGCCCGGTACCTGGACGAGGATGTCGCCCTGCCCGACGTCGCCCACACCCTGGCGCGACACCGCAGCCACTTCGAGCGGCGAGCGGGGATCGTGGCAGGCGACCGGGACGAACTGCGCTCACGGCTCGACGCGTTGGCGACCGGACGGATGCAACTGACCCCGCCCCGCGAGGAGCAGGCGGGCAAGGTGGCCTTCGTCTTCGCCGGGCACGGCGGCCAGTGGCCGGGCATGGGAATGGAGTTGGCGGCCGAGTCGGAGGCCTTCCGCGAGGAGCTGGCCCGAATCGACGAGGCGGTGCACCGACAGGTGGGCTGGTCGGTGCTCAACGTGCTCTCCGCGCCCGAGGAGTTCGCCCCGCTCGACCGCACCGAGTACCTGCAGCCGGTGCTGTTCGCGGTCAACGCGGCCCTGGCCGCCGCCTGGCGCGCGCTCGGCGTCCGCCCGGACGCCGTGATCGGGCACAGCCTGGGCGAGATCGCCGCCGCGTACAGCGCGGGCGCCCTCACCCTGGACGACGCCGTGACCGTGGTGACCGGGCGCGCCCGAGCGGTCGCTCCGCTGGTCGGACAGGGCGGCATGCTGGCCCTGGAGCTGCCGCGCACGGAGGCCGAGAAGCTGCTCGCGCACCACCCGGACCGGCTGTTCGTCGCGGCGGTCAACAGCGCGCACTCCACGGCCGTCTCCGGCGACACCGCAGCGCTGGCCGAACTGCGCGAGCAACTCGAAGCGCGGGACATCCCGGTACGGCGGCTGTCGACGCCGTTCGCCTCCCACACCCCCCTGATGGACCCGGTCCGCGCGGATCTGCTGGACCGGCTCTCCGGCATCCGGGGCACCCGCACGCCGACCCCGCTGTACTCGACCGTGCTGGCCGAACCGGTGCCCGGCGACCGGCTGGACGCCGACCACTGGTACGCGAACCTCGGGCGCCCCGTCCGTTTCGCGGACACGATCCGGCGGATGCTGGACGACGGCCACCGCTACTTCGTCGAGCTGAGCCCGCACCCCTCACTCACCGCGTCCATCGAGGCGGTGGCGGCCGAGGCGGGGATCGACGCGGTCGCGGTCGGCTCGCTGAGCCGTGGGCGGGACGGACAGGGTGTTCTGCTGGGCCGGCTGGGGGAGTTGTACGAGGGAGGGCACACGCCCGACTGGCCAGTGCTGCTCCCCGAGGGCCGCCGGATCGACCTGCCCACGTACGCCTTCGCCCGCGAACGCCACTGGCGTACACCCGCCCCGGCCACCGGGACGGGCGGGGGTTCACCGCTCCTCGGCACGCATGTCGAGGCCAGCGACACACCCGGCCGGCACATCTTCCAGAGCGCCATCGACCTGCGCGACAGCCGCTTCGCCTACCTCACCGACCACCGGGTCACCGGCGAGGTCTGGCTGCCCGGCGCCGCCTTCCTCGACCTGGCGCTGGAGGGCGCGTCCGCGCTGCGGGACGGCGGCGAGGTACGACTGGCCGACGTGAGGTTCGTGCGGCCCCTGGTGCTGGACGCGGACAAGCCCGTACGGCTGCAACTGGTGCTGCATCCCGCCGGGGAGGACGGCTCACGGGACTTCGCGATCGCCTCGGCGGCCACCGGGGAGCGGCGCGCGGCGTGGGAGCGGCACGTCACCGGACGGGTCGTCGACACCGTCGTCGAACCCGCGCCCGCCGCGCCGGACGCGGGCGAGGAGCGCGCCGCGCTGCGCGAGCGGTGCGAGGAAGAGGCAGACCTGCCCGCCGTCTACGCGGGGCTCACGGCCCTTGGCATCGACTACGGCCCCGCCTTCCGGATCCTGGAGCAGGGCCACCGCACGGACACCGCGGCGGTCGGCCGACTCGCCCGGCGGCCCGCCGCCGGTCATCTGCTCCACCCCGCGGTCCTCGACGCCGCCTTCCACACGGCGGCCCTGCCGGCCGACGCGCCCGCGGGTCGGCCCTTCGTGCCCGCCGGTGTCGGACGGCTGCGCTACACGGGCCTGCGCACCGCGCCCGCGTGGGCGACCTGCCGGCTGCGCTCCGTGGACGGGGACACCGCGCTCCTGGATCTGCGGCTCTGGGACGAGACGGACCAACTGGTCCTGGAAGCGACGGAGTTCGAACTCGCCGCGCTCTCGCCGCTGGACGGCGCGCTCTTCGAGACCCGCTGGCAGCCGCGCCCGGCCGCACAGGAGCGGCCCGTCGACGGCAGTTGGCTCGTCCTGGCCGACGAGACCGGTGTGGCCGACGCACTGGCGGAACGGTTGGCCTTGGCCGCCGTGCCCCATGTGATCGTGCGCAGAGGCGCGGCGTTCGGCGCCGAGGGCTCCGACCGCTATGTGCTCGATCCCTCCGATCCACGGCAGTTGACCCGTCTGCTCGACGAGGCCTTCGCCGACGGGCCGCCGGAGCGGGTGGTGCAGCTGTCCGCCCTCGACGCGCCGGCCGTCGAGGACACCGCCACGGCCGAAGAGGCCGCGCGGCACTGCTGCCTGAGCACCCTGCACCTGGTACGGGCGCTCGCCGACCGTCCGAGGGGCCGGACCCCGCGCTTGTTCGTGGTCGTACGGGGCAGCCAGGCCGCCGGTGACAGCACACAGGTGACACGCCCTCAGCAGGCGCTCGCCTGGGGCTTCGGACTCTCGGTGGCCCAGGAGTACCCGGAACTGCTCACCACGCTGATCGACCTGCCGGCCACGGACGGCGACGCCGACCTGTGGACACAGCTGCGGCACGCGGACGACGAACGGCTCGTCGCGCTAAGGGAATCGGGCCGGCTGGTGCCACGGCTGGCCCGCACCCGCCCGGACGACGGCGGCCACGGCGGGATCACCGCGGACGGCGTGCACCTCATCACGGGCGGTCTGGGCGGCCTCGGCCGGGTGGCCGCCGAGCGGCTGGTCCGCCGGGGTGCCCGCCGACTGGCCCTGCTCAGCAGGGGCGGACCCGACGCGGCCGCGGAGAGCTGGATCAAGGGGATCGAAGCACGCGGTGTCACCGTGCACCTCGCCCGCGCGGACGTCGCCGACCGCGCCGCGCTCACGACCGCCCTGGACGCCGTACGACGAGAGGCCGGACCGATCGCCACGGTCGTCCACGCGGCAGGGGTCCTCGACGACGCCACGGTGGCGAACCTGACCGACGAACGCGTCCTGCGCGTGCTCGCCCCCAAGGTCCTGGGCACCACCCTGCTCACCGAACTGGCCCCGGAGGCCGAGAGGTTCGTCCTCTTCGCCTCGGCAGCCGGTGTCCTCGGCTCGGCCGGCCAGAGCCCGTACGCGGCGGCGAACGCCTTCCTCGACGCCTGGGCACACCACCTCTCCCGCACCGACCGCCGGGCGCTGAGCCTGGACTGGGGCGCCTGGACGGAGGTCGGCATGGTCGCCGGTTCCGGCACCCGGGGCGCCGAGATGAGCCGTTCGGGTCTGGTCGCCTTCACCCCGGCGGAAGGCGGCGACCTGTTCGAACGGGTGCTCGCCACCTCCCGCCGCCAGCTCGCCCCCCTCGCCCTGGACCGGGAGTCACTGGAGCTCGACCCGGACGCGGCGCGCACCCGCCCGATCCTGGGCGACCTGATCACCACCGCCGCGGACACGGCGGGCACGGACGACCTCGTCGCACGGGTCTTCGCGGCGACGACCGCCCAGGAGCGGGCCGCACGGCTCGAAGCGTATGTACGGACCAAGGTCGGCCAGGTCTCCGGCGGTGCCGTGGAGCTGTCCGCGACCACGCCCCTCAAGGAACTGGGCCTGGACTCGCTCATGCTGGTCCGGCTGCGCAACGCCTTCACCCGCGAGCTGGGCGCCGAACTCCCGGCCGCCGCCGTCTTCTCGGCGTCCGACATCCGCGGCCTCGCGCGAGCCCTGGGCGAGGTGCTGCCCGAACGCGCCGCCGGGGCACGGAGGGAGGAGCCCCAGCCCGACGTCACGCCCGAGGTGCCCGAGAGCGAGCTGCGGCCCGCGACCCGCGACGTCGTACGGCTGTTGCGCAGCGCCCAGCCGGGCATGCCGGACGCGGCGCACGCGGTCGGCCTGGCCGTCCGGCTCACCGCTCCGACCACCCGCGAGGCGCTCACCGACATCGTCACCCGGCTCGCCGGACGGCACGCGGCCCTGCGCACGGCGATGGCCGCAGGCGGCGGACGGAACCGACAGCTGCGTGTGGAGCGGGAGTTGACGGAGCCGTCGCTGCGCTGGACGGACGTGCCCGCCGATGCCGTACTCGACGCCGGCGACCGGTTGTCCCGGCTCCTTGAGCCACCGTTCGACCTGGCGAGGGCGCCGCTGTGGCGGTTCGAGCTGCTCGACGCCGGTCCGCGTGGCCAGCTCCTGGTGTTCGGCGCGCACCACGCGGTGAGCGATCTGCAGTCGCTGCTGCTCGTCGCGGGAGAGATCGACGCCGAACTGTCCGGCACCTCGCTCGGCGGCGCCGTCACCAACCGTGACATCGACCTGCTGATCGAGGCCCAGCGGACCGGCGACGCATCCGGCGCCGCCACCGCCGAGTGGCGCGAGGCCTTCCACGGCAGCGAGCGTCTCGACCTGACGCTCGCCCGGTCGCGCCCGGCGACGCGCTCGTACCGGGCCGGCAGCGTGACCGTGGAGATACCCGACGGGCTGATGGAGCGGGTGTCGGCGGCCGCGAGCAGGCTCGCCGTCACGCCGGCCGCCTTCTGTCTCGGCACCCTGACCGTACTGCTGGCCAGGATGCGGGAGCGGGAGCGCTTCGTGCTCGCCGTGCCCGTCGACACACGCATCCACGCCGACGCGTACGACGCGGTGGGCTTCTTCGGCGTACCGGTGCCGTTCCCGGCACAAGCGGGGGCGGGGGAGCGGATCGAGGAGGTACTGCGCCGGACGGACGCGCGTCTGGACCGGGTCCTCGCGAAGGGCGCCATGTTCTCGGACGTGCTGTCGACACTGGCCAGGCAGGGGCTTCACCGGGCGAACGCCCCGCTGGTGGAGGTGTACTTCAACTACGTGCGCTCCTCGGCGGCGGCCCGCCTCGGCCGGCTGGAGGTGCTGCCGGCCGGAACGGGATACTCCGACCTCGACCTCATGGTCACCATGACCCCGGACGCGGGCCGCGTACGGCTCGACCACAACCTCGACATCCTGGACGCGGTGACCTCCACCGAACTGGCGGAGGCGTTCCTGCGGCTGCTCGCCGAGACGGCCGACGACCCGACCGCGGCGGTCCGTACGACGGGTGCGACGGCGACTCCGTTCGAGCGGGAGCCCGCCGCCCACCCGCGCCGCTCGCTCGCGCTCGCCGCCACCTTCGCGCTCGGCAACCTGCCGCTGCTGTGCGAGGCGGCGCTCCAGGACGGTACGCGGGAAGGAGCGCGGGAGCGGGCGCGGGACAGGGGTCCGACGGTCGCCGAAGCTCCGTACCACCAGGTGCTCGCCGCCTTGCGCGATCCCTCGGGCGTCTTCACCGACCCCGCGACAGCGGTGGGCGTGGTGCTGCTGCGGGCGGCGGACCTGGAACGCTTCGGCCCGGTGACCGACACGGTGCTGACCGAACTGCGCACCGCCTACCCGGCCGCGCTGCGGGCCCTGTCCGAGCGGACCCGCCGACCACTGATCGTCGGCGTCCTGCCCTCGGCGCGGCAGGACGACCGCTTCGCGCGATGGGAGAGCGACCTCGTCGCCGAGCTGACCGATGCGCCCGGCATCGCGGTGCTGGGCCCGGACGACTGGACGCGGCACCACGCCGTCGCGGAACGCTTCGACGAACGGACCGAACGGCTGGCCCATCTCCCCTTCACCCCGCACTTCCAGGCGGCGGTGGCCCTGCGGCTGGCCCAACTGGTACGAGCAGTGCTGCGTCCCGCGCCGAAGGTGATCGCGGTCGACGGCGACGAGACCCTGTGGGGCGGGGTCGCCGGGGAGATCGGCCCCGAGTCGGTGGATCTGAGCGGACCGCGCGCCCTGCTGGCACGGAGGCTGTTGCGGTGGCGTGCCGCGGGCGCGCTGCTCGCGCTGGTCAGCAACAACGACGAGGACACCGTACGGGCGGTCCTGGACCGTCCGGACAGCACGCTGAAGGCGGAGCATTTCAGCGTGCTCTCCGCGGGCTGGGGTCCGAAGCCGGGCCGTCTCACGGAGGTGGCGCGCACCCTGAACCTGGGACCGGACAGCTTCCTCTTCCTCGACGACAACCCGGTCGAGATCGCGGGAGTGCGGTCGGCGCTGCCGGAGGTGCTGTCGGTGACCTGCCCTCCCGCGGCCGAACTGGAGGAATTCCTCGGCCGGTTGTGGCCACTGGTCCCGGCGGCGGCGACGGCCGAGGACGGACTGCGGGCAGGGTTCTACACGCAGGAGCGGGAACGGGACGCGGTGCGCGAGCAGGCCGGATTCGAGGAGTTCCTCGCCCAGTTGGAACTGGAGGTCGACATCCGGGCGCTGTCCGGGGCCGACGTCGAGCGGGCCGAGCAACTCGTCCGCCGCACCAATCAGTTCACCCTCCATCCCCGGTCCGCCGACGGCGGTGATCTGGCGCGGTGGCGCGAGCACGGCGAGGTGTGGACGGCCGCGGCGCGGGACCGCTTCGGCGACTACGGCCAGATCGGCCTGCTCGCCCTGCGCGCGGACGGCGATCGACTCGACGTCCTCGCCTGGGTGTTGAGCTGCCGCGCGCTCGGCCGAGGCGTCGAGGAACGGCTGCTGGGCTGGCTGGCGGACCGCGCCGACCGACTGGGCTGCGTGAAGGTCCGGCTGACGGCGGAGCGCACCGACCGCAACGTACCGGCCCGGCGTCTGCTGGCCGCGCTCGGTGGCGGCGACCAGGACGACGAGCACCTGGAGAGCGTGGTCACGCCGGAGCAGCTGCGGGCCTTCCGCTCCTGGCGGCGGCAGTGAGCGGGGCAGCGGGCTCGGCCCGCGGAGGCAGTGCCCAAAAGGACAGTGCACAGGGGGAAGGGCTCTCATGAGTGAAGTGAACGAGGACGCGTCGCCGCACGCTGGACAGCGGGCGACCGGTGAGGCGATCGAGCGGGGTGACGGCGGCCCGAGCGTGGAGGCCCTGCTGGCCAGGATCAGACAGGCCCCCACACCCACGTCCACAGCGACCGGAACCGGCACGGAGTCGGGTGCGGGTAGGGGAGCTGGAGTGCGGGCGGACACCTCCGCGTCCCCTGCCGGTGAGGACGCGGACGCGGGTGCGACAGCCGTGGCGTCCGGTGCGGGTGAGGACGTGGGCGCGTCTGACGGTTCGTCCCGCGCCGGTGCGGCCATCGGGCTGTCCGGTGCCGGTACGGATCTGGACGCGAACGCGCCCGCCGTGTCGTCTGGTGACGACGCGGGTGTCGTCGCGTCCCGTACCCGCACGGACGCCGTGCCGTTCGGTGCGCTTGCTGGTGGCGACACCGGTACCGGGACGGACCGCGGTGCCGGCGGCCTGGCCGCCCCCGCCGCACCCGACGCGGACGCCCTGGCCGCCGTCGTCGCCGTGGCGGCCGCTCCCTTCGTACCCGGAGGGCACCTGTCGCCCGACACCGACTTCTTCGACGCCGGGGGCACCTCGGTGGGCGCCGTGGAACTCGTCGCGGCGCTGGAGGACGAGCTGGGTATGGAGATCGACCTCGACGAGGTGTTCGCCGACGCCCGGCCGCGCAGCCTCGCCCTGCGCTGGCTGGCGACCGCGGGTGCCACGGCCGCCGTCTCGGCCCCGATCGCGTCGGCAACCCCGACGGCCGCACGAACCCCGACCCCGGCGACCAACGCGATCCGGACCACACAGGCCCAGGACACCCTTGCGGTCCCCGCCCCGGCTCCCGCCCCGGGATTCAGTCCTGCTCTCGCCCCGGGTTCCAGCCCGGCCCCCGTCACGGACACCCCATCGATCCCGTCGCCCCGGATCCCGCCCGGGGCGACGGTCGGCGTCCGGACCACCCGCGCCGGCACCCCGTACGCCACAGCCCGTCCCGAAGACCTCGACCAGATCCTGGCCGACCTCTCCCTGGCCGACCGCCTGCCCTGGACCGGCTCGCCCGAGCCGCTGCCGCCCCGCCGGATCCTGCTCACCGGGGCCACCGGCTTCCTCGGCAGCCATCTGCTCCTCGATCTGCTCAGGCACAGTGACGCGCATGTCCACTGCCTCGTTCGCGCGGCCGACGAGGAGGCGGCCACGGCCCGCCTCGGCGAGGCGCTGAAGAGCCACCGGCTGCCCTGGTCGGCGGAGATCCGCCGCCGGATAACGGTGCTCCCCGGTGACATCAGGCGTCCGCACCTCGGCCTGTCCGACGGCGTCTGGAACAAGCTCGCCCACGAACTGGACAGCGTCGTGGGCGTGGCGGCGGCCGTCGACTTCCTGCGCGGCTACCAGTCGCTGCGCCAGAGCAATGTCATCGGCGCGCTGACCCTGGCCGAACTCGCGGCGACCGGCCCGCCCAAGCCGCTGCACCACATCTCCTCGATCGCGGTCTTCAACGAGGTCGGCATCGCCTCCATGGGCGAGGACGACCCGCTCGCCCACGTCGACCGCCTCGTCGCGGGCTACGACCAGACGAAGTGGGCCGCCGAGGTCGCCCTGCGGCGGGCCCGCGACCACGGCCTGATCGTCACCGCGATGCGCCCGGGAGGCATCGGAGGCCACACCCGGACGGGCGCCCACAACCCGCAGGACCTGAGCAGCGGCCTCATCTCGGCCTTCGGCCGCTTCCGCACCGTGCCCGCCTTCCACTGTCTGAACGCGGCCCCGGTGGACTGGGTGAGCCGGGTCGCGGCCGGCGTCATCTGCGAACCCGACGCCTGGGGATTCGACTACAACCTGACCGGCGTACCCAACACCCTCGACGACGTCGTACGGGACATGGCGTTCGGCGGGATGCACGTGCGCGTACAGGACTGGGACGAGTGGCGCACCGACGCCCTGGCCCGCCTGGAGGCCGACCCCGTTCCCGAACTCGGCTTCCTCGCAAGGGTGTTGCGAAGTCCCACCGCCCTCAAGCTGTGCGAGGCGACCCTGAAGGGGCCGGCGGCCACCGGCGAACGCACCGCCGCGCTCGTCGAGGCGCTCGGACTGCGCCCGGCGGCCCGCTACGACGCCCAGGCCCAGCTGAGGACGTTCGAGGCGCTCGCCCAGGACGGTCTGGCCCGGCTGCCGCACAAGGGCGACCAGCCGTACCTGTGGTTCTCCGAGACGACCGAGGGCGCCGTGGGCCCGGTCGGCGCCGGAGCCGACACCCCCTGCTCGATGGCGCTCACCCTCTCCATCGCGAGCATGTACCAACTGGTGAAGGAGCGCCGGGTGGACGTCGGCGGCGAACTGGTGTGCGCCGCGGCCCATCCCGCGCCGCTGCTCGTGGAACGCGGCGACGCCTGGATCCGCCCCGAGGAGGGCATCCCGCAGCGGCACGGGACGCGCCACCAACTCCTGCGCTACCGACTGACGTTGCGCGACGCCGACGGAGGCCGCTGGTGGCTGGAGGGCCACAAGTACGCCCGTGCCCGCCGTGACGTATGGCGGCAGACCCGCGCTCTGAGTGTCGAGATCGGCCGCGAGGGCGAACCGGCCGGCCTCGCGGGCGAGTTGCTCGTGCCCGCGGACAGCTACGTACGCGACCAGATCGACGGCGTCAAGGTGGACCCGCGTCTGACCGGCCAGGAGAAGCGCGCCGCCAAGCTCACCTGGCTCGCCTGGTTCGGCGCGGAGATGGGCCGCGGACTGCTCGGCCCCTTCGCCCGCGCCGCCGCGGACCTCCTCGACCTGCGCCGCACCCGCACCCCCTCGGAGCGCCACCGATGATCCTCAGAACCCCCAACTCCCGCACCAGGCCGACGATCCGCAAGGTCAGGACCGGCACGGCCCTGCGGCCGCTGCGCCACCGCCTCGACCCGGCACGGGTCGAGGAGATCCCCTTCCGAGCCGGGGACGGCGTACGCCTCGGCCTCACCCGCATCGACAGCGGCGAGCGGGACCGGCCCGCAGTGCTGCTCCTGCACGGGCACACCGCGTCCGCCGACATGTTCCTGCTCCCCGAGACCCGCAACCTGGTCGACGTCCTGCTCGACGACGGCTACGAGCCCTGGCTGCTCGACTGGCGGGGCAGTTGCCGGCTTCCCTACAACGAGACCGGCCAGAGGTACACGTACGACGACGTCGCTCTCCACGACATCCCCGAAGCCGTCTCCCGCGTCCGCGAAGGCATCGGCGACCGGCCACTGTTCGTGGTCGCCCACTGCGTCGGCTCCCTCACCCTGTCGCTGAGCATGACGGCGGGGCTGGTGCCCGGGCTCGCGGGCGTCGTCTCCCAGGGCGTGTTCCTGACGCCGAAGCTCGCGGGGCGCACCTCGCTGCGGATGACGGTGGCGGGTGAGCTGCTGAAGAACCGGATCGACCACATTCCGGTCGACTTCCGCAAGGTGGGTCTCCGGTCGAAGTACACGCCCCTGTTCGCGCTGGCCTCCCGCGGGGCGGGCTGCCCTGACCCGACCTGCCAGATCCTCCACAACTCGGCCTGGGGTTCGGGCGCTTCGCTCTTCCTGCACGAGAACCTGTCCGACGCCACCCACGACCGGCTCGCCGAGCTCCTCGGGCCCGCGCCCCTGTGGATCCTGCCGCACCTGCGCCGTATCGAACTGGCCCGCAGCGTCGTCCGCTGGCACGACACCGACCACCGGTACCGGGCGCTGCCGCCCAACGCGCTGGACGCGGCCGCCCGCATCGACACCCCGGTGCTGCTGCTCGCGGGCAGCGAGAACGGACTGTGGCTGGACTCGCAGAAGCTCTGCCACGAGGTGCTGGCACACCGCCAGCCCCAGCTGGACGTGTCGTACACCGAGATCCCCGCCTACGGCCACCTGGACACGTTCCTGGGCCGGGGCGCCGCCCTCGACGTGTTCGGGCACATCCTCGAATTCCTCGGCGAACGACGGTGACGGCGGCCCCGCGCCCGGATACCGTACCGACCAGTAACCACACCGACGAGTAACCAGACCGCACTACAGGAGGCCCCATGCCGCAGCTCGAAGTCGACGGCGCCGCGCTGACGTACGACGACGAGGGCCCCCGCGACGGTGACGGCGTGCCCCTGGTGTTCATCCACGGCTGGACGGCCAACCGGCACCGCTGGGACCACCAGATGGACCACTTCGCCCAGAAGCGGCGGGTCGTACGGCTGGACCTGCGCGGGCACGGGGAGAGCGCCGGGTCGGGACGGCGGACCGTGGCGGAGCTGGCCGGTGACGTTCTCGCCGTCCTCGACCACTTGGAGATCGACCGGTTCGTCCTCGTCGGCCACTCGATGGGCGGGATGATCGCGCAGACCCTGACGCTCGACCATCCCGAGCGGGTCGAGCGGCTGGTGCTGGTGAACTCGATCAGCAGGATGACGTACAGCCGGGGGAGAGGTCTGCTGATGGCGGTCTCGACCCTGGTGCCGTTCAAGCTGTTCGTGGCCGCCAACATCCAGCGGGCCTTCGCCCCCGGCTACCCGCGCGAGAAGATCCGCGAGCACGTCCGGGCCTCTGCGGACACACCCCGCGAGGTGGTCATGACGTGCTACGGCGCCATGCGGTCCTTCGACGTCCTCGACCGGCTCGGGGAGATCCGCACCCCCACCCTGCTGGTCCACGGCTACCACGACATCCAACTGCCCGTCCCGCAGATGCTGCGGATGGCGAAGGCCTACCCGGACGCCGTGGTGCGGATCGTGGACGCCGGCCACGAACTGCCCGTGGAGAAGCCGGCCGAACTCACCTCCGTGCTCGACCGGTTCGTGACCGACCAGCCGTAGCCGCCCCTTTGGTGCGGGCCGGGCGGACACCCGCTGCCGATCGGCCCGCACGACGGCGCACGGGCACCGGGCAACGTCTCGGAAGCCCTGATCGTGCAAGGCGCCGTCATCGCCCACCACCACGTGGTGGGCCGGGACCGCCGGCCTTGGTACGACCGGCAGCGCCCCGACCCCTTCGCCGCCTTGTGAGCCGGCAACGCTGTGCTGGAGGCGTCCGGGATCCTCAGTCCCGGCGTCGTGATCGATCCCCTGCGCTGGCACGACGGTGTCGAGCCGGCGCGGCCCCCGCGGTCCGGGACGCGGCTACCAGCCGACGGCGACCAGCAGCCACTGGGGGTTGCCGTGGGAGATGAAGGAGGACTGACCCGCGACGTCGTCGTAGGGGAAACCGTAGGCCAGGTGGTTGATGGCGTTGTCGTGCCAGAACTTGGCGTAGTAGTTCGCGGGCGCCGCCTTGTAGTACTGGGCCGGATCGCCCTGTTGGGAGGCCGGCAGGGTGGCTACATGGCGGTTGAGGGCGGCGCACATGTCGGGGTTGCCGGCGAGAGCCGCCGCGCAGCCGAAGATGTCGGAGGTGGCCGCGCTGACGCCCACGGACTGGGCGTAGGCGGTGAAGTAGTTCGCGTTGGCTCCGCCGGCCCGGAAGCTCGGGTCGCTGCCGGGCGCGATGATCCGGTACGGGGCCTGGCTCTGGGCCAGCACCTTGAACTGGTCGGGAACGGCGGCGGTGAACCGCTGGAAGGTGGTCGCGCGGTCCTCGGCGAAGGTTGCCCGGTCCTCACCGACCTCGGCGTCGTACCCGTCCTTGGTGTGCAGGCGCATGGCCAGTTTGAGGCCGAAGGCGTCGACCCTGGTGGTGTTGCCGTTGAAGACGTTGTCGCCGACGGTGAACTCGATGAAGTCGTAGTAGGGACCGTTCGGCGAACCGAGGTAGAAGTACATGCGGCCCGCGGAGTTCGCCGGCATGTCGAGGTACGGCTGCTCGGCTATGGAGTGGACCTGTCCGTTGAAGCTCCAGTACACCTGGCTGTCGGGGTACTTGCCGTTGGTGCGGTTGAGGATCTTCACTTCGACGGCGTTGTTCGCGGCGGGTATGTCGCTGGTCGTGCCCCAGAAGGTGTCCGGCGGGGTGGTGCTTCCGGGCCCGTACACCTGGAACTCCCACAGGGAGTAGCCGTAGGGGGTGGCTCGCGCCGTTCCGAGGACGCGCACGTATCGGGCGCTGCCGGAGACGGCGATGTTCTGGGTGCCGCCGGTGCCGGTTGTCGTCGAGAACGCCGTGGCCCAGGTGTTCGCGTCGGTGGAGGTCTGGATCTGGAAGGCCGTGGCGTAGGCGGCCTCCCAGTTCAGGGTGACGCGGGTGAGCTGCTGGACGGAGCCGAGGTCGACACGCAGCCATTGCGGGTCGGAGAAGGCCGAGGACCACCGGGTCCCGGTATTGCCGTCGACCGCGTCCCCTGCCGGGAAGGAGCCGTTCTCGACCGACGACGCCGTGGCGGGCCGTCCCTGGGAGAGCAGTTGGTCGGCGGCGTGCGCGGGTGACGGGGTCAGGAAGGCGACGCAGGCGGCGAGCAGGACGACGACCAGACCGAGAGCCGTACGGGCCCGTGCGGTCAGGCCTGCCCGTTCTGTCATGCCTGACGGTCCATGGGGCGGGGCGCTGGCTAAGGACTGCATGCGGAGTCTCCTCGTGCCGGATCGGCGTGTGTGGGGGTGGAGCAACAGCAGACGGAGAGCGCTCTCTCCGGGTTGTATCCCCACCCGTTCCAGACGTCAACAACTGAAGCCGAAACGAAGGGAGTTCGGGTGTCCGGCGCAGCCGAGCACCACCTGGTGCCTTCTGTGCCGCGTCCGATCGCCCGACGCCTTCGGACCCCGACGGCTCGACCGGCCCGTGTCGTGCCACGCATTCAAGACTTGGCTTCTTCGGCCGGCGGGCGCCCCGATCGGCGCACCGTCCGTGGAGCGGTCTCCGAGCCTGAACCGGGCGGTCGCCTTCGGTTCGGCTTCGGGCGGGACGGGCCCGTGATGCCTCGGTGACTGCTGTGGTGTGAACCGCGGCCGCCGCGAACCGGCCCCGCCCGGCCCGCGGCGTTTTCCTGCCACCGCCGTCAGGCACTGACTGGTCTACACCCTTGACTGGTACAGACCAAAGCGGTTGAGTGTGGCCCCACACCCCCCACCGCGGCCGCCCGGACTCCGCGGCGTCGGCCCTCCGTCGGCGTGCGCGCACGGCTCTGCCTGCCTCCGGCGCTGCCTTGCTCCGCAAAGGACTGATCCTGTGTCACAACGCCGCGCCGCTTCCCTGCTGGCCGCGATTCTGATCGGAACCTCCGCACCGGCGCTGCTGCCGGCCGCGAGCGCGTCCGCCGCATCCTGTTCGAGCTACCCGAACTGGGTGGCGGGAAAGTCCTACGCCACCGGCGACATAGTCCGGTACACAGACGGCCAGGCCTACATAGCCGAGCACGACAACCCGGGCTACGACCCGGTCATCAGCACCTGGTACTGGGATCCCTACGCCTGCGACGGCGGCTCGACGAACCCCTCCGACGGATTCGTCGTCTCCGAGGCGCAGTTCAACCAGATGTTCCCGAACCGGAACTCCTTCTACACCTACAACGGTCTCAAGGCCGCCCTGAGTTCCTACCCCGGATTCGCCAACAGCGGCAGCGACACGGTCAGGAAGCAGGAGGCCGCCGCGTTCCTCGCCAACGTCAGCCACGAGACCGGCGGACTCGTCTACGTCGTGGAGCAGAACACCGCCAACTACCCGACCTACTGCGACTGGAGCCAGTCCTACGGCTGCCCGGCCGGCCAGGCGGCGTACTACGGGCGGGGCCCGATCCAGCTCAGCTGGAACTTCAACTACAAGGCCGCGGGTGACGCGCTCGGCATCGACCTGCTGGGCAATCCCTGGCTCGTCCAGAACGACGCGGCGGTGGCCTGGAAGACCGGCCTCTGGTACTGGAACACCCAGTCGGGCCCCGGCTCCATGACCCCGCACAACGCGATGGTCAACAGCGCGGGCTTCGGCCAGACCATCCGCAGCATCAACGGCTCGCTGGAGTGCGACGGCAGGAACCCCGCACAGGTGCAGAGCCGCGTGGACGCCTACCAGCGCTTCACATCGATCCTCGGCGTCGCGCAGGGAGCCAACCTCTACTGCTGACCGCCCGACGACGGCACGTCTCGGCGCGCCACCCCGGACAGGTTCCTGTTGCCGCCGTCCGCAACAGGCCTGCCCGGGCTTGCCGGATTCCGGGCCGGGCAGGTTCGTACGGACACAACTCGGCCCGGACGAACGGCCGGTACCCACTCTGCCGCCGGACCCGACGTCCGGCCGGAGATTCCGCACCGCCGGCCGATATCACGAGCGCGGTGAACACCGTCACGTATCCCCGCCTCTCGGGGGAACCTCAGGGGGCGAAGACGGGTGCGGAATCGGAGGGGCCGGAGCGTACTGGGCGGCCTGGGCGTCGAACATCGCGGCGTAGCGGCCCTGAGCCGCCACCAACTCGTCGTGGCTTCCCTGCTCGGCCAGCCGGCCCTGGTGCAGGACGTAGATGCGGTCGGCACGACGGACGCCGGACATGCGGTGGGTGACCAGGACAACGGCCCTGTTGGGGGCGGCGAGGCGGCGGATGCGGTTGAAGGCGGCGATCTCGGCTTCGGGGTCGAGCGCGGAGGTGGGCTCGTCCACGATGAGGACGCCGTCCGCCGTGGACGTGGCACTGCGCCAGTGCGTGCGGGCCAGGCCGACCTTCTGCCATTCCCCGCCCGAGAGTTCGCTGGCTCCGCGGAACATCCGTGCCAGCAGGCTCTGCAAGCCGTCCGGCAGTTTCGCGATGACCGTGTCGGCTCCCGCGTAGTCGACGGACGGTTGCAGTTCTTCCTCGGTGGCCCTGTGGGCGGGCCGGCCGATCCGGATGTTCAACGCGGCTGTCACGGGCCAGCGTTGAAAATCCTGGGTGAGCAGCGCGACCCGGTCGAAGACCTGGGAGCGGTCCAAGGTGGTCACGTCGGCATCGCCCCACAGCACGCTCCCGCTCTGCGGCAGCAGCAGTCCCGACAGCACCTTCATCAAGGTGCTCTTGCCCGAGCCGTTCTCGCCCACCACGGCCGTGATCGAGCCCATGGGCAGGGTGAGCGACACCCTGTCCAGGGCCGCGCTTTCGCGGTCGGGATAGCGGTAGGTCACCTGGTCGAGGACGACCTGCTTGACCTGCGGCGGAACGGCATCGCCCCCGCGGGGGATGGCACGTCGCGCCGCCTCGTCCAGAAAACGAGAGTGATCGCGAATGTAGAGGGATTCCTCGTGCAGCTGGTTCACGTTCATCACCAGCGCGCCCAGGCTCGCCGAGCCGGAACGGACGGCGATGACCGCGGTGCCTGCCACCGCCAGGCTCATGCGCCCACTCGTGACCAGCCAGAACATCGTTCCGTACGTGGCGGCCAGGGCGAGCCCCGACAGCGCGGCGGCAACCCACTCGGTCACGGCCTTGCTGGACGCCAGGCGTCCCTGCTCGGCCTCGGCACTCTCGGCCATGCGCCGGTACCGGCTGAGCAGGAACGGGCCCACGGCGTGGATGCGCACCTCCTGGGCGGCGGTGCGCTCGGTCAGCAGGTTGCCGATGAGGCGGCTGGCCCGCACGTGCTCGATCCAGCTCATCACCGACACATAGCGCTCCTGCGCCACCCGCATCGCACCCCAGCCACGCGGCGCCGCGATCAGGATCAGCATCGGCAGCAGAGCCGGGTGCAGGACGGTGAGGACACCGGCCGTGGCGATCAGGGAGATGGTGCCGTTCATAGCGGCCACGCAGGCACCGATCATATGGCGAGAGGATTGGGCACCGTACTGGGCGACGTCGATCAGCCGCCGGAAGTCCGGGTCCTCGATGGCCTCCAGCTCGACCGCCGTGGCCGCGGTCAGATACTGAGTGGTGGCGATCCGCTCGACCAGCGGCTCAAGACGGCCCGCCCGTGAGGTGGACCATCCGGACAGAGCGGAGTTGACCACCGCGATTCCGGCCGCGGTCAGCAGGCCGGGCAGGACCGCGTGCAGGCGCTCCACCGGCGTGCCCGAGCCGAGCAGCGCGTGCATGACGGCGTTCACCGCGAGCAGGCTGACCGCAGCGGCGACGCCTTGCCCGATCTCACTGATCGCGACAGCCGACAACGCTCGCCGGTCCGCGTTCCACGCCATCCGCAGGGTGGCACCGACCAGAGCCGGCATGGAGCGCAGAGCGGACATCATGGTCAAGTCGAGTCGTGCACGCTCGTGTTCGGACCAGCCCATGTCGTAACGCAGCGGACCGCCGAACAACTCCCTCTCCGCATCGGAGACTTTCGGCTCGGCCATCCGTATGCGACCCAGAATCCTCATGCTCGTCTCTCACAAAGGCAGTAGGCGGATCGGCGGAGTCGTTCCTGGGGTCAGACACCGGACACGAGGTAAGCCGGGCCCTGGCCGTGGCGCGCCCGTTCGACGGCTTCCAGACGCGCGAAGGGTCCCGGACCCATCAACCGCCGCCACTCGTCAAGGGCGTGGACGGCCCACATGTCGTGCTCGTCCGGGTCGAGACAGATCCGGCGCAACTGATCGGAGTTGAGCCGGCCGCCGTCGAAGATGAACCCGATCTTGCCCAGGGGCCAACCGGGATGGGGACGGAGGTAGTCCGTCAGCAGCAAGGGGGGCCCGCCCGCGCCGAGTTCGAGCCCGGTCTCCTCGGCCGCTTCTCGACGTGCCGTCTCCAGGGGGTCCTCCCCGGCGTCCGCGTCGCCGCCCGGGAACTGCCACGGACGGTCGTCGTACACGGACCGCAGCAGAATGGGCCGATCGTGCTCGTCGCGTACGTAGAGGCCGCCGCACACCGTGTGATGCGGCACCGTCCGTACGTACTCCGCCGCAGTCATGGGCATCGGACGCCCGGGCCGTCCTGGGCGATGGTCGAACTCGAAGGCCACAGGCCCGAACGCCTCCTGTTCGGGCGGGTAGATGCGGCGCAGGCTCACGAGTTGCTCCGCGCGCGAGGAGTCAGGATCGATGCGTGCCGGATCCTCCGCGTCGAGAAGCTCCTCGAACGACGCGTACGCAGTCATCCGCTTCACGATGATGTCGAGGGCCCGGCCGGTTCCCTGCTCGTGGAAGACGATCGTGTCGCCCGCTTCGACGCTCGCCTTCTTCGGCGTGGCGATGCGCACTTCGATCGTCTTGCGGCCCGACGCCACCTGAACGTAGTAGCGCTCCCGCAGGTGAAAGTCGTGCAGCCGCGGCGCCGTTGCCGCGGCGCGGACGCTCACCCCGGTGTGGGCAGCGGTGTCCTGTGTACCGGCGGCCGGCCACTCGGGATCCGTTGGGTTCTCGTTCACGTGCGGGCCTCGCAGCGACACGAACGACAGCCCCTCGCAGTCGTGGCGTTCCGCGGTGGACCAGCCGAGTCGCAGTCGGGCGATCTCCTCCTCGTCGAGCGCGATGCCACGCCGTTCGGCCGGGGTGTCGGCGGCGAGAGGCGTGATGACCACGATCGCGCCGCCAGGTCGCAGGCGACGGCCGAGGGTGTGCAGGGTGCGTTGCCGGTTCTGCAGGAACGGATAGACGAACCGAAGGGTGATCAAGTCGTAGGCGTCAGCGCGCAGGGCCGCCCAGGCGTCACTCTCGATGTCGAGGCGCAGCCACCGGGCCGCGTCGCCGTGATGGACGGCGGCCTCGGCGAGGGCGTTGTCGGACCAGTCGACAGCGTCGACACGGTAGCCCAGCGCGGACAGATGGGCCGCCAGTTCACCGACTCCGCACCCGACGTCGAGGGCCCTGCCCTCAGCCGGGACAGGGACATGGACGGCGAGCAAGGACCGTTCGGCATCGCTGAGTTGGCTGTAGCGCCGGCCGTCGGCGTAACTGGAGTTCCAGTCGTCCTGCGTCGTGAACACGTGCAGGCCCGTCCTTCCTGGGAGCGATGGACTTCAAGGAAGCAGTACGAAG
This sequence comes from Streptomyces sp. NPDC042002, assembly GCF_055588305.1. Lineage (NCBI taxonomy): Bacteria > Bacillati > Actinomycetota > Actinomycetes > Kitasatosporales > Streptomycetaceae > Streptomyces > Streptomyces sp. NPDC042002. The sequence goes on along the minus strand of NZ_JBVJCT010000008.1, from coordinate 65,690 downwards.
GGGGGCGCGCGGTAGGGTGCATCACCGCTGCCCCTGCCCTCCCCGCGCGCGGAGCCACACGGGGAGAGCGAGGTTGTTCTCGGTACGACGACCGCGCTTGATGCGGGGTGGCAGTCGGGCCGAGCGGCCCGGGCACCCCGAACCGTGCGCGTGCACCCGACGATGCCTGGTGGCGAGTAAGGAGACCTCGGAGTGGGCGAGATCGTGGTCCGGAAGATCGTTCGGCCCGAGCGCACGGTATCGGGCCCGTGGCTGGAGGTGATCGCCTCGAACCTGGAGTACCACCGGGCGACGTTCCTCTGGAAGTGCGAGGGCCTCTCGGACGCGGAACTGCGGCAACGGCCCCTACGGTCGTCGGAGTTGACCCTGCTGGGACTCATGCGCCATCTGCAGGGGGTCGAGCGTGCCTGGTTCCAGCGGACGCTGGCCGGCACAACCCCTCGGTTCTTCCCCTACCGGACCTACGTCACTGCTGCCGGCGACGAGTGGTACGACGAGTCGGACCCCACGCCGGCAAGGGACGTCTACGAGGACTACTTGACGGCGTGCGAGGAGTCGCGGCAGGTCTTCGCGCAGGTGACCGGCGACCTTGCGCGCATCGTGCCGAACCCGGAGTTCGGTGACACCGATGTGCGGTTCGTGCTCGAGCACACGATCGAGGAGTACGCCCGCCACGTCGGCCACGCGGACCTCCTGCGCGAAGCCATTGACGGCGCCACCGGCGAGTAGCCCGTCCTCTCGCCGCCGCGCGACCGGTGCCGGGTATGGCGGCGGAGCATCGATTGCTCGGGCGTGGAACGAGCTCTTTCATCCGTAGGCGCGGTGCCGGCACTCGGCCCGGCTGGGTGATACATACCGGTCACCAATACGTGACAGTTGCTCACTTGTGACTGAATCAGACCAAAACGGTGTACGGTCTTTACGCTTCCCGTGCTTGGATGACACCAACGCGACGGGGGTACGCGTGAGTTGGCGTTGTGCCTCCGTTGGCTGAGACCACCAACCGGGGGTACAACGTGAAATCGAGAAAGCTCCTCACGACAGGGGCCGTGGCGCTGGGGCTGCTGGTGACGGCCGCCGCCCCGTCAGCGTTAGCTGCGGCCGGACAGTCGGATGCCGGACAACTGCGTGTCACCATCGGCCGGCCCGGGTCCCGGGCGAGCGCTTTGGCCAGTGCGGCCGTGAACGCGTCCTGCACCGTCAACCGCGTCACCGTCAACCGCTTCAGCGAGTGCGAATGGGTCACCGTCCATCTTGACGTCGTGAAGGTCGTCAACGGGAGCCCGGTCCTTGAGGGCACCGCCGACTTCAGCGTCAAGCACCAGATGACGCTGAAGACCAACTCCGCCAACTGGAGTGAGAAGTTCACCATCTCCAAGGCGGCGACCACCGGCCAAGGCAGGGGCGTGGCCGTCCGGTTCTCCGCCACCTCCGGCGGCGGCACCCGGGCCACGGTCCACTTCCAGCAGGGCCACACGCTCGACAGCGCGGCCGGCGGCACGGTCGACTACAAGACCGCGGCCATCGCCCCGAAGAAGATCAACCCCAAGGTGAAGACCACCTACGGCTACACCTTCACCAAGGCCGGCTACAGCCCCGGCAGCGTCTCCTACGCCTCCGCCGTCTACCGGTGCGACAACTACTACGGCAGCACCCGGGCCAGCCGGTCCGGATGCGCCGTCCCGGACGCGCCCACCGGGGTGAGTATGGTCGGCCTGGCCCGCATCGACGAGGGCATCCGCAAGCTCCGCTCCCACGGTGGCCACTACGGTGACCCGAACGGTGGCAAGCCCCTGCGCTGGATGATCAACAAGGCGCAGGAGGGCCGGAACCGGGCCGCGGTGTGCCCGCGGACCGCGCCCGCCGACATGCGGCGCGCCGGCCGCACCTCATGTGACGAGTACCCGTTCGCTTCCACCTACGAGGGCGGCACCGCCCTTCCCGCCGCCCAGCGGGAGATCACCTGGGTCAAGGTGAACGAGAACAAGTCCCAGGGCGGACGAATAACCGCATGGCGCGGTCAGATGCACGTCATGGATCACGACCCGTTCTACGTGATCGCCTGAGCACGGCTACAGTCCCCGCAAGACCGGGTGCCCCTTCCCGCATCGTCCGGGAAGGGGCACCCCGCCCCGTTCAAGGAGGCTCCCCATGCTGGTCCGTGCGTCCTCGTTCACCGTCGATCTCGGCGAAGGCGGCTACCTGATCGGCTTCACCGACGACTACGAGTACCCCGAAGAGATGCCTTTCGGCTGGCGCTGCGGCCCGGCCGGCGACGCGGGCGCCGTGGTCCTCACCACCACTGACACCGGCCCCCTCCAGCTGACCGTCCAGGTCCACGACGCCTCGCCGGCGCCCGAGTCGGGCGGCGAGTGGGAGCCTGCCGAGGAGATCAGTCTGCGGGCCGACATCCCCGCCCTCTACGTCGCGACCCTCGAGCAGGGCGATCTCCTGGACGCGTGGCCGGACGAGGAACCCTCTCTGCGCCTCCCGTACTCTCCCGACGGTCACGACTGGGTGCGGATGCGCCTGTACTGCCACGCCGACGACCCCGAACCCGGCATCGGGGATCACGGGGAACGTCACCTGGTCCAACTCTGGCCCGCGCCCCACACGCCCCCCGTACACCCCGAAATCACCGAGGCGAACCGCCAGGCACGCGCCGACTACGCCGCGGACGTGGCCACGCCCGTGGAGGACTACACCACCACATACACCTACACGGAGACGCACCGCGGCGAACAGGACTGACACCTGCTCCCACGCCAGCGCCGGCGCCCGGGTGGTTGTCGGCCTGCCGAGGGCGCCGACCTGGCGCGGAAGCTCGCCGCCGTACATGGCGCGGGCCGGGAGCATCGGCCCGACGGAGACGATGAGCGACGCCGTCGGGCGGGCCATTTTGTTAGGAGTCTGAAGCGGCACCGCGGACCGGAAGGCGCCCCATTCCATGAGCAGGGACAGACATCCCGTGAACACGACGACGCCTGCCGGCCACGGAACGTCCCGCCATGGGAGACCCCTGCGGGAGCCCTCGGAAAGGGAGGGTGTCGCGACTACCGGCGCTGGAAGTCGCCTGGTTCCCCAAGCGTTCTTGCTATCAGGTCCGTATCGCAGTACTCCGTCAGTGCTTGCAGTTTTCCGTCCCTGATATGGCAAACCCAGCAGTACGTGTTGTGATACGGCTTTCCCGCCTTGGTCGTGACGCGACCTCTGCATTCCACGACGACGTGGTCTCCGGCAGCGATGAATCGTTGCGGGGTGTTCGTGTAGGTATCCGCGAACTGGGCGGTCAGGGGCCCAAGTAGCTCGTTGAGGACGGTCTGCTTACCCTCGTAGGTCCCGGACCACGGCGTCGTTCCGATGATCGTCCAGCGGAAATCGTCGGCGAGGCTGTCGACGAGAGGCCGGCCGTTCCCTTCCGCCAGTCCGGCGAAGACGCGCTGCATCAACTGCGTGTTCTCGGTCTCGCTCATGGCTCCTCCATCATCTCATCGAAGAGTCTGACTGCCATTCAACGGCCAGTTGGACCTTGCCAGTGGTCAAGCCCTCCCGGGATCGGGAGTGAACTGGCGTCAAATGTAAGGGAATCGCAATCGGTTCTGTCGAGGCCGTGGTGGCCGGTGACACGCAACGCCCTTTCGTAGCCCATGTCGTGCAGCCGCGCGGCGGCGACCAGAAGATCCCGGTAGGGACGGGCGGTCCGCGAGTCGAGCTCGGGGGAGTGTCAGGTCCATCATGCCTGCTCGGAGGCCATTTGCGGTAGGACGGAGCGCACGTCCGTTCGGGCTTGTCGCAGGTGGTGGTCCGCCCGCAGACTCGTCGTCATCCACTCTCCGGCGTTCGTGTCGGCATCCGTTCTCGGCTGCCGGCGCGTTCGCTGTGCTGTCTCGTCGTGGGACGGGCGCGGGCCGGGAGTGAGGGAACGAAGGGGGATCGGTGGATCAGGACATGGTCGTACTGGCGAGGGTCAAGCTGCTCAGCGCCAACCGACGGGTGGTGCGCGGCGCGGAGGGACTGTGGATCTACCGCCTACTGACACAGGTGGAGCCGGAGGTGTACGGGTCGAAGCTGACGTACGTCCTGGTGGAGGCGAGCGCCTCGCCCCTGGTAAGGGAGTTGCCTGAGCGACGGTTGGCCCTGCTGGAGGAGGCGGTGACTGTGGCGACGGCCCTCGGCACCGCGAACCCCTACCGGGCGAAGGTACTGGCGAGGGCATTGGCCGCCAGGCGGCGGGAGTTGGCGGGCCGCCCGGCGGCGTAACGGGCTCACGCGGCCTCCAGGTGGCCGAGCCCCTTACGCAACCTCCCATTTGGGCGCGGTTCGTTTCGAGGGAAGAGCGCGATCGAGCGGTCACGCGGTAGTGCTGCCGGACGGGTGCGGGGTAGAGGCGCTGGTGCTCGCGGGCGGCGTGGTGGCATCAGTAGCGTCGAGGTTGAGATGCCGGGCAGGGGCGTGAGGGAGACCGTGTTTCCTCACGCCCCTGACGGCCTTGGCGGCCTTGCTTTCTGGTGGGTCTAGTTCTGGTAGATCTTGTCGGTGCCCGGGCCGCCGGAGAGCGTGTCCGTGCCCGCGCCGCCGTGCAGCAGGTCGTTGCCGCTGTTGCCGTAGATCTTGTCGTTGCCGTTGTCGCCGTACAGCTTGTCGTTGCCCTTGCCGCCGTAGACGAGGTCGGCACCGGAGCCGCCGTGGATGACGTCGTTGCCGTCGTCCCCGTACATGCCCAGGTCCTGCCCCGAGGCGGTGCCTGTGAGGGTGTCGTTGCCGGGACCGCCGTGGCACTCGGCGTCGCAGTTGGTGATCGTGTCGTTGCCCGCGCCGCCGAACGGGCCAACGGCCCAGACGCCTCCGCCGCCGTCGAGGCGGTCGTTGCCGTCGTCCCCGTAGAACACGGCGGCACTGCTGCCCTTGAGGACGTCGTTGCCCTTGCCGCCGTGGATCGAGGTGTACGCGGAGCCGGTGACCGTCGCGGTGTCGTTGCCGTCACCGAGGTCGACGTCGTAGTCGTCCGAGTCGTCGGATCCCAGAGGGATGGCCACCGTGCACTGGGCGACCTTGTGGTTGGCCGCCGACGGGTAGCTGCACGCGTCTGTGGAGATGGTGATGTCGAACTTGTCGCGGAAGGTGAGGAGGTAGTCCTCGCCGAACTGGGAGGGGTCGACGTCGACGACCTTCGCGGTGACCGTCAGGTTGTTGGTCTGTCCGGCGCCGGCCTTGTACCAGAGCTCTCCGTCGGCGTGGACGAGCGAGGCCGAACTCGCCGTGGCCGCCTGGGCGGTGGACGCCGCGAACACGCCTCCGCCGATGGCGAGAGCGAGAGAGGCGGTGGCGGCAATGGTTCTTAACGTGCGCATGCGGAAATAACCCTTCGGGGAATCAGTGATGATCAGGCCCGACGAAGAAAGGCGCCGGTGAATTCGTCGTCACCGCCGCCACCGTCGTCACGGCGGCCGACGAGCGGCGATCGAGTCGTGAGTCCGCACCCACGTGCGGGGTGGTGGTTTCCGATCACACGTTTAGACACCGCATCCCGGACGGAGGTTGTACCGGAACTTCATTCCGTTCTCGCAGGCAATTTTGATTCCCTTTGGTTAACCCGTAGGGCGCCGGAATTTGGCCTCTCCTTCGCTCTGGGTGCGGGCGGGGTGTTCCGCTTCAACGGTGGCGGTGGCAGGGGCCTCGTGCTGCCACCGGCCCGGCGAACGGCCCCGGCTGATCCACCGGCCGCACTTCCACCTGTTCCTCAAGGCGCACGCAAGAGTTTTGCCTGGCAGGACGACCGCGACCTCCTGCTCCGCGCGCACCTGCAACCCGGCGCCCCGATCGTGGCCGGCGGGGACAGTTCGAACACCCACCGTGCTGCCGGGATGCGCAAGCACGTAGCCGACCACGAATGGCGCACCCGTCATCCGACTGCCCGCCCTCCTGCAGTCCGGACTTGCATCCCGTGGAAGGCATCTGGCCTCTGCTGCGGCGCGGGCCGATGGCCAACACCACGAACGGCACGACCACTCCGCATGCGCTTGGCCGCCCAGGCCCGCACGCTGAACACATGGCCAGTGATCAGCCCGTCGTTGTCTACCCGCCGGCTACGGACGGCGGTCGCAGAGTCCGTGTCGCTGCCGGGTTCGTCGGCATGGCCTATACCCTGGTCGACATCGCCGAATTCCTGCGCCGAGCTGGTATGGACGACATCGAAGCATCGGACATCAGGACCGCGGACTGGATCGAATGGCGCGGCAGTGGCCCTGAGATATGGGACCACTAGTGGACGGTCTCCCGCCGGCTCGGCCACGCACACACGCAGGCCACGCTCGACCTACACGGCTGGGTTCGTGAGGACGAGGCCCTGCGGGCCGCGGCGAACTGGAAGTCGTACATCTCCGTCTGGCAGGTCGACGATGGTCGGTGAACAGCGGCATCTGCACGCGGCCAGTGACGAGGATCCGTTCTGGCGGCTCGGGTGGGAGCTGCCCGCACCACCGGATCCAGGCCCCACCACCCATCCGGCCGACTCCCCGACGATCGAGAACGTCGAGTCGAGAGGTCAGGAGGTGCGGAGTGTGTGGAGTTCGGCGGCTGTTTCGTGCCGGCGGGGGCTGTTGAGGGCACGGAGAGCGTGGTGGGCGGTGGTGAGGGCCTGCCGGGCTTCGTGGTGCCGGCCGAGGCGGGCGAGGACGCGTCCCAGGTCGAGGTGTGCGGGTTCGGTCCAGGCGGCCGCTGTCTGTGCCTCGAAGGTGTCCAGGGCGCGGCGCGGGGCGGCGAGCCAGTTGTCCCGTTCGGCTTCGAGCCAGGCCCGGGCCGCATCCCGGTCGGCGGGGGCGGAGTGCGGTTCGGGGTCGCCGCACGGGGTGTCCTGGTGGCGGTCGGCGTCGAACCGCAGTGCGGTGGCGCGCCGCAGGATCCACCGGTCGGCCTGCTCCTGGGCCTCGCTGGTGCCCGCGGGCCCGTCCTCGGCGGCCGGCTGCTCGGCGGCGAAGACCTTCAGGAGGTCGTGGTAGCGGTACCGTTCGGCGACCGGGTGGGTCTTGCAGGAGGCCGACGTCGGCCAGGTCCTCGGCATACCGGATGGCCTGGCCCATCGGCAGGCCGGCCAGCAGGGCCCCGACTTCCGGGCTGAAGTCGGGGCCGGCCGCCAGGGACGCCCGCCGGAACAGCAGGCGTGCCGCGGGGGCCGGCTGCTGGTAGGAGAGCGTGAACACCGGTCCCCGGCCGGTGTGTCGGCAAGGCTTCTTCCGTATGTGCGGTGCACCCGGTTGGACACCCCCGCACACATCCGGGGCAGGTCGCCTCGGCCTCCCGGGTTCTCGCCACCAGGCGAATCGCTCCGCCCTCGAAGGGCACGCGCTCCACCGGCAACTCGCTGAGGTGCGGAAACAGGTCACCGATGAACTCATCACACCGCACCACAGTCCCAGATGACGCCATGCCGCCGAGCCGGAACCCCGTTGATCGCGGTCGGAGGTCGCAGCGATCACTCGAACACCGTTGGCGCGTGGACTCTCCGTGCCATCGGGGGAGGCGCCTGATCGGCGCCTCAGGTCGAACCCGGCTGTCCGGACCGGCGCCTCAGCTTGGCTGTCCGCGGCATCCACGGATTCGGGGTTCGCGGCACAGGCCCCATGAAGGGATGTGCCACCGCCCGGCTGCGGACAAGGCCCGCACCGGGCCGCCCCTGTCCTCGGGGCATGCTGTGGCACATTTACTAAGGCAGATTGATAAAGTAGCCTTAGTATATGAGTAACGACCTGGACCCTGATGGAGTCGCCGCGGCGCTGCTGGCGAGTCTCAGCGTGCTGGTACGGCGGGTGCGCCAAGTGCCGATCGACGGCGGGCTCACGATGCCCGAGCGCACCGCTCTGTCTCAGCTGGACCGCTCGGGTCCCACCACCTCCTCGGCGCTGGCCCGGGAAGTGCAGATCACCGCACAGGCCATGGGAGCGACGCTCAGTGCGCTACGGGCCCGTGGCCTGGTCGAACGCCGCCCCGATCCGCAAGACGGCAGGCGTGTCGTGCTGACGGTGACCGACGCCGGTCGGCAGGCGCTGAAGAACAAGCGCAACGCGCGGACCGAACTCATCGCGCGGGCCCTGACCAGTGGCTCGTTCACCCCGACGGAGCTGGAGAAGCTCGCAGCGGCCGCCCCGCTGCTGGAGCGGCTGGCACAGAACATCTGACGCCGACAGAAGGATGAGGAAGCAAGTCGATGACGGATCCTCCCAAGGCGCGCGACCCGCGTCGCTCGGCCGGCGACGATCGGTACAAGTGGACGGCACTGACGAACACGACCGCCGGAGTCTTCATGTCCGCGCTGGACGGTTCCATCGTGTTGATCGCCCTGCCGGCGATCTTCCGGGGCGTGCACCTGGACCCGCTGGCTCCGGGCAACATCGCCTACCTGCTGTGGATGATCATGGGGTACCGGCTGGTTCAAGCCGTCCTGGTGGTCACGGTGGGCCGGCTGGGGGACATGTACGGCCGGGTCCGGCTCTACAACTCAGGGTTCGCGGTCTTCACCTTCGCCTCGATCCTGCTGTCCTTCGACCCCTTCGACGGCGGACACGGAGCGATGTGGCTGATCGCCTGGCGATTGGCGCAGGCCGTCGGCGGCTCGATGCTCACCGCGAACTCGGCCGCGATCCTGACCGACGCCTTCCCCGAGGAACAGCGCGGCTTCGCCCTGGGTATCAACCAGGTCGCCGCCCTGGCAGGGATGTTCATCGGCCTGGTCGCCGGTGGCCTGCTGGCGGCCTGGGACTGGCGGGCGGTGTTCTGGGTGAACGTGCCGGTCGGCGTGTTCTTCACGCTGTGGGCCTACCGCACCCTGCGTGAGAGCGGTAAGCGCGGCGGCGGCCGGATCGACTGGTGGGGCAACATCACCTTCGCGGTGGGGCTGAGCGCGGTCCTGATCGCGGTCACGTTCGGCCTCCAGCCCTACGGCGGGCACACCATGGGCTGGACCAACCCGCTGGCCGACGGGCTGATCGCCGGTGGACTGGTCCTCCTGGCGGCATTCGTCGTCATCGAGAACCGCGTCGGTGCGCCGATGATCCAACTGAGCCTCTTTCGCCTGCGGGCCTTCACCTTCGGCAACCTGGCGGCCCTGGCCATCTCGATAGGCCGCGGCGGGATGCAGTTCGTGCTGATCATCTGGTTGCAGGGCATCTGGCTTCCGTTGCACGGCTACGACTACAGCAGCACGCCGCTGTGGGCCGGCATCTTCATGCTGCCGCTGACCGCCGGGTTCCTCGCCGCCGGGCCCGTCTCCGGATATCTGTCCGACCGGCTCGGCTCCCGGGGGCTGGCCACCGGCGGTGCGGTGCTGTTCGGCGCCAGCTTCCTGGGCCTGATGCTCCTGCCGATCGACTTCAGTTACTGGATCTTCGCGACGCTCATCGCACTCAACGGGATCGCCAGCGGCATGTTCGCCTCCCCCAACTCCTCCTCGATCATGGGCAGCGTGCCCGCACACCTACGCGGCGTCGCCTCCGGGATGCGTGCCACCTTCCAGAACTCCGGCACCGCGGTTTCCATCGGCGTGTTCTTCTCCCTCATGATCGCGGGACTGGCCGGCAGCCTCCCGCACACTCTCACCATCGGACTGCAACAGCAGGGCGTACCGGCCCACGTCGCCACCCAGATCGGCAGCCTGCCCCCGGTCTCGTCACTGTTCGCCGCGCAACTGGGCGTCAACCCGATCCAGCATCTGCTCGAACCGAGCGGCGCCCTGGCCCACCTGACGGCAGCGCAGCAACAGGCGCTGACCGGACGCGAGTTCTTCCCCACCCTGATCGCTGGCCCGTTCCACTCCGGCCTGGTCATCGTGTTCGCCTTCGGCGCCACCCTCGCCTTCCTCGCCGCGATCGCGTCCCTCCTGCGCGGCACCAGCCCCACGGCCAGGACCCCGGGACCGCGAACGGACACCGCCGGCGACGGCCTCGCCGCCGCGACCGACGGCCGGACAGGGACACCGGTGGTTGAGCCCACCACGCCCCCGAGCCCGGCGACCAGCCCGCAGCCACAGGAGAAGAAGGCATGGCACTGACAACGATCGACCCCACGGTCGCGCTCGTCGTGATCGACCTGCAGAAGGGCATCGTCTCGGCCCGCACCGAACCTCCGGCCACCGCCGTGGTCAAGCAGACGACCGAGCTGGCCACCGAATTCCGCCGGCACGGTCTGCCTGTGGTCCTGGTCAATGTCACGGGAGGCGCGCCGGGGCGCACCGAGGCCGGACGGTCGGGCAGAAGCATGAGCACCGCCCTGCCTGCCGGTTGGGCCGACCTCATCGACGAACTCGATGTCCAGCCGACCGACCACCTGATCACCAAGCGGCGGCGCAGCGCGTTCCACGACACCGGCCTCGACACCCTCCTGCGGGACCTGGGCGTCACCCAGATCGTGCTCGCCGGCATCTCGACCAGCTCAGGCGTCGAGTCGACCGCACGCTCGGCCTCCGACTACGGCTACCACGTCGTCCTGGCCACCGACGCCATGAGCGACCCCGACCCCGACGCGCACCGCCACAGCATCGAACGCGTCTTCCCCAAGCTCGGCGAAACCGCCACCACCGCCGAGGTCATCGACATGATCGAGGCAACACGATGACCCTGCTCGGACGACTCCTGAACAACCGCAGAGCAGGCGAGACCGACATGGCGTGGCACATGCCCAACCTGCGGGGCCCCGAGCTGCTCACCCTCACCAGCAAACACTTCGGCGACGGCGATGCCATGCCGCTGGAGCACTGTGCGAAGCACATCGGCGGCGACGACATGTCCCCCCACCTGACCTGGACCGCGCCGCCTCCCGGCACCGCCCAACTCCTTCTGGTCGTCGAGGACGTCGACGTCCCCATAGCCAAGCCCGCCGTGCACTGCGTCGCCCTCATCGACCCCGCGTCCCAGCACCTTGACCCCGGCGCTCTCAACGCACGGCAGCCTGCCCCCGGAGTTCAGGTGCTGCGGTCCACCATCGGGCGCGGGTACCACGGTCCCGCACCCGTCAAAGGCCACGGACCGCACCACTACATCTTCCAGCTGTTCGCCCTCTCCACCCCCGTGGACAGCACCCCCGGCACAACGTCGGTGGACCGGGCACGGCCCCGCGCCCTCCTGCCCGCCATCACCGCACCCGTCCTCGCCCGCGGCCGGCTGACCGGCGTCTTCGAACGCTGACCCAGGCCCAGGCCCCGACGCAGGCAGCGTGCCCGGGGCCGGGGTTGTCCGTTCTCCGTGCCAACGGGAGAACGGACAACCCCAGGTGTCAGCGTCCACGGGAGGCCGGCCGCCCCACGGTGTTCAAAGGGGTGGGGCTGTGCCGATCCAGCGCACATGCGACCAGGTGAGGATCACCCCGGCCCACGTCGACCTGACGGCTCCACCGCGAGGCGGGTCACGCGGGACCCATGGGACACGGCCTGGTCGAGGCGCTCGGTCATCTCGGTGTCGAGTCGGAACGACGGATAGTTCGGCTCACCGCCGTCAGCCGGAAGTCAAGGTCGGGCAGGCGCTCCTCGGGCGTACGGGCTTTGCGCGCACGGCGACGTATCCAGGGCATGCGGTAGCTCACTGAGCCGCAACCACGCGTGGATGGTGTGCGCCCGGTACGTCGGCACCGTCGCAACGCTGCGCCCGCACATGGCAGATCGCGCGGAGCCGGTACCGCGGCGCGTCAGCTGGAAGCGGCCTCTATGCCGTTCAGAATGTCCCGCTCCCGCTTGCGAATCCGGTTCCGCTCCCGCTCCCGCGCACAGAAGGTGCGCAGCGCTTCGGGGTCGGCCGCGATCTCGCTGTCCACGACCGCACGGGATCCGTCGCCGACCTCGACGATCGCCTGGTCCATACGGCCGCTGCCGAGGATGGCCATGATGGTCAGCCACTCGTCAACGACGGCCGGGGTCAGGTCGATGTCCAGGTGACGCTCAGAGGAAGAATCGTCCAGGTCCAAGGGTTCGGCTACGGCCCGGAGCACGGCGAAAGTAAGGATGCGCAGGTCCGCGTACTCCTTGGGATCCATGAGGTCTTCGAGCGTGTCGAGGTAGAGCTGGGCAAGTTCGTGGGCCTGTGGGGCAGGTGGGTCACCGGCGTTCTCGTGGTCGTGCAAGGACGTTCGCTCTCGTCTCTTTTGTTGTGTGGCTGGGGTTGGCGGTCGCGCCGGACAACGCGGCAGCGGGGCCACCAACTCGCCTCATCCTGCGGAAGGGAGAGTCCCGTTGTGACAGGGGGCGCATCCAGCGGATCCGGGATCAGTGCTTTGGACGGCACCCATCATTGCCAGGCGGGTCAGCGTCCGCTACCCACTTTTCACGGATCTCGCGCTGTGCTGTGCGGGCATTCTCGCGACCGTCCGGTCGTGTCCGGGCTCTTCGGGCGCTGGAAGACTCTTGCGGGCGGGGCTGCGGATCGCCGTCACTCGCTGCTGGCGCGTAGGGCGAGGTCTCGTAGCACCTGGGCGGAGGGGACTTCGGGATCGTCGCGGTCGTGTTCCGCGGCGAGTTGGTGGAAGGCGGCGGCGAATGCCCCGAAGGCGGTGAAGATCGGGCCGCTCATCGCTCGGGCGATGGCGTTGGCGACTTCTTGCGGGGCGGCGTCGTCGTCGATGTCCACGCTCCTCGGGAAGATGTCCTTCACCAGCTCGTTGAGCAGGACGTCGCTTTCGCTGTCGGGTTCGGGTGCGTCGTCCCCGACGTACTCACGTGTCTTGGTGAGGATCGCGACGACGCGTGTCATCACTTCTTCGTCGGTCATGGGAGGAGCCTAGATCCTGGACGCGCGGCGCCCCGGCGGGTAGGCCGGGGCGGCGGGGCGACCCCGCCTTGCGGAAGGGGTCGCTGGCGATGTCGCCCGACAGCCGGTCCGGTCCAGGAGCGTGGCGGACTGCCCAGGGTGGCCGAAGGCCGGCGCGCGGCGCCGCCGAAGGCGCCCTTGACCGGTCGGCACGGGCCGTGTCCTTTGATACGAAGTTGATCCGGAGCGGCGCCCTGACCCGCAGCGACTGGGAGCGGCGCCCTGACCCGCATCGGCTGGGGCGAGCCGCGAGCAGTTCCCCTCCGTCGGTCGGCCCGACATCGCTCCGGGTGACCTCGACAGCCGACCAGCCGGTGATCGTGGGCATGGCGAGGGGCGGACTCAGTTGCCTGCGCCGAGGCTGGACATGAACGCGGACGGGTATCGGTCGCCACGCGCCGCACCCGGCGGCACGGTCTTCTCGATCTCGGCGAGGTCGTCCGCGGTGAGGACCAGCTCCATCGCGGGCAGCGCCTCGGCCAGTCGCTCGCGGGTGCGAGCGCCGACCAGCGGCACGATGTCGTCGCCCTGTGCGCCCACCCAGGCGATGGCGAGCTGGGCAACGGTGCAGCCCTTCGCGTCGGCGACCCCGCGCAGTGCCTCCACGAGGGCGAGGTTGTGTTCCACGTTCCCGCTCGAGAATCGCGGGCTGAAGCCGCGGCTGTCACCGGGGCCGGCCGTACGGCCGGCGGACCAGTGACCGGAGATGAGGCCGCGGCTGAGGACGCCGTACGCGGTGAGGCCGATGCCGAGCTCCCGCAGCGTAGGCAGAATGTCCGCCTCCACCGCTCGGGAGATCAGCGAGTACTCGATCTGAAGATCGGCGACCGGGTGCACGGCATGCGCCCGGCGGATCGTCGCCGCGTCGACCTCAGAGAGGCCGAGGTGCCGGACATACCCGGCGTCGATCATCTCCTTGATCGCGCCCACCGTCTCTTCGATCGGTACCGCCGGGTCCAGCCGGGCGGGACGGTAGACGTCGATGTGATCGGTGCCCAGCCGGGTCAGCGAGTAGGCCAGGAAGTTCTTCACCGCCTCGGGGCGGCCGTCCGTCCCGCCGAAGCCCGGGCCCGGTCCTCGTAGCATGCCGAACTTGACGCTCAGCTGGTAGCTGTCCCGATTCCGGCCGCGCAGCGCCTCGGCGATCAGCAGCTCGTTGTGGCCCATCGCGTAGAAGTCACCGGTGTCGATCAGCGTGACGCCGCTCTCCAGCGCCGCGTGCAAGGTGGCGATACTCTCCGCGCGGTCGGCCGCGCCGTATGCGCCCGACATGCCCATGGCACCCAGGCCGAGTGCGGAAACGGCCGGGCCCGTGGTGCCCAGAGTTCGTGTGTGCATCGTGGTCTCCTTCGTTGTCGATCTGCCACCCACTGTGCGCCCGCACCGCGAGTCAGGGGAGCGGAGCGTTCATCCTGGGAGTCCCGCTCCCTGGATCGGCTCGCCCGCTGCGAGGACCATGGGGATATGCAACGTGACGAACTCGCCGACTTCCTGCGCCGCCGCCGCGAGGCGCTGCGCCCGGCCGAGGTCGGCATCGCCGAGGGCCCCCGCCGCCGCACCACCGGCCTGCGCCGGGAAGAGGTGGCCGCGCTCGCGGGCATGTCGGTGGACTACGTCGTACGCCTGGAGCAGGGGCGCAGCAGTCAGCCCTCGGTCCAGTTGCTCGGCGCGCTGGCCCGGGCGCTGCGCCTCTCCGATGACGAGCGCGGCCACCTGTTCCACCTGGCAGGTCACCAGCCCCCTCCCGCCGACGGAGTGGCCCGCCTGGCCCGCGCCGGTCTGATCCGCATGCTCGACCTGCTCGGCGACACCCCGGCCCTGGTGCTGTCCGACCTCGGCGAGACCCTTGCCCAGAACCGGACCGCCCTCCTGCTCACCGGCGACCACGCCGGCTTCTGCGGCGACCGGCGCTACCTCGCGTTCCGCTGGTTCACCGACCCTGCGGCTCGGGCCGTCTGCCCGTCCGAGGAACAGGAACGCCACGCCCGCCAGCTCGTGGCCGACCTGCGTGCGGCCGCCGGCCGCCGGACCGGCGACTCCGTGGTCGCCGGACTCGTCGACCGGTTGCGGGATGCGAGCGCCGATTTCCGCCGGCTCTGGGCCGAGCACGAGGTGGCGGTCCGGCGCGCCGACCGCAAGACCTTCCAGCACCCGAAGGTAGGCCGCCTGGTGATGGACTGCGAGACCCTGGTCACGCCCGACCAGGGCCAGCAACTGCTGGTGCTCACACCGGCGGACGCCGAGGCCCGCGAGCGGCTGGAGCTGCTACGGGTCATCGGTACCGAGGAATTCCCCACGGGGGCAACGGGTCCGCAGGCACGATGACCGCAAGGACACGCGGTGCGGGTCCGCGCAAGGGGCGGGTGGCCGACTCGTCCCGTTCGGATGACTCCGAGGAGGGTGCTGTCCTTCTGCGGGAAGCCGACGGACGGGGCGGTGATCATGATGCTGCCCCTGCTGGTGGGGCCGTCGGTGCCGCCAGGGAGGACCCAGACGGCGCCCGTGGAGTTGTTCTCCTCCGCGGCGCTGATGAAGAGTTCCGGTTTGCCGTCGTTGTTGATGTCCCCGGTGGCCGCGATCAGGCCGTTGCCCGTCTGCTGTGCGCCGCCGCGGGATCCGTTGCACCATCCCGGACAAGGCTGACCAAGCGCGCAACCGCCGGAAGCTCGGCTCCCGTGGCGGCCGGCCGCCACATTTCGATCCGGCCGACTACCGCGAGCGCCACGCGGTCGAGTGCGGCATCAATCGCCTCAAACGCAACCGTGGTGTAGCCACCAGATATGACAAGCTCTCGGTCCGCTACGAGGCCACCGTGCTGGTCGCGACCATCAACGAGTGGCTGTAACCAGCACCACCACACCGCTTGCCTACGGTGTGATCCAGTAGCGGCGCTTGACGCCCTCGTCGGTGGTGCGGACGTCCTCCAGAACGCCGCCATTGCGCTCGATGGTGCGCGCCGACGCGACATTGTCGTCGTCGCATGTGATGAGGACGCGGCCCAGACCGAGCGCACGGGCTTCGGGGAGAACAGCCCCGAGAGCCCACGTGGCCAGGCCGCGCCTTCGGGCGGAGGGCCGGATGCTATATCCGATGTGCCCGCCGCCATGGAGCAGGAAGGCGTTCAGACGGTGCCGCAGATCGATGGCTCCCAGATAGCTGTCGCCCTCGACGATCCACCAGTGGGTGGCGTGGACCCACCCATCTCTCAGGGCAACCGACCTGTCCGACTGCTGCTGCAGTCGCTCCACCCACGCCGAGAAGACGGCGGGGTCGTCGAGGTCAGCCTCGGGCGTGAGGCCCAAGCCAGTACCGGCTTGGTGAGCGCCTGGAGACCACTCGTCACGCGCCGCGAGCCACGAGGGCTGAAGTCGACCGGTGGGTGGGATCAGTTCAGGCATGCGGGCGACGATAACACTCGCGCACCTCATGTGATCAGGCATTTTATGCTGGACCGTGGCCCGCGGCCGCGTCACACCCGATGGCGCATGATCATCCACTGAACCGCGGGATGGCGGGGCGGCCGACGTGCGGGCCCGCGACGGCCGAAGCCGGTGGCCGGCGACGTACCGGCCGCGTGGTCGGCGGCGGGCGCCACGATCCGGCTGATGCGCGGCCCGGCATCGCGGGGTCCTGGGTCGCGCCCCGGACGGCTGGGTTCCGTGTCGCACACCTCGATCGGGTGACAGCGGACGGTCCCCGGGTGAAGTCCGGGCAGGCGAGCAGGCGAGCAGGACGACCTCCGGCAGCCGCTTGCGCTGGCTTTCCATGAGGGCGTCACGGGGCCAGGCAGTGAGGGCTGCGCCGGGGCGCAGCCCTCGAGAACGCCCGAGCCGTACGGCCTCAGCCGTCGGAGGCGATGCGGTCCAGCCACTCCCTCAGCAGATGCTGTTCGGCGCCGCTGAGGATGGTCTGTTCGGGCAAGGCGGCTTGCAGGGCACGGGCGGCGCCTGCCGGGCCCGTGTCCTGCACGGCCGGCTCCTGGTTGGTCACGGCGGCGACCATGGACTCCCGCAGGATGGTCAACAGGGCCGGATCGCGCCGGTCTTCGGGCAGGGACAACCAGGTGAGCACCGCGCCGCGCGCTGTGGCATGGATGATCTGGGCTGCGAGTTCCTCGTCGACGCGCAGCCAGCCGCCCACGGCGAGGCGCCGGATACGGCCCATCAGGATCTCCATGCCGGCCTTGAAGGCGGCTGACGTGGCCTTTGCGGGCTCGCTGTACATCAGCGTGTACAGCGCGGGATTGGCCAGACCGAACTCGACCGCCAGGTCCCAGCCGGCCCGTAGGTCCTCGATGGGGTCCTGCGGCTCGGGGTCGACGTGCTTGGCCGCCAGAAACGTGGCGAAGCCATGCTCGGCCACCGCTTCGAGCAGCCCGTCCTTGTCGCCGAACAGTCGGTAGATGGCCGGTGGCTGTAGACGTGACGCGACCGCGACCGCGCGGGTGGTGACCGCGTCGCGACCCTCCCGCGCCAGCAAGTCGGCGGCGGCCTCGATGATCCGCCGGCGGGTCTGCGCTCGCCCTGCGGCTGCGGTGTCGGCTTCGCCGGCGGAAGCGCCGTCCCTGACGCGTGAACCTGGTGACATGTATCAACGATACAGCATGAGCGTTTTCGTCGTTATTATCGATGATACGCTGATAGTGATTCCATTGGAACCAGATCGCTGGAGTGCAACATGATCATCGTGACCGGCGCCACCGGACAGCTCGGACGCCAGATCGTCGAACGGCTCCTGACTCGCCTGCCCGCGGGCCGAGTCGGCGTCAGTGTCCGCGACCCGGAGAAGGCGAAAGCGTTCGCCGACCAGGGTGTACGGGTACGGAGAGGCAGCTTCACCGACGCCGCCGACCTCGCGTACGCCTTCGAGGACGCCTCCCAAGTGCTGATCGTTTCTGTCGACAAGATGGGCGAAGAGGCCGTACGGCAGCACCGTGCCGCCATCGATGCGGCCGTCGCGGCGGGTGCCCGCCGCATCCTGTACACCAGCCACATGGGTGCCAGCGCCTCGTCCCACTTCCAGGCGTGCCGCGACCATGCCGCCACCGAGGGAGCACTGCGCGCTTCCGGCGTGCCGTTCACCTCGCTGCGCAACGGCTTCTACGCCGCCAGCGCGGTGCAGTTCCTCGGCCACGCCATGGAGTCCGGCGAGGTCGCGCTCCCCGCGGACGGACCGGTCGGCTGGACCGCGCACGCCGACCTCGCCGACGCGGCCGCCGCCATCCTGGCCGACGAAGGTTGCTTCGACGGCCCCACACCCCCGCTCACGGCGGCGCAGGCGCTGACCTTCGACGACATCGCCGGAATCGCCACCGAGGTCACCGGCCGCACCATGACGAGGACCATCGCGCCCGAGGACCAGTTCCGGCAGCAGTTGGTGGGGCACGGCGCCCCCGCCGAGGCGGCAGATCAACTGCTCGGCATTTTCGCGGCCAGCCGCGTCGGTGAATTCGCCGCCGTCGACCCGACCCTGGCCACCTTGCTCGGCCGCGAACCGATCGCTCTGGGCGCGGTCCTGCGTGAGCAACTGCCGAACAACGACGGGCACTGACCGGCCAGAAGGCCATCCGTGCGGGCGAGTTCTGGATCTCCCAGTGATGCACTGACACCGTCCCGGCGTCGCCCACCGCGGCGGCGACGGTGCTTCGAGAGTGAACCGCGGCTGGGTAGCTGGAAACGGCAAGTGTGAACTGCGGCATGGCGCCGCCATGTCCGTCGGCGGAAACCCGGGTGACCTCGGTGTACCACCTGCGTAGGGTGGAGCAATGCCTGAGCTGAAGCGGCTGCATGTTTGCCATGCCCCGGCGGTCTTGGCCTTCGAGCTGGCGAACCGCGCCTACTTCGCCGCCTCGATCTCCGACCGCGGAGACGACTTCTTCGCCCAGTTCTCCGACAGGTACAGCGCCTTGCTGGCTGAGCAGGAGGCGGGCGTCTGCGCCTTCCACGTGCTCGTCGCCGAGGACGGCTCGGTACTCGGCAGGTTCAACCTGGTCGACATCGAGGACCACACCGCGGAGCTCGGCTACCGGGTCGCGCAGCACGTCGCCGGCCGCGGCGTGGCAACCGCGACCGTCCGGGAACTGTGCCAACTGGCGGCGTCCCGGTACGGGTTGCGCACCTTGCGAGCGGCCGTGTCCCGCCAGGGTGTCGCGTCCCGAAAGGTGCTGACCAAAGCCGGGTTCGTCCCCGTCGGCCCCGCCGACCCAGCCCACATCGGCGGTAAACCAGGCACTTGGTATCAGCGCGACCTGGTGCTCCAGCCGTAGAGCACGATCCTGTCGGGCTCGGGCTCGGGGTCGGGATGCGGGAAGGCCGCGGTCACCGGGCGAACGCGTGCGCCACGTTCAGGTAGGCCGGTCGCGACGCCACGACCGATCCTCATGCCGCGGCACCCCCCTCAGCACCCCACCCCGCGGCGGCCTCATCGACGAGTACCCGTAAGCAGCCTTATTCCAGGCGCACGGACGGCCTGGTCAACCATCCGAACCGGGTTGTCACACAGGACACGCGGTGTGGAAGCTCGTCGGCGATCAACTGAACGGCAAAGGCCTGACAAAGGCCTGGTAGCCCGCCCCGCGCCCCGCCCCAACCAGGCGCGCGGGAGGGGCTGTTGTCCGTACGATCAAGACCGGACCAGGGGAGATTCCGGGGAGATTCCGGGGAGGTGGCGGGGTGCCGTTCGACGCCGGGGAATCCGTGTCAACCGACGAGGAATTCGCCTTGTGGGTCCGGTCGCGCCGTGCGGCAGCCCTGCTGACCCAGGAGGAACTCGCCGTACAGGCCGCCGTGTCGGTGCGCACGATACGCAACCTGGAAGCAGGACGCGCCGGTCGGGCGCACACCCGGCGTCTGGTCGTCACGGCGCTGGCCGACCTGACCAGCCAGCCGCCGCCGGCCCCGGCTCCCAAGGCGGTGCCCGCCCAACTGCTGCCCGACGTACCCGCGTTCACCGGCCGCAGCGTCGAACTGTTAGCCCTGGACGACCACTTGGCCACCGCCACCGCGATCTGCCTGCTGTGCGGTCCCGCCGGAGTCGGCAAGACGGCGCTGGCCGTGCACTGGGGCCACCGGGTACGCGACGCCTTCCCCGACGGGCAGCTCTACGCCGACCTGCACGGCTCCGCACCCGGCGCGGGCCCGGCCACCACCGACGTACTCGCCGCCTTTCTGCGCGCCCTCGGCGTACCCGGCGACGACATGCCCCAGGCGCCGGACGAGCGGGCGGCCCGCTACCGCACCCTGCTTGCCGGGCGCCGCATGCTGGTGGTGCTGGACGACATCGCGTCGGCGGACCAGATACGGCCACTGCTCCCCGGCACCCCGCGTTGCCCCGTGCTCGCCACCAGCCGGGGCCGCCTCGCGGATCTGGTCGTCCGGTACGGGGCGCACCGCATCGGGCTCGGCCCGCTGCCGCCCGGTGACGCGCTGCGCCTGCTGCGCACCCTCGTCGGGGACCGGGTCGGCGCCGACAGCCACGGTGCCACCGCCCTCGCCGAACGGTGCGGTCGGCTGCCGCTCCCGCTGCGCGCCGCCGCCGAGGCCGCCCTGACGCACCCGACGCTTCCGCTGTCCGCGGTCGACGTGGGCCTGGTGGCGGCGGACGCCCGGGGGACGGCGCCGCAGGGGTGAGGTACGGGCGCTCAGAGATCACAGCCGGGATCCCGGCACGAGGAACGTGCGACAGGATCCCGGCGAGAACAGGAGACCCGGCCCGCCCGTCTGGGAATCTCCGGCGCGAACAGGGCTCCCGGCCCGCCCGTCTGGGAATCCCCGGCGCGAACAGGACTCCCGAGCGGTCCCGCTGGGAATCCCCGGCGAGAACATGACACTCGGCCGCCCCTCTGAGAATCCTCGGCGGGGATAGGACGCCCGGCCCCGCCCCTAGGAATTGCCCCCGGCGAGGATCTCCTGGCCGAACAGTCCCCAGCCGGGCCGCTGCGAGGCGGTACCGAGGCCGCACGCTCCGGCACCGACCCCGGACGCGATGCGAGGCGCGGGAAAGTCCGCCCGGATCACCCTCGCAGGAACGTGACCCGCTCGCCCGTCTCCATCATCTGCCGGGCCAACGCCCCCGCCGTGAACGCCGCCGGGCCCACGCCCAGCCGCGTCGCCATCGCGTCGGCCAGCAGCCGCACCGGCACCGTCCCGCGCGGGCCGAGCGGCACAGGCTCCAACTCGCCGGCGTCGGGGGCGGTGTCGGCCAGGCCCCGCAGCCGCTTGGTGAAGCTGCCCCCGGGCTGCGGCTCGACCCCGAAGTGCAGGGATTCCGGCTGCTGGTGGATGTCGAGACGGCCCAGGTCACCCCGGTACAGGCACAGCAGGACGCTCGGCGCCAACCGTTCCACCCGTACCGGCGTCAGCGTCTGCGTCCCGGCCGGATCGGCATAGCCGTCGACCAGCAGCCCCGGATAGCCGGAGACCACGTCCGAGCGGATCAGCGCACCGGTGATCAGGGGATAGTCCAACGGCAGAGGATGCGCCGCGTCGAGCTCGGCGTCGGCGGAGCCCACCCTGCCGAGGCTGTAGGCGCCGTCCACCAGGTGACGCGTCCACTCCTGGTCGAGGTGGAAGAACCGTACGGTCTCCACCGGCAGCAGCCGCTCGTCGGGGACCAGATAGCCGAAGGGGACACCATCGAGGCGGGAGAGACCCGTCAGCCAGTCGATGACGCCCGCCGGAAGCGCGTCGTCGATATGCGCGACGGCCAGGGGGTGCGCGGCCGCCACGGTGCGCTTCTCGGCCTGGTCGCGGCGGCGCTTCCACTCGTACAACGCGCCGGCGAAGCCCGTGCTGTGCAGCGCGAGCAGCCGTCCGGCCTCCCAGGCCGCGGCATGGCTGACGTCGAACATTCCGACGCCTGGGTGGTAGCGCAGCAGCTCGTCGGCTGCCCGGGCCGGACCCTGGTCCGGGTCGGGCCCCGCGGCGGCCGGGCCCGTGGCGAACGGGCCCCGGTACCAGGCCACCGACCGGCCGCCACCGCGCAACCGGTGCCGCATCGGAACGTAACCCTGCCGCAGAAACGTGTCGGCGTGCTCCTCGCCGCTGTCCGGCAGCCGCAGCGGGCTCCCGGAGTCGGTGAGCCGGGCCACCAGTCTGCCGAAGGTCTCCGCCTCGTCGAGACAGGCGAACCGCCACCCGGCCAGCGAGATCAGGCGGACCAGGGAGCCCGGCCCGCCCGGCCCCAGGTCGAAGTCCTTGCCCGCCGGGAACCGTCCCTCCAGCGAGACCAGATGCACGCTGCTCGACGTGCCGGCCGGCGGCAGCCGCTTGCCTACCACCACCGCGCCGTCCGGGGTGTCCCCGTCGCCGCGCCGCACATGTGCCAGCAGGGGCAGTTCGGCACGCGTGGGCAGCAGGTCGGCCAGCAGCGCCCGGGGCACGTCGATGACCGTCACCTTGGGGTCGTCGTCGGCCGGGAGCGCGGCGGGCGCCGGGAAATACGCGTCCGGGGTGCCCGCCGCCGCCGACAGGGGCATGACCTTCGGCTCGGGCTGTTCGTCCCCGGCGAAGAGCAGCAACGCCAGCCATGGCAGCGGCGCGCCAGGGCCCCGTACCGCCTCCGGACCGCGCTCCCACGGCAGGCTGGAACGGCTGAGCACCAGGTGCGGCAGGACGTGGCTGTGGTCGCCGAGGCTGCCGTCCGGCGGGAAGGCCGCCTCGACCAGCGCCGGCGGCAGCGCGAACCGCTCCCCGGCGACGGAGAAGGTCCGGGTCGAGGTGTACGCCTTGGGGTCGACGCCGATGGTCTGGGTGACCGTGACCCGGTAGTCCCCGGCTGCCAGCGAGGCCAGTTGGTAGTCGACGAACAGTGTCCGGTCCGGTGTCATCGCGCTCACGGCTCCATTCCCACCTGCGGTACGACCAGGAACCCGGCCGCGTCGAACCCACCGAGGTCCAGCGCGTCGTCACCGGTGGCGTCGGCCAGAACCGCCGCCGCCACGGCCGACCGCACCGCGGCCGTCCCGGGCGCCGTGATGGTGTCGGCTATCGCCTGCCTGCGGGCCGGCGCGTCCCGCCCGTCCGGAGTGAACGGCTGCCGGACCACCCAGCGGTAGGCGTCCTGCTGGGTTTCCAGCGCCGTGGCGGCGCGCAGCACGTCGCGCGGCAGATATGGTGCCGCGGCCGGTTCGGCCGGCGGCAGCGGCCGGATCGTATAGCCCGTCAGCAGGTTGCCGACCAGCGGTGGATCGGTCACGGACGGCCGCAGCCGGTCCCCCCACATGGCCGCCGGAAGGTTCTTGGTCACCGGCTCGTAGCGGAAGCCGTCGTCGGCCCGGCTGCCGTCGGTCCGACGGATCTCGACGCGCTGGGTGGCCGCCACCGGATGGCTGCGGTCCCGGCCCAGCGGTGCGATCCCGAAGGCGGTCGCCGCGCCCGTGGTGTCCAGCGCCTGGCCGCCCTGCGCCGGGCCCCGGTAGGCGTCGCGGCTGGGGATGACCGAATCGGTGCGCAGCACCAGCTCCAGTGGGTTGACGGTACCCAGGTCGCCCGGGTCCGCCCCACCGGGACCGCTCGCCCCGTCCTGGAGCACCACGGTGACCATGGCGTCGTCGGCCGCGGGCAGGAACGCCTTCCGGAACCCCGCCCAGTCGATCGGCTGAGGCCCGGCGGAGTCCCCCGTCCCGAAGGCCAGGGTGAAGGAGCAGATGCCGATGTCGATCGCGGCCCGCCCGGTGAACTCCGGTCCCCACAGGCTCACCTGGGCCCCGACCTGGGCCGAGACGGTGTGCGTACCGAAGAAGCTGAAGGTGTACGACGCCCCGATGTTCGCCCAGAAGTCCGCCTCGTAGTGGTACGGGCTCCAGCCGATCAGGAAGTCCATCGACGCGCTGAACCACGCCTTGAGCGACCCGTCGTCAAAGGTCGCGCTGAAACTGCCGCCCGCCATCAGGGCCGACGGGGTCAGCGCGAAGTACGCCGAGCCCTTCATCGCCAGTTGTGGTGTGACCTGCCAGTTGAATCCCAGCCTGGGGACCGCCGGATAGTGGGCGGGGACGGTGAAGCGCGGGTGGTATCCGCCGACGCTGAGCACGAAGTCGCCGTTGTGGTCGTCGCCGAACCACACCTGGAACGCGAAACCGCCGGTCAACCGGCAGTCCCGGGACAACAGATAGGAGCTCTCGGTCAGTTGGGCCCGCAGTGCGAAGTACCCCTCGTCAGGCACGAGTGTGGCGCGCAGCGCCAACTGCACCTGCGCCAGCGGTGTCGCCCCTGCCTTCACCGCGTCCGGCGACGGCAGGACCAGGGTGGACAGCCCCAGCAGGTTGACCTCGAAGCGGTGACCGAAACCCACCGACAGCAGCAGCACCGAGTCGATCATCCGGAACGAGCTGAAGTGCACGCCGATCGCCAGGAAGAAGTCACCCGCCGACGGCGGCAGATAGTCCTGCAGCGCCCTCAGTTCGTCTGCCAGCGCCCCGGGTGCCTGTGTCCCGGCGGCCTCGGCGACCAGCGGGAAGGTCGCGACAGCGGCCACGTCCGGGGCGATGAAGCGCCGGTTGTAGCCGAACCCGGCGGCCAGCCCCTCGACGAAGAAGACCGGCGGTCCGCCGATCGGGTAGTCAAGGAAGGCGTACACGAACAGCGAGGGACCTTCGGGCAGTTGGACGTACGAGCCCAGCGCGCCGAGCGAGAAGGTCTTGGTCCGCAGCACCGCCTTGCCGCTGTAGGAAGGCAGTTCACGGCCCTGGTAGGTGATCGTGTCGGCGAGGAACGCGCCGCTGATCTCCACCTCGCCCGAGCTGTACGACACCCCGAGGCCGCGCAGCGCGAACTGCGGCCCGCCGGCCGGGTCGGAGAGGTCGATGCCGACCGCGAGGCCGTCGAGCGTGAGCGCCAGCCCGGCCACGTTCAGTGAGGCGTCCAGCAGGAACGCCAGTTTGGCGGAGCCGCCGGGCGGGCGCTGGTAGGCGAAGCCGACGCGCTGGAAGGTGACCGGTCCGAAGGTGCGCTGCACCTTGTACCAGACCACGTTGTCGTCGGTGGCCTTCGGCTGCCCGGGAACGGGAACGGGAGCGGGTGTGGGTGCGGGGCTCTGGCCGGTGCCGGTGCCGGGCGCGGGCAGGCTCAGCGGCTGGGTGATCTCGCCCAGCTTCAGCACCGCGTCGGCGGTGAAGCCGGCCGCCAGGTCCGCGGCAGCGGGCAGCGGGGCCACCTCCTGCGGCAGCAGGCTGTTCAGCGCGGTGGCTTCCGCCATCGGCAGCGGTCCCGACACGGCGAGCAGCCGCAGCGGGTCCACGCCGAAGGTCCCGCCGTCTCCGGCGAACCGCTCGCCGACCAGCGGCAGGTTCGCCAGGTCGACGGTGACGGCGAGGTCGGCGCCCAGGACGTAGACACTGGTGAGTCCGGTCTTGTCGAAGGCGAACAGGGCGTCCTTCAGGTCGACGGTGACGCCCTCGGGTATGTACTGAGCGGCCGCCGGTGACAGCGCGCCGACCAGTTGGCTGAGGGTGGGCACCGGGCCGGTGCCGGTGCCGTGGCGGTAGGTGGCGACGAACCGCTGGGCGTCGGGGCTGTCGGCGAACCGGACGGTGAACTCGTAGTCCCTGCCGTCGACGGTGACGGTGAAGTCGCCGCTGTAGCGCCGTTCGGCGGTGTCGATGGTGACGGTGAGGACCAGTCTGGTCGACTTGTCGATGGGGAGGGTGACCTCGGCGGTGACGAACAGGGCGCCGGTGCCGGTGCTGTAGCGGACGCCGAGGTTCTGCACGGTCAGCCCGGCCAGCGGTGCGGGGAGGGCGAGACCGGCATAGCGCCCGGCGAGGTCGTCGGCGATGCCGCCGATGGGGATGGTGATGCCCCGACCGGTCTCCCCGGCGAAGGTCCAGCCCTTGCCGGGAGCGGAGTCGTAGCCGGCGGTGAGGTGGACGGGTATTCCGGCGATGTCGAAGTCGGCCAGGGCGTCGAAGGTGGTGGCCGCGTCCCGGTGGTCCACGGTGAAGGCGACGTGTGTCAGCGTGAGGTCAGTGGTGATCTGCCAGTCGGTGTCCAGGGTGATCATGCCGCCGTAGGCGAGCTGCTGTCCTTCGCCGGGCAGGGTCAGGAAGAAGCCGAACGTCTTGACCGTGATGTCCGGCAGATGGCCGGCGTCGCCGCCGACGAACTGCTCGTACACCTCGCGGATGTGCAGCGGACCATCACCGTCCCGCAGCCCACCCCGCAGGGTGCGGTCCTGGAAGGACACACCGAGTTCAAGCGTGCCGTTCTCGCCGATGGCGAACAGCCCGGAGACGCTGCCCGTCAGCTTCCGTTGCGGCGACAGCGGCTGGTCCACCCGGAACAGGACGTCCACTTCCTCCAGGACCAGCCCGGGGCCGAGGGTCCACTGCTCGGCGGTCTCCACAGTGACGCAGACAAAGGTGACCAGGTCGGTGCCGCCGGGGGTGAGCAGCGCCTGTACATCGGTGAGCACCACGGGGGAGGTGATGGAGAAGTCGAACGGCACGGTCAGCTGCTGCGGGCCGACCAGCGTGGCGGCGTCGGCCAGCGAGATCGGCCCGACATCGC
Organism: Streptomyces sp. NPDC042002; assembly: GCF_055588305.1. NCBI lineage: Bacteria > Bacillati > Actinomycetota > Actinomycetes > Kitasatosporales > Streptomycetaceae > Streptomyces > Streptomyces sp. NPDC042002. The sequence goes on along the minus strand of NZ_JBVJCT010000008.1, from coordinate 39,400 downwards.
GGAAGTCGGCCGCCAGGCGTACGGTCCGGCCGCCGGTGATCTCCATGGTGAGGACGACCTCGTGGTTCCCGGAGGTCGTGTTGAAGGGGATGGCGCCGGTGATGAGCAGTGACGACAGGACGTCGAAGTCGGCCAGGGCGAGGTTGAAGCGGGGGGTCCCGTAGAGCTCGTAGCGCAGTTGCTCGACGGTGAAGACGCCCAGGTCGCCGCTGCTTCCGGTGGGGCCGTTGAGAACGAGGTAGGGGACGGTGCCGGTGACCGCGTCCGAGCCCGGCAGTCCGGCGACCAGTTGGACGGTGCCGTCGAGTCGGTGGACGGCACCAGCGAACACCAGGTCGAGCAGGGCGAGCCGGGTGCCGATGACCAGGGTTCCGGTGAAGGTCGCGGCGGCCTCGTCCGGGTCGGTGACGGTCGTCGTGTCGATGTGCAGGGACGGGTTCTCGAACCGCGCGTCGTCGAACAGCGAGTCCCGCAGTGATGGGAAGCTCTCGGCGAAGGACCAGGTGGTGTCGCCCGTCGCGTCCAGGATCATGGCCGCGCCGGGCGTGCTGTCCGTGCCGTCCGCCGTGAGAAGCGCGACGACCGTCATCCCCAGGAAGGGGGCCGCCGTCCCGGTGCCGGAGACTGTGACGCCGGTGTCGGTGTCGGTGCGGGTGACGGAGGACAGGACGAGTCTGCCGCCGGGCAGCAGCCGTCCCAGGAACACCCCTGCCGGGCCGGGCACCAGTTGGCCGACGGCGAGGTCGAGACGGCCGTCCACGACGGTCACGGCGGCGCGCAGCTGCTCGGGAGTCATGGTCAGGCACCGCCGGCCGGTACGGTGAGCAGGAAACCGGCCTGGCGGACGGGGTAGTACAGCACGGCGGAAAAGCACCCGGCGTAGTTCGGCAAGTCAGCGACGGATCCGGCTCCCAGTCCGGCCTGTGCCGCGCTCTCGGTGGGGATTCTCACCTGTGAGTCCTCGCTTCCCGTTCCGCGCTCCCAGAAGACGACGGGATTGCCCGCCCCGCTGGTACGGGTCGGCCCCAGGGCCGTGTGGTAGTACGTCAGATAGCGCCGCATCGCCGCCCATCGGGGATGGTGGTACACGGAACTGGCTTCCCGGCCGGAGCTGACAACGACGTTCTGCGGTTGCACGGTCTCGATGAACGTCTGTGTGGAGGAGGTGCTGGAGCTTCCGTGGTGGGGCATCAGCAGCCAGTCCACTGCGGTTATGCGGTCCTCGTGCTGCGCGACCAGATACGCCTCGGTGCTGACGGTGGCGTCGCCGCAGAAGAGCAGTTTCTTGCCGTGGGCCTCGACCAGGGTGACGATGCTTCCGGTGTTCGCGCCCTGTCGGTCGCCGTCGTCGATCTCCACGTTGATGTCATCCGAGACGGACGGGTAGGTGCCGGGCGATACGTTGCTGGCGAGGATGGTCACGGTGCAGTCGGGCTCGCGCCAGATCACCAGCCGGTCGTCGTAGCGGACGTCGATGGTGTCGGTCGGGGTGTCCTCTTCACCGTACTTCACGGTGTGCTTGTGGATGTCCATGGAGACCTCGGCACCGTCGAGCGCGCCGTCCTCGTCGTAAATCCCGTGGCAGAAAACCTGTTTGAAAGGTCCGCTCGCAGCGTCCGCGTTGGGGTCGTTCTCGTCGACCCGTATGCCCGCCTCCATGCGGTTGCGGGTCTGCTGTTGATAGTCCCCGTAGGATCCGCTGTGGTACACGGCGCCGATCGTCACACCGACCAGTACGTCGCTGACGGCATTGTTGTGGTCCGCGTCGGAATGCGTGAGGACGAGGGCGTCCAGGTGGTTCTCCTGGCCCAGGAAGCCGTTGGCGCCGAAGACGGCACACCACATCGTCTGGCGTTTGCGCTGGTTGACCCGCTCCTTGGCCGCCTCCGGGGTGTCCTCCGGCCCTTCCAGGCTGTAGGTGACGCTCTTGACGTCGAACCCGCAGTCGATCATGATGCGGCGCCCCGCCGGAGTGGTGATCAGCGTGCAGTCGCCCTGGCCGACATCGAGAAACACCACTTGGAGAGCGCCGACCGCCCCTTTCGGCCCCTCGACGTCCATGGCCACCAGGCCCGTCGACACAGCCGCGGCGCCCTGCTCCCACTGGTCGCGGGTGAGTTTCCTCCGGCGCTTCAGGTCATCGCCCCGGCCGAGTTCGGATCCTGACCCGCCAGTTGTCTTCCGTCGGCGTTTGCCCGGCATTACGGCGCCACCAGCCTCAGCGTCCAGGTGCCCCCGCTGCGGCTGTGCGCGAAGTCGTACAGCTCGACCTGGAGTTCGCCGGACGACAGCTGGTTGAGGATCTCCGCGTCGTGCAGCCTCAACAGCAGCCCGTCCAGGTTCAGTTGCTGGACGAAGAGCGTGGACGCGTAGAGGTCCACCAGGGTGTCGCTGGTCAGGTCGCCGGTCTTGAGGTGGAAGCCCTCGGGACGGGCCTCGATGCGGTGCCAGAAGGAGTTCCACTGGTGGAAGCGGATGCTGGGGTTGGTCTGGGTGGTCGACTGGGCCTGGAAGAGTTCGAGGAAGAGCAGATTGCCGGCCGGCGCGTCGACGATGTCGCGGCGCAGCTGGAGGTGGGCGGAGGCGGCCGAGACGGTGAGCGGGTTGGGCGGCGTTGTCGTGCCGATGCCGACGTTGTTGCCGATGGGGTTGAGGGCCAGTGGTTTGAGGCCGTGCGACTGGATCCAGCTGTAGGTGGTGTCGTATCCCATCCGCAGGTTGGAGTTGGTGCCGTCGGTCGGGCCGAGGACGAGGCTGCCGGTGTCGGGGGCGCCGGGGGCGTCGATGATGTGCAGTTTGGCCTGCGGGTTCGTGGTGCCGATTCCGGCGCGTTGGCCGGAGAAGAGCAGGGGTGACTTCTCCACGGTGACGGCGGTGGAGGCGTCGGCGTAGCCGGGCACGTTGACGTAGCTGACGTACACCTGGGACTGACCCAGGGAGGCGGGCGCGACGAGGCCGCCCAGGGACAGTTCGAGCCAGCCCGTGGGCGGCACGGTCACCGTGCGGGACGCGGTCAGCTTCCACTGGAGACTCTGGGCGCCGATCTCCCGTATGGGCTGGGGGAAGACGGTGAGGGGGAGCGCGACCGCGTCCGAGGTGCCCCCGACGGCGAGGGTGGCGGCGGGCGCGGCACCGGCCGTCAGGAGAGCCCAGTCGTCGGACTCACCGGCATGCTCGACATCGAGGGTGACGACGATGGCGGAGGCGCCGTCCACCCCGTCGCCGGTGCCGGTGAGGGTGATGGGCTCGTCATGGGAGGTGTTGGCGATGCGCAGCCGCAGGGTGTTGAGGGCGGAGCCGTCGCTGAGCACCCGGTTGCCGCCGGAGAAGCCGGCGCGCAGCGGGATGTCGGTACGGCCACGGTGGTTGACGATGTCCAGGAACTGCAGCCGGGAGCCGCTGAGTTCGTCCGTCTCGCCGCTGAAGGACAGCTGCTGGTAGCCGAGTTCGACGCGGGTGCCGCGGGTGCCGCCGCGGCCGTCGGCGCTCATGCCCGTCAGGGGCAGGGTGAGGTTCGCGCCGGGGCCGAGCGGGGCGGGGGCGGTGCACAGGAAGTAGAGGGTGTCGCCGCCGGTGCTGGTGTCGGGGGAACGCAGCAGTTGCCAGCCGGGGGCGTTGAGCACCGGTTCGGGGCCGGCGGCGAGGGTCTGTGGACGGAACCGCAGCGCCAGGTGGTGGTTGCCGGCCGAGACGGGACCGGTGAGCGGGCGGAAGGTGAACTCCTGCCTTGATGTGTTGCTCACGGTCAGCGTCATCGGCTGACCGGAGGGTCCGTCGTCGATGAACAGGACCGGGTGCTGGTCCTGGTCGGCCAGTTCGAAGTCGACCGGGTGGCTGCGGACGAACGCGGCCAGTTCGGCCTCGTCCTCGGCCATGTCGAGGCGGATCTCGGCCTCGGTGAGCGGGCCGTCGTAGACCCTGATGTGGACGAGGCGTCCGTCGTAGTGGCCGGCGGGGCCCTGGCCCTGGGCGAAGCGCCCGACGACCAGGGCGTCGGCGGCCGGCCCGGGGGCGGTACCGGTGGGCAGCGGGCGTTCGGCGACGAGGGCGCCGTTGACGTACGTACGCACCGCCTGCCCGTCGGAGGTGGCGGCGATGTGCGTCCACGCGCCGGACGGTACGGAGCCGGGCGGGGCGGTCGCGGTGGCGGCCCCGGCGGCGCTGACGTGGTCGACGGAGCCGTCGGCGGCGAGAGCGAGGGAGAAGACCTGCGCGGTGGTCCCGGCGATCCCGGCCCGGCTGGCGGGGAAGTGACCGGGGTTGATCCAGGCTTCGACGGTGTACCCGGCGGTCAGTGCCAGCCTGGGGGTCCGGTCCAGGGTCAGGGCGTCCGCGGCGCCGTCCAGTGCCAGGCAGCTGCCGAAGCGCTCGTCGGGAAGGCTCTTGGGGGCGCCCTCGGGTGTGCCGTTGAGGTGGTTGTCGGAGGCGTCGATGACGCCGTCGGCGGCAAGGACCTCGTCCAGGTGCCAGTGCAGGATGGGATTGACGGTCATGCCGGGGTCCCCCCGTCGGCCGGTCCGTCGGCGAGCTGCTTGTGGGCCTGCTCCTGGACGGCTGCGATCAGCTGGTAGACGCGGGCGAAGGGCAGTTGGCCCAGCGCTTCGAGGACCAGGTTGGTCTCGTCCAGGCCGAGGGTGAGGGTGATACGGGGAGCGGTGTCCTGGGGCGGCGGCGTCACGGGCATGGGTGGGGTGCGTCCCTACTGTCGGTTGGCGTTCGTCGTCGGGCGGGGCCGCAGGGTCAGCCAGCCCTCCCGGGCGGTGGGCCGGGCGGCGAAGGAGGCGTCCTGGCGCGGTTGGGCCAGCGCGGGCCGTTGCAGCAGCGCGGTGAGCGCGTCGGCGTCGCCGGCCAGCGCGGTGGGCAGCGGGGGACGCTGTTCGGCGGGGGTGACCAGCGCGGTGTCGTCGTCCAGCGGCGCCAGCCAGCCCGCGTCGGCCAGCCGCTGCCACAGGGCCGTCTCGCCGGGGAACGCGGCCAGGACCGCGGCCCGGTCGATCAGCGGCTCGCTGCCGGTGCGCAGCCAGCCGGTGCCGGACGGGACGTCACGCTCCAGCCAGCACCATACGAAGCCCGGCTCGGCCGGCAGCGGGAGATCGGGGGCCGCGGCGGTACCGTCCCCGAGCACGGGGGCGGTGAGGAAGGCGATCTCCATCGCGGCGAGCGCGTCCCGGTAGTGGGCGTCGGGGATGCGCAGCGCCTTCGCCGGGAGGATCCCGCAGCAGGCGTGCACGGCGCCACGCGGATCGACCAGCAGGGTCAACGCCTGGGCCGGGGCGTCGATCGCCTGGAACAGCGCCGCGTCCTCGGTCTCGTCCCCGTCGGTCACCGAGTGCAGCACCGGGCCGAGTCGCCCGTCGGGTTCCTCCGGCCAGTAGCCCACCAGCCCGTCGCCGAGCCGTCCGTGGTCGCCCAGTCTGAGAGGGAAACGTACCTGGGTGAAGCCGTTGGTCTCGCAGCCGCCGCGGCGCAGGTCCTGCCTGAAGACGTTCCAGTCCTGGTGCACCGCGGGGCGCCCGGCCAGTTCCAGGCCCACCGTGGCCCGGGCCACCGCCACCGGGCGGCTGACCAGCAGGGCCCGGTTCTGGTTGAGCGCGTGGTCCTCGGGCTCGATGGCGGCCAGTGCCTGGTCCAGGGAGCCCAGGAAGGCGGCCACCCCGTCCGGCCCCGAGCCGCGCAGCCGGGCCACGACCGCCCTCAGGTGCGGGTTGCCGATGCCGTCCACCGGCACCGGGGCCCGGCCGGGGGCGGGCTGCCAGAAGGCGGGGACACCCGTCGGCCCGGGGTCGCCCGGCAGGGCGTAGACCGAGCCGACCGCGCTCCCGTCCGCGGCGTGCACGGCCACACTGCCGTCGAGGTGGTTGGCGAGCAGCCAGCCGCACACGGGCGAGGTGGCGGGGACGGCGTTCATCTCGGCCAGGTCGCTGTCGGCGTCCAGCCAGCGCAGCGACAGTCTGGCCGGCTGGGCCAGCCGGGGCGGCAGGTCGACCCAGCCGGGGTGCCCGTCGACCCGTAACCGGCTGGTCGTTCCGACGGTTTCGACGGGAATGTCCCGTACGGTGCCGAACGTGTCGACCATACGGAGCCGTAGCAGCCGCATCGCTCCGGCCCTGATGGGGTTGAAGTCGCTGAGCGGCTGCGGGGTGTACCGGCTCTCGCCCGCCACGGCGGGGGCGACCTCGGTCTCGGTCACCGTCCGGTGGTCGGGGAAGCCCAGCGGGTCGGCGACCGGCAGCTGGCGGGCGAGCCGGCGCATCAGCAGGGCGTCGTTGAAGCCGCCGAGCGCCTGGGCGAGGTTGTTCGATTCATGGGCGGCCAGATGGCGGTGGACGGCGACCAGGGTGACCGCCCGCTGATCGGCCGCGCCGGACGCCAGGAAACGGTCCAGGGCCGGCTCCGGATCGGCGGTGAACGCCTCCTCGGTGACGGTGCCGTCCAGCGCGGCCAGCACCGGCTTGGCCAGGTAGCGCAGGATCCGGGCGGCCAGCAGCGGACGGGCGGAGGGGGAGAGCACGGCGGCGCCGGTGTAGACGTTGGCGGCCTTGGCCAGCACCGCCCCGCCGGCCGCCCGGGGGCGCAGCTCGGCCTGGTCGGCCGGCAGTGTGTAGCCGGCGGTGATGAAGTCGGGGTGGAAGTCGCGGCCCGCCGGATTGCCGAGGTTGCCGTTCGGGCCCACCGGGAAGAACTCCGCCTCCCACTGGAGCATGAGCGGATGCCAGGGCTGCGTCTCCCAGGCACGGGTGTGCGCGGCCCCTTCGGCGAGCGCGGCCATCGTGTCCCGCAGTGCCCGTACGGTGTCGACGTCGGCGGGGATACCGCCGTCGGCGACCTGGCACTCCAGCAACCCGTCCTGCCCGAAGCGGTCGGAGGGGGTCGCGTCCGTGCCGGTGAGCAGCACCACGGGCTCGTTCGGCAGGTAGTACTGCGGGGCCGGGCCCGACCGCAGCACGTAGCCGTCGGGCAGTACGGCCCCGGCGGCGGCCCGCGCGGCGTCGCGGTCCTGGCCCAGGGCCTCGGCGCGGGCGGCCCGGCGGGTGATGAGGGCGGCCTGGCGCCGCAGGTGGAAGAGCACCTGGTCGGGGTTCGGGTAACTGTCCCGGCTGGTGTCCGGCGGGTAGACGCACAGCATGTAGCGGTACCAGTCGGCGTACAGCTCCTGGCGCAGCCCGGTGAGCTCGCCACCCGCCCGGTCGCAGGCCGTCTGAGCGGCGTTCAGCGTGTTCAGCGCGGCCCCGGCGGCACGCGGCAGGGCCGTCAGGTCGGCGTCCGCGGCCTGGCCGGCCCGGTCGTCCGTCACGGTCCACAGATTCCCGGACGGTACGGCCCCGAAGGTGTCGGCGTGCCGGGCCTCCAGCAGCTTCAGGTCGACGTCCAGCGGGGCCGATTCCAGTTCCTCGGCGAAGGCCAGCGCCTCCAGCAGGTTCTCCAGGTCGTCCGGCGCCGAGCCGGTGTCGCCGAGCACGGCTCCCAGATGGGCAGCCAGTGCCTCCGTCGGGGTGTTGCCGACCCACACACCCGTGTCGTCACCCGCGCTGTCCTGGGGCCCACCCGCTCCGGGCGCGAACACGATCCGCCCCCAGCACACCATCCGGTCCGGCTCGGCGCCGCTGTCGTCCGCCGTCCAGCCGAGGGCGGCGCGCAACACCTCCGCCCAGCCCGTCCCGGCATCTCGCGGCGCCCCCAGCACGGCCGCCAGCACGTCCTGGCCCGGGTCCTCGTACCAGCCCAGCACGTCATACGTCACGTCCTGCGGCGGCACCCCCTGGAACGCCGGGTCGTGCAGCCCGAACACGCTGTGGCAGTGCGGATAGAACGACGCGAACGTCGGCTCCCCGTAGCCCACCGCCGTCAACGCCCGCAGATACCGCGTCCGTTCCGCCGGGTCGGCAGAGGTGGTGCGCCCCGCAGGACGCCAGGCGGTCAGCGGCACCCTGCGCCCCAGCAGCCGGTACGGCAGCCGTTCGGGCCCGTCCATCTGGTCCGCGATGTACGGGTAGGGCACTCCGCCCGCGTTGTCCTCGGACAGGAAGTCGCTCTCCACCACCCACTGCTGCGCCACGGCACCGCCTACGCCGCGGGTCACCAGCCACCGGTTGGGCACCACCGGTACCGCGCTCGCCCCGTCCCGCGAGGCCAGCCGGGTCAGCGCGTCCGGCAGCGACCAGTGCAGATGGACTCCCGCCTTCAGCCGGAAGCCCTGGTCCTGGAACGGCACCGACAGCAGCGTCTCGCTGACGTACGGCATGTCCGCCTGGTGATCGTGCCCGTCCGCGGAGTCCGTGTACGGCAACCGCGTGAAGTCGGTGAAAGGCTCCGTGACCTGGCGTTCCCCCGCCAGGCACAGCGCGTCCAGATGTACGGGTACGACAAGCAGCCTGCCCATTGCGATCCTCCCCAGCCCCGGCGTCCCGAAGTATGCGCACCCGTCCCGCCCGGCAACGAGGCAGCAGACAGGCAAGAGAAGGGCATTCCGTGCGTCGGGCAGCCGGGTCGGCCCAATCCGAGTGAAGGGGTCCGCCTGCTCTTTCGGCGTATCTACGATGTTGCCGTGCGGAATATCGAGGCGTTCCAGGGATCCGCTTCCCGGACGCTCGCGGGGTCGGCACGGCGACGCTCGAGTCGGCGACGCAGGTCCTCCGTCATGGGAGCCGGCGCCGACCGGTTTCCTCATGTCGCGATGAACCGCTGTGGATTCAGGACGAAGGCCCGTCACACATAGCCGAGGAGAACACGTTGTTACCTGAGCCAGGTCGAGGGTCGGCGCCCATCGACACCAGCAAGCCGCACCCTGCCCGCATGTACGACTACTACCTGGGAGGCAAGGACCACTACCCGGTGGACGCCGAGGCGGCTGAGCAGGTACTCGGCCACACCCCGGACGCCCGCACCTTCGCCCGCGCCAACCGGCTGTTCATGCACCGGGCCGTGCGCGTGCTGGCGCGCGACCACGGGGTGCGGCAGTTCCTCGACATCGGCACCGGCGTGCCGACCGAGCCGAACCTGCACCAGGTCGCGCAGGCGGAGGCCCCGGAGTGCCGGGTGGTCTACGCCGACAACGATCCGATCGTGCTGGCCCACGCGCGGGCACTGCTGCACGGTACCCCCGAGGGCCGGGTCGCCTACCTACAGGCGGACGTGCGAGAACCGAAGGCCATCCTGGAGTCCGACGAGACCCGGACAACGCTCGACTTCGACCAGCCGATCGCCCTGAGCCTGTGTGCCCTGATGCATTTCGTACCGGACGAGCACGGCGCGTACGAGATAGTGCGGGAACTGGTCGACGCGCTGCCGTCCGGCAGCTTCCTGACCCTCAGCCACGGCACCACCGACTTCGACCCGGAGGGCATGGCCCGTACGCAGGATGTCTACGTCCGCGCCCGCATCCCGATCCAGCTGCGCTCCGGGACCCGAATAGCCCGGTTCTTCGACGGGTTGGAGCTGCTGCCGCCGGGGCTGGCGGTGACGCATCGCTGGCACCCGGAGCCGGACCAGCCGCTGGCCGACATCACCGACGCCCAGGCAGGCTTCTACGGCGGAGTGGCCCGCAAGCAGTGACCGCGCCGTCCCGCCCATCGGTCCGTACGGCGGGACGGGCTGCGACCGGCACCGTCCCCGATCCGGAGCGCTGACGTCACAGCGCCGCCGGGTCCGCTTCCTGGCCGAGCGGTCCCTCGCCGCCTACCAGCAACTGCGCGCTGCTGCCCGGCCAACGGATCGCTGGGAGACCGAGTGGGCGGCGGCGCTGGACGCTTTGCGCGAGGACGCTCCTCAGGAGCGAAGCGGCCGGTACCGAGGCCCCTTACTGATCGACGCGCTGCTCGACGACGGCGACCTGGACACCGCTTGGCGGGAGGCGCCCGGCCGTGCCGACGACCGGCAGTGGCAGCAGCTCGCCGACCACTCACGCGGCACGCGACCAGCCGACGCGCTCGTGGTGTACCTGCGGTTGGTCGAACTCCTGAAAGAACCCGGTCCAAGGCCGACCAGGACCCGGAGGGCTGGCTGCCCGTGCCGGCGGACCCGTGCAAGTACGCCGTTCAGTGTCGAGTCGCGATGTCACTCGACGTCACCTGAAGGGCGGCGGTCCCGCTCAATGCCGGCCGTCCGTGTCGCTCCAGATGAGAAGCGCCCGGCCTCGCTAGTAGTCAGCTGCGGTCCCTCCGGCCGGGCCCGGTCTCTCAACCCCGGCGCCCGTCAGCTCGCCCGCGGCGCCGACACGCATGGAGGCTCGCGTCAGAGCGCCGGCCAGCGGCGGAGCTTCTCAGGGTTGCGTACGACCCAGATGTGCTTGATCCGGTCGCCCGCGACGTCGAACGCGAACACCGTCACGGTGACGCCGTCCTGCTGGGCCACCAGACCGGGCTGGCCGTTGACCGTACGTTCCAGGAACGTCATGTCGCCGGGCTTCCGGCGGGCGATTTGGACCCAGGCGCGGGCGACCTGCTCGCCGCCCTCGATGGGGTGCAGGAAGGTCGTGGCGAGGCCGCCGCCGTCGGCGATCGCCGTGGCGTCGGGGTCGAGCAGGCCGATGAGCGCGTTGATGTCCTTGGCTTCCCATGCCTGCTTGAAGTCCCTGACGATGCCGGCGCGTTGGGCTGCCGGGGTCGCGGAAGGCTTGGAGGCCCGGATGCGGCGGCGGGCCGAGGAGGCCAGTTGGCGGCAAGCCGCCGGGGTACGGCCGACGGTCTCGGCCACGTCGGCGAAGGGGAGGCAGAAGACGTCGTGGAGGATGAACGCGACGCGTTCGGCCGGCGTCATCGATTCGAGCACGACCATGAAGGCCAGGCTGACCGACTCGTCCAGGGTGACCCGGTCGGCGGGGTCGGCGGTGGTGCCGTCCGGCCGACCGGCCCTCCACTCCGTATGTTCGGGCAGCGGCTCCGGAATCCATTCGCCCACGTAGGTCTCTCGCCTGACCCGGGCGGAGGTGAGCAGGCTGAGGCAGATGCGGCTCGCGACCGTCGTCAGCCAGGCGCCGGGGGATTCGATGACGTCCCGCTGCTGCGGGGACATGGCGTACCAGCGGGCGTAGGTCTCCTGCACCGCGTCCTCGGCCTCGGCCAGGGAGCCCAGGAGCCGGTAGGTGACATTGATCAGCTGGCGCCGCTCGCCCATGATCGCGTCCAGGCCCGGATCGGGCCGTCCGTGTCCTGTCCCGGATCCTCTGGTCATGGTGCCGACGGCTCCCTCGGTCGCATCCGCCCTCACCACTTCGACGTGAGAGCGCACCGGAATGTGAGGCCGGTGCGTCGCCTCACATTCCGCGGGGGTGTGTCGTCGAACTGCTGAGACGAACACATCATCCAGCGAACAGGAAGTTCAGGGACATCATGACCACCCCCATGCCGGCGGCATCGTTCACCGACCCGGCGTCCGCGCAGCGCCTGGAGCGGGCGGCCACCGCCCTGACCGCGCACGGTTTCACCGTGGAGATCCTCGACGCCGCCGCCGCGCGCACCCGCGTCACAGAACTGATTCCCGAGGGCGCCGCCGTGTTCACCGGGGCCAGCGAGACGCTCCGCCTGTCCGGCATCGACGAGGACATCAACGCCGGCGGACGGTACCAGGCCATCAAGCCGCGCGTCCTGGCCATGGACCGCGTCACCGAAGCCGACGACATCCGACGGCTGCTCGCGAGCCCCGACGTCATCGTGGGCAGCGTCGCCGCACTCACCGAAACCGGCTCCCTCGTGATCGCCTCCGGCAGCGGAAGCCAACTGCCCGGCTACGCAGGCGGCGCCGCCCGTGCGATCTGGATCGTCGGGGCGCAGAAGGTGGTACCCGACCTGGCCACCGCGCTGCGCCGCGTCGAAGACCACTGCCTCCCGCTGGAAAGCGCCCGCACCAAGGAGGCCTACGGATGGCCCAGCGCCGTCAACCGCCTGCTCGTCCTCAACGCGGAACACCAGCCCGGACGCGGCACCGTCCTGCTCCTCCGCGAGGCGATCGGATTCTGACCACAGGATTCGCTCAGTCCGGTCCGGTCCGGTCCGGTCCAGTCCAGTCCAGACCGGTCCTGCTCCGCGCACGTTCGCGAACCCTGACCGAGGTGTTCCCTGCCGCGAGGCATCAGGGGCATCAGGGGCATCAGAGGCACCGAGCGCGACCGGGGGAGCGGAGCCGAGTCGGCCCGGCGAGGGGTGGGGCCGCGAGGAAGGCCGTGACCTCTCAGTCGCCGCGCCGGACCGTCTCCGCGGCGTCACCCTCCTCGAAACCCCGCCGGACGGTTTCCACGGCCCGTTCCGGCTCGGGGTGTGCTTGGCGTACGCGCAGGTCGGCGACGGCCAGCAGCAGTGCGATCACGCTCATGCCGACGGCGGTGAGCAGCCCGAGCTGAATGGCTGTGACGGAGTGACCGTGGTCGGTCTGATGCGCGAAGTACACCGCGCCCACCACGGCGATTCCGGCCGCCGAGCCGATGCGCTGACCCGTCTGCAGCACCCCGCCGGCCGCACCGGCACGGTGCACGGGGACGCGGGTGAGGGTGAGCGTCGTGTTGGGGGAGACAGTGAGGCCCGAGCCGATCCCGCTGATGACCATGGGCAGGGCCGTGGCCCACCCGACACTCTCCAGGGGTACCAGCTGCACCGCCACGACCACCCCGAGCAGCCCCACGACCACCGCGCTGAGGCCGAGGACGACCAGTCTGCGGCCGTGGCGCATCACCAGCCGGCCCCCGATGGCGGCACCGACCGCCGAGGCGGCCGCGAAGGGCAGCACCGAGACACCGGCTGCCAGCGCGCTGTATCCGGCCGTGTTCTGAAGGAACAGGGAGTAGACGAAGAAGACCGTGGTGAAGCCCGCGAAATAGGTCAGGCTGATCAGGGAGCCGAGCGTGAAGGAGCGCAGGGAGAACAGGTCCAGATCGACCAGAGGAGCCTGCCCGCGCCGTCCCTTGCGCCGTTCCCACGCCCAGAACGCGACCAGCAGCAGCGCGGCCACCGGCAGCAAGGCCCACTTCAGCCGTCCGGTCCACTGCTGCTCCTGCACCAGCGGCAGCATGAGCGCGAGCACGGCGGAGCCGAGGAGCAGCACGCCGAACAGGTCGAACTCCTCCCGCTTGCCCGTCGACGCCGGGAATCGGGGCAGCAGCCGTAGTCCCGCGGCGAACGCGGCCACCCCGATGGGCAGGTTGACGAAGAACACCCAGCGCCAGCCGTCGTCGGTGCCCACGGCGTCGATCAGCAGACCGCCCGCCAGCGGGCCGGCCGCCGTCGAGATCCCGATGACACTGCCCAGCAGGCCGAAGGCCTTGGCCCGCTCGGCGCCCTGGAACATCTGCTGGATCATCCCCGAGGTCTGCGGGGCGACCATGCCCGCCGCCGTGCCCTGGATCAGCCGGAACAGCACCAGCCAGGAGGCGCTGGGAGCGAGGCCGCACGCCCCCGAGGCCAGCGTGAACACGGCCAGCCCCACCAGGAAGGCCTGGCGCCGCCCGCGCATGTCGCCCAGCCTGCCCGCCGGTACGAGCACCAGCCCGAAGGCCAGGGCATACCCGGAGACCACCCAGGACTGGGCGGCCTCCGAGGCGGCCAGCCCGTGCTCCATCGAGGGCAGCGCCACGTTCACGATCGAGGTGTCGAGCAGCGAGATGAAGCCCGCCGTCAGACAGACGGCGAGCGCCTTCCACCGCCGGGTGTCGGGGGCGGGCCGGGCTTGGACAGTGGTCATGGGGTCACGCTAAGCAGCCACCTCGCCCAACGCATGGAAGGGGTCCTTCCGCGCGCGTCGTAGCCACTCGGCCCGGAAGGGCGGCTTTTGCGCCGTACACGCCGTGTGGCGTCCTCCCGCCCGAACAGTTCTCGCCCCACCCGCGGGGCCACGACGTCCCGGACCGACCAGTGCGCCCCTGCCGAGGGAAGGCGGCCCCGCCCGGATCGCGCCGGGGAGAGCGGTCCCGTACGACCTTGCCGCCCGCCCCCCCCACTCTGAAGCTCGTGGACCGGGCCTCCGTCAAGTGAACTGAGCGAGCGACGCATCGGGCGGTCATCCCGATGGGCCAGGTCCGCAATGGGATGCGACACGGTCTGCATGGGGTTTGGCTCCTGCGGCGGTACCTGGACGCGCAAAAAATTGCGTAACTTGCGTTGGCTTGCATTGCCGGGTGCAAGGCCTGGATCGGCGCGTGCGGGCGCTGACGCCGAGAGCGTGCCGACGCGGGCGACACCCGCCTCTCGACGGACGGTACGAGGCTTTCGGCGCGCGGCGTATGGGGGTTGACCCCGGAGACGGGTTACTCCAGGGGTGCCCCGCTGGCTTGCCTTGGTCCTTCGGGTGTTGCGCACAGACGGGTTCGTCGGCCTGCCGACTTTGCGCGCCATGTTCTCGGCGTTGAGACGCGGGTGTTGATGGTGAAACTTGTGGCGTCCTGGCCGTAGACGCCTTCGCACTGCTCTGCAATATTGCGATGAAACAATGCAAGAACCTGCGCGTAGTCCCCGTTCGGAGATCGCGCATGTCGGTACAGACAGCTCTTGCCGTTCAGTCCGTTCTGTCGTACCGCGCCACCGCTCTGCCCAGGAACGAGCCGACCTCGCCGCCCCTCCGGCGCGCGAACCTCCGCAGGGAGTGAACCCCGTATGACTCCACACAAGCCGAGATCCTGGAGACGCCGCGCAGTGACCGCCGCGCTCGCCTCCACTGTCATGGTTCTGGGCCTGCCCGCCGTCGGCGCCCACGCCGTCGGCGGGCCCAACGCCGCCGCGGACGCCGCCGCCAAGGCCGGCAGCGTCCGCGGCGCACATACGGCCGCCAATGTCACCGACGGCGACGCCGACACCTACTGGCAGGCCGGAAAGAAGTCGGCCCAGTGGGTGCAGACCGACCTCGGGCGGACCGAGCGCGTCCGCCAGGTCGTGCTGCGACTGCCCGAGCACTGGCAGACCCGCACGCAGTCGCTGGCGCTTCAGGGCAGCGCCGACGGAAAGAGCTTCGCCACACTCAAGTCGTCGGCGCGGTACGTCTTCAGCCCCGGCAACGGCAACACGGTGAAGGTCTTGTTCCCCGCGACCCTCGCCCGGTACGTACGGGCGGACTTCAGCGACAACTCGGTCGCCTCCACCGCCCAGCTCGCCGAGATGCAGGTCCTCACGACAGCCGCCTCGACCCCCAACCTCGCCCAGGGCAAGCCCTTCACCGAGAGCGGGCACGCCGACGTGTACGGCGCGGCGAACGCCGGCGACGGCAACCGGGCCACCTACTGGGAGAGCACGAACAACGCCTTCCCGCAGTGGCTCCAGGTGGACCTCGGATCATCGGTCAAGGTGAACCAGGTGGCGCTGCGGCTGCCCAGCGGATGGCCGAGCCGCAGCCAGACGCTGAAGGTACAGGGCTCCACCGACAACCAGAACTTCACGGACCTGACGGCCTCGAAGGCGTACACCTTCGACAGCGGCGACGACCAGTCGGCGACCATCGCCCTCGACACCACCACGACGCGGTACGTGAGGGTGCTGATCACCGCCAACACCGGCTGGCCCGCCGGGCAGTTGTCCGAGCTGGAGGTCTACGGACCGGCCACCGGCGACACCCAGGCGCCGACCGCGCCGTCCAACCTGGCCTTCACCGAACCGGCCACCGGACAGATCAAGCTGACCTGGAACGCGGCGAGCGACGACACGGCCGTGACCGGTTACGACGTCTACGCGGGCGGCCAACTGCGGGCGAGCGTCGCCGGGAACGTCCTGACCTACACCGACACGCAGCCGGCCGGCAGCGACATCACGTACTTCGTGCGGGCCAAGGACGCGGCGGGCAACGTCTCCTCCGACAGCAACAGCGTCACCCGCCAGGGATCGGGCGGGGACACCCAGGCCCCCACGGCGCCCGGCAACCTCGCCTACACACAGTCCGGCAGCGACGTGAAACTCACCTGGCAGGCGTCCAGCGACAACGTGAAGGTCACCGGCTACGACGTCTACGCCAACGACCAGATCGTCAAGTCCGTGGCGGGTGACGTCACGACGTACACCGACACCCCGTCGGCGACGGCCACGGTCACCTACTACGTGAAGGCGAAGGACGCCGCGGGCAACGCGTCGGCGGCGAGCGACAGCGTCACCCGGACCGGCTCGACCGGTTCGGGATCCGACCTCGCCGCGGGCAAGCCCGTCGAGGCGTCCTCCTACACCTTCACCTACGTCGCGGCGAACGCCAACGACGGCCAGATCGGCACCTATTGGGAGAGTGGAGGCGGCGCCTACCCGGCCACCCTCACCACCAAGCTGGGTGCCAACGCCGACCTCGGCCAGGTCGTCGTCAAGCTCAACCCGGACGCCGCCTGGTCGACCCGGACCCAGAACATCCAGGTGCTCGGCCGCGACCAGGACGCGACGGCCTTCACCAGCCTCGCCGCGGCGAAGGACTACACGTTCAACCCGGCCGGCGGCAACAGCGTGACCATCCCGGTCTCCGGCTCCGCCGCCGACATCCAGCTCAAGTTCACTTCCAACTCCGGCGCCCCGGGCGCGCAGGTCGCCGAGTTCCAGGTGATCGGCACCCCGGCCGCCAACCCCGACCTCAAGGTCACCGGCATCACCAACACACCGGCGGCCCCGGTCGAGTCGGACGCCATCAGCCTGACCGCGACCGTCACCAACAGCGGGAGCAAGGCGGCCAAGGCCACCGACCTCAACTTCACCCTCGGCGGCACCAAGGTCGCCACGGCCGATGTCCCGGCGCTCGCGGCCGGTGGGACGACCACGGTCACCGCGAGCATCGGGGCCCGGGACGCGGGCAGTTACCCGGTCGGCGCCGAGGTGGACCCGTCGAACAAGGTGATCGAGCAGAACGAGGCGAACAACACCTTCACCCGCTCCGACGCACTCGTCGTCAAGCCCGTCTCCAGCTCCGACCTCCTGGCCGCACCGGTCTCCTGGACCCCCTCCAGCGCGTCGGCGGGCGACGAGGTCACGTTCACCGTCGCGATCAAGAACCAGGGGACGGTGGCCTCCGCCTCCGGCGCCCACGGTGTCACGCTGACGGTCCAGGACTCCACGGGCGCCACTGTCAAGACGCTCAGCGGCTCCTACAACGGTGTCATCGCCGCGGGCCAGACGACCGCACCGGTCGGTCTCGGTTCGTGGACGGCCGTCAACGGCAAGTACACCGTCAGGACGGTCATCGCCGACGACACCAACGAACTGCCGGTCAAGCGGGCCAACAACACCACCACGCAAGCCCTGTTCGTCGGCCGCGGAGCCGACATGCCGTACGACATGTACGAGGCCGAGGACGGCACCCTCGGCGCCGGCGCCAAGGTCGTCGGCCCGAACCGGACCATCGGCGACATCGCCGGCGAGGCGAGCGGCCGCAAGGCGGTGACCCTCAACGGGACCGGCCAGTACGTCGAATGGACCACCCGTGCCGCGACCAACACCCTGGTGACCCGCTTCTCGATCCCGGACGGCACCGACTCGACGCTCAACGTCTATGTGGACGGCCAGTTCCTCAAGGCGATCGACCTCACCTCGAAGTACGCCTGGCTGTACGGCAACGAGACCGCGCCCGGCAACTCGCCCGGCTCCGGTGCCCCTCGGCACATCTACGACGAGGCGAGCCTGCTGCTCGGCAAGACGATCCCGGCCGGATCCAGGATCCGGCTCCAGAAGGACGCGGCCAACTCCTCCACGTACGCGATCGACTTCATCAACACCGAGCAGGCGACGGCGGTCGCCAACCCGGACCCGGCCGCGTACGCGGTCCCGACCGGATTCACCCACCAGGACGTGCAGAACGCCCTGGACAAGGTCCGCATGGACACCACCGGCAAGCTCGTCGGTGTCTACCTGCCCGCCGGTGACTACGACACCTCGAGCAAGTTCCAGGTCTACGGCAAGGCGGTCAAGGTCGTCGGAGCGGGCCCTTGGTTCACCCGCTTCCACGCACCCTCCTCGCAGGAGAACACGGACATCGGCTTCCGCGCCGACTCCACGGCCAACGGCTCGACGTTCGCCGGCTTCGCCTACCTCGGCAACTACACCTCCCGCATCGACGGCCCGGGCAAGGTGTTCGACTTCTCCAACGTCGCGAACATCACCATCGACAACATCTGGGCCGAGCACATGGTGTGCCTCTACTGGGGTGCCAACACCGACAACATGACCATCAAGAACGCCCGCATCCGTGACACCTTCGCCGACGGCATCAACATGACGAACGGCTCCACGGACAACCACGTCGTCAACAACGACGCCCGTGCCACCGGAGACGACAGCTTCGCCCTCTTCTCGGCGATCGACGCCGGCGGCGCCGACGAGAAGAACAACCTCTACGAGAACCTGACTTCGACGCTCACCTGGCGAGCGGCCGGCATCGCCGTCTACGGCGGCTACGACAACACCTTCCGCAACCTCCGCGTCGCCGACACCCTGGTCTACTCCGGCGTCACCATCTCCTCACTGGACTTCGGCTACCCGATGAACGGCTTCGGGACCGATCCCACGACGATCGAGAACGTGTCCCTGGACAGGACGGGCGGACACTTCTGGGGCTCGCAGGTCTTCCCCGCCATCTGGGCGTTCTCCGCCTCCAAGGTCTTCCAGGGCATCCGGGTCAACGACGTCGACATCGACGACTCCACGTACGGAGGCGTCATGTTCCAGACCAACTACTCAGGTGGCCAAGCCCAGTTCCCGGTGAAGGACACGATCTTCACCGACATCTCCATCACCAACTCCAAGAAGAGCGGGGACGCCTTCGACGCCAAGTCAGGATTCGGCATCTGGGCCAACGAGTTGCCGGAGCCCGGCCAGGGCCCCGCTGTCGGCGAAGCCACCTTCCGCAACCTGCGGATGAGCGGCAACGCCGAGGACATCCGCAACACGACCAGTACCTTCAAGATCAATATCGGGTAGGTTTCGGTCGGGCACTGAACGGTACGGGGCCGCCCTCCACGAGGGCGGTCCCGCGCTGTCGTGTCCGGCGGCCGCCCAAAGGCTGTGCTGTCGCCTCGGTTTCGAAAGGTTGCGGTCCGGGTTGCGGGTGCGACGGAAGTTGCCGCCGGGGTGAGTGGGGACCGGGCGTACTTCACGCGGATCCCAGCCCTCGACAAGAGTGGCGTCGCCTACAACCTCGCTCCGTTCGCGTACATCAAGCGCACCTTCTGCATCCCGCCCGCTTCCTCCAGGACCCACTGGTTCCTCGTGCGCGCCCAAGGCGCGCAGCTCACCCATGGCAAGCCGGGCAAACTGTGGTCGAAGGACATCAGGTTCCTCGTGTTCAAGCGCTCTGGTGACGGCCGGCGGATGGTCGTCGCCCGCGACTTCGAAGGGTCCGAGTCGGCCAAGGCGCCGCACATCGCCCTCGACGAAGCCGGGTTGATGAAGGTCGCCGCCCCCGACACCAAGATCGGTGGGACGGCGCCCGCGCAGTTGCCGGGACTGGTCACCGATCTGTGAGTGACAGGCGGGCGCGACACCCCGCTCTGTACTCCATCGGCACCCAGGTGACCAAGGTGGACGCCATACCGGCATCCGACGTCTAGATCGGATGCCCCTTGCGGAACGCGGACCGCCGTCGCCCGTCCCGGGGACATTCCGGGACGGGCGACGGCGGTGACCGGTGCTTCCCGCGGCGCTACTTCGTGAGCGCGGAGAGCGTGGGGTCGTTGGCGTAGGCCTGGGCCGCGTTCTCCTTCGTCACGATGACGGGCGGGAGGAGGTAGGACGGCACGACCTTGGCACCGTTGTCGTACGACTTGGTGTCGTTGATGGCCGGCTTGTCGCCCTTCTGCAGGGACTGGACCATCTTGAGGGTCTCGGCCACGAGCTTGCGGGTGTCCTTGTTGATGGTCGAGTACTGCTCACCGGCCATGATCGACTTGACCGACTCGACCTCGGAGTCCTGGCCGGTGACGACCGGGATCGGCTTGCCGGCGCCCTTCACCGAGGTGAGGATCGCGCGGGCCAGGGTGTCGTTCGGGGACAGGACACCGTCGAGGGTCTTCTTGCCGCCGTAGGCGGAGGTCAGCAGCGAGTCCATGCGCTGCTGGGCGTTCTCGGCCTTCCAGCCCTGGGTGGCGGTCTGCTTGATGTCGGTCTGCTTGGAGCCGACAACGATGTCGCCCTTGTCGATGAGGGGCTTCAGCACCTGCATCGCTCCGTCGAAGAACACCTTCGAGTTGTTGTCGTCCGGCGAGCCGGAGAACAGTTCGATCGTCCACGGGCCCTTGGGCTTCTTGGCCTTCATGCCGTCGATGAGGGCCTGGCCCTGGAGCTGGCCGACCTTGAAGTTGTCGAAGGCGACGTAGTAGTCGACGTCCTTGGTGTTGGTGATCAGACGGTCGTAGGCGATGACGGTGGCGCCGGCCTGCTTGGCCTGCGAGACCTGCGTCGAGAGCTGCGAGGCGTCGGTCGCGCCGATCACGATGACCTTCGCGCCCTTGGTGACCATGGAGGAGATCTGCGCCTGCTGGTCGGCGACGGTGGTCGAGGCGCCCGCGTACTGGACGTCGCCCTTGAAGCCCGCCTTCTTCAGGCCGTTGGTGAACAGGTCACCGGCGAGCACCCAGTTCTCCGAGGTCTTGGCCGGCAGCGCGACGCCGATCAGGGCGTCCTTCGCGAAGCCCTTGCCGTCGGAGCCGGCGGTGGAACCCTCACGGTGGTTGGAGCAGGCCGTACCCAGGGTGAGCAGGGCGGCCGCGCCGACGGCGGCGATGCTTCTGATGGTGAGTGAGCGCATGGTGGAGTCGAACCCTTCGTGTGGTGCTGGTTGCCGGAGTCGTGCTGAGCCGTCGAGCACGGCGGTGGCGGTGCGGTGGGACACCGCCGGACCGTGTGCCCATGACCGGTCGTACCGGGGTGGGGGACCGGACACCCGGTCGTCAGGAGACCGGATGCCCGGTCGTCGGTGGAGGTGGAGCGAGTGCGGCCGCGGGGGCGCGGCCGCCGGAGGGTACGGGCGTCAGCCCGCGACCTTGGTCTTGCCGGCGTCGGAGGACGGGGACGGCGGCGCCTTCGGCGCGGCCGGGTCGTCGTCCCGCCGGAACGGACTCATCAGCGTCCCGAGGAGCGAGAAGCGTCCCTGCCTCTTGTTGTAGACGTCGAAGGCGACGGCGAGGAGCAGGACCAGTCCCTTGATGATCTGGACCATGTCCGAGCCGACACCCTCCAGTTGGAGGCCGTTGTTGAGCAGGGCCATCACCAGACCACCGACGATCGAGCCGCTGACGGTGCCCAGGCCGCCGGAGACCGCCGCGCCGCCGATGAACACCGCGGCGATGGCGTCCAGTTCCCAGCTCAGACCGTCCTGGGGGCCGGAGGCCGCGGACCGTGCCACGAAGATCATGCCTGCCAGTGCGGCCAGCACCGACATGTTCATCATGACGAAGAAGTTGACCCGCTTGAGCTTCACGCCGGACAGTTCGGCCGCTCGGGCGTTGCCGCCGACGGCGTAGATGTGCCGGCCGCCGATGGTGTTGCGCGTGTAGTACGAGTACGCGAGGACCAGGACGATCAGGATGATGCTGGAGATCGGCAGGCTGGTGCCGATCCGGCCGCCCGCGAAACGGAGCGTCGCGAAGACGATGACGCCGAGCATGACGGCCAGCCGGATGCCCATGACCCACAGCGGCGCCACCTCGGCCTTCATCTCACGGCGGGTCTGGCGGGCCTTCCACTCCCGCCACACCACGCCCGCGCAGGCGGCCAGTCCGAGCAGCAGCGTCAGGTTGTTGTAGCCGGTGTCCGGACCCACCTCGGGAAGGAAGCCGGCGCCGATCTCGCGGAAGCCCTGGGGCACCGGAACCGTGTCGGCGTTGCCGATGTACTGGTTGCCGCCGCGGAACAGCAGCATCCCGGCGAGGGTCACGATGAAGGCCGGGATGCCGATGTAGGCGACCCAGAAGCCCTGCCACGCGCCGATCGCCGCGCCGACGAGCAGGCCGAGCAGAATGCCGAGCGGCCAGGGGAGCGAGTACTCCTGCATCGTCTTGGCGACGACGATGCCGGTGAACGCGGCGACGGAGCCGACCGACAGGTCGATGTGCCCGGCGACGATCACCATCAGCATCCCGATGGCCAGGATCAGGATGTACGAGTACTGGCTGGCGACCGCGACGAGGTTGCCGGAAGTGAGCGTCAGCCCGTGGGTCCAGATCTGGAACAGCAGGACGATCGCCACCAGGGTGGAGATCATGCCGAACTGGCGGGCGTTGGAGGTCGTGCCTCCGAAGAGGTTCTTCTGCAGGTCAGTTATACGGCTCATGGAGTCGGGCTCTTCTTGGTAGCGGTCATCTGCTTCATCAGGAGTTCCGGGTCGGCGTCGTCATGCGCCACATCGCCGGTGATGGTGCCCTCGAACACCGTGTAGATGCGGTCGCACAGGCCGATCAGCTCGGGCAGCTCGGAGGAGATGACGACGACCCCCTTGCCCTGCGCCACGAGGCGCTGGATGATCCCGTAGATCTCGAACTTGGCGCCCACGTCGATGCCGCGGGTCGGCTCGTCGAGGATCAGCAGGTCGGGGTCGGTGAACATCCACTTCGCCAGGACGACCTTCTGCTGGTTGCCGCCCGAGAGTTTGACGACACCCTCGTCGACGCCGGGGGTCTTGATCCTCAGGCTCTGGCGGTACTCCTCGGCGATCCGGTGCTCGCGCACCGGGTCGATGACGCTGCGCCGGGCGATCTTCGACAGCTTGGCGGCCACCATCGAGGTCTTGATGTCGTCCAGCAGGTTCAGGCCGATCGACTTGCGGTCCTCGCTGACGTAGGCCAGCCCGTGGCCGATGGCGTCCGCCACCGTCTTCAGCTGGATCTCCGAGCCGTCCTTGAAGATGCGGCCGGACAGCCAGGTGCCGTAGGAGCGGCCGAACAGGCTCATCGCCAGTTCGGTGCGGCCGGCGCCCATGAGGCCCGCGAAGCCCACGATCTCGCCGCGGCGGACGTGGAACGAGGAGCCCTTGCACACGAGGCGCTCGTCCGAGGTCGGGTGCCGCACCGTCCAGTCGCGGACCTCGAAGAAGACCTCGCCGATGTCGGGCGTGCGGTCGGGGAAGCGGCTGTCGAGCGCCCGGCCGACCATGCCCCGTACGATGCGGTCCTCGTTGACGCCGTCGGCCCGTACGTCGAGGCTCTCGATGGTGCGGCCGTCGCGCAGGATCGTGATGGTGTCGGCGATCGCCTCGATCTCGTTCAGCTTGTGGGAGATGATGATCGAGGTGATGCCCCGCTCGCGGAAGCCGCGCAGCAGGTCGAGCAGGTGCTGCGAGTCGTCCTCGTTCAGGGCCGCGGTCGGCTCGTCGAGGATCAGCAGCTTCACGTCCTTCGCGAACGCCTTGGCGATCTCGACGAGTTGCTGCTTGCCGACGCCGATGTCCTTGATCAGGGTGTCGGGGTCCTCACGGAGCCCGACCTGTTCCATCAGCTCCACGGCCCGGCGCTGGGCCGACTTCCAGTCGATCGAGCCGCGTCGGCGCGGCTCGTTGCCGAGGAAGAGGTTCTCGGTGATCGACATGCCCGGCACCAGGGCCAGTTCCTGGTGGATGATCACGATGCCTGCCTGTTCGCTGGCCCGGATGTCGTGGAACCGGACCTGCTCACCCCGGTAGACGATGTCGCCGGTGTAGCTGCCGTGCGGGTGGACGCCGCTCAGCACCTTCATGAGCGTGGACTTGCCGGCGCCGTTCTCGCCGCAGATCGCGTGGATCTCGCCTTCCCGCACGACGAGGCCGACGTCGGCGAGCGCGGTGACGCCCGGGAAGGTCTTGGTGATCGACCGCATCTCCAGCAGGGTCGAGGCGGTGGCGGTCATGAGCGGTGCTCCCCACCGCCGGGCACGCGCCGAGGCGTCTTCGGGCCGAGCCGCCCGCGGCATTCCATGGACATCAACTTGCCTCCGGTGGCACAGGTCCGTGCCCTCGCGTCCGGGATGTTTCATCTGCGGCCGGACACTAAATCCATTTGTTTTACTAAGTCAATGGGCAGGGGAAGATATGTTGTCGGGGCATCGAGAGAGGACCGTGCGTGCGGCAGGCAGGAACGAACCTTCCCAAGGTCGGGAGATACAACCGGGCGGTTGTCCTGGACCAGATCCAGCTCGCCGACGGCATCAGCCGTGTCGAGATCGCCCAGTACACCGGTCTGACCCCGCAGACCGTCTCGGGCATCGTGCGCCGGCTCATCGAAGAGGGCATCATCCGGGAGGACGGCGAGAGCAAGGGAGCGGCCGGAGGGAAACCTCGCACCACCCTCAGGGTCAACGCCGACGCCGGCTGCGCCGTCGGACTCCACTTCGACCCCGTCGAGCTGAGCTGCACCGTGGTCGACCTGCTCGGCCGGCCCCTGGTCGTCAAGAAGCGCCCGGCCCGCCACGTCACCGATCCGGCCGAGGTCGTGAAGGACATGGCCGAACTGGTCGCCGACGTGCTCGCCGAGACGGGTGTCGACCGCGACAAGGTCCTCGGGATCGGTCTCGCCACTCCCGGGCCGATCGACATCGAACACGGCGTGATCGTCGGCGCGCCGCAACTCACCAACTGGACCCGGGTGCCGGTCCAGCACATGCTCAGCGAGACGACCGGCCTGCCGGTGACCCTCGACAACGACGCCACCGCCGCCGCGATCGGCGAGCGCTGGTCGGGAGCCGGCAGGGGAGTGGCGGACTTCGCCTACTTCTTCTTCGGCACCGGTATCGGCGGCGGCCTCATCCTCAACCACCAGGTGTACCGCGGTGGTTCACGCAACGCGGGCGAGTTCGGCCACTCCTCGGTGCTGCCCGACGGCCCGGAGTGCTACTGCGGCAACCGGGGCTGCCTGGAACGGCTCGTCAACCCCACGGCGATCGTCGCCGAGGTGCACCGCAGACTCGCGGCGGGATCGCACCCGGACAGCGCGCTGGCGCGGACGTTCGCCGAGGATCCCGACGCGGTCGACCACGCCGCCATCCGGGTGGCCGCCGCGGCCGGTGACCCGGTCGCCGCGGCGGTCATCGACGAGACCGCGGAGTACGTGGCCTCGGTCGCGGTCGACATCGCGAACTTCATCGACGTCGACCTGATCATTCTCGGCGGCCACGGCATCCAGCACGTCGAGTCCCGCTACGTGGCGGTCGTCGCCGCCGCACTGAAGAGCCGGCCGCTGTCCCGTCACATCCGGGTCGTGGAGGTCGAGGCGTCCCCGCTCGGCACGGACGCGGCGGTGGTGGGCAGCGCGGCGCTCGTCCTGCACGCCACGTATTCCCCGCAGTTGTCGGCCCTGGTGGGGACGGGGGTGACGCCGGGCGGTCAACCATGACCGAGGTCCGGCGTCGTAGCGGCTCCGATTCTCGACAGGCGCTTCCCGCTTCGACCGCCACGGTCCGGTTCTCTGCGAGCCGGGCCGGGTGTGGTCACCAGGCCGCGCGCCGACGGCGCGCGGCGGTGTCAGCCCCGCGTCGCGGCGGACGACACCGGCGTCAGCAGTCCTCGCGCCTGGACGGCGGGGAGGGACAGCGTGCGATAGCCCACGCTCTCGAACAGGACCGTGATCCTGTTCCCGTCCTCGCTCATCACCTCGCCCTCGCCCCAGGTGCTGTGCCCCACCCGTGTCCCGGGCGGGAAGGCACCGTCGGCCGCCACGGGTTCCAGCGGGTCAGGGCCCGTACCGGACAGGACGTCTCCTGTCCGGACAGGAGCCTCCTTCAACTCCTGTGTACGGGTGCACATGTCGCAACCCGCGCAGTCGCCCTCCGCCAGACTCTCCCCGAAGTACCCGAGCAGGTGGCGTCGGCGACAGCCGTTCGTCTCCGCGTACGCCCGCATCATCTCCACCCGGGAACGCTCCAGATCGACACGGGAGGAAGCGATCCGCACCGCCTCGCGGACGCAGGTGTCCCGCCGCGCCCCGGGCACGGCCCGAACACCGCCATGCTTGTCCGCGGTCACGGCGCCTGCCTCCTCCAGCAGGTGCAGCATCGACGTCAGCGGCGTCTGGGACAGCCCGGTGCGCTCGCGCAGACCGGTCGCCGTGACCGGTCCCCGGTGCTCGCGCACCGCGTCGATCAGCCCGCCCAGCGCCTCCGGGTCGGGGTGAGCGCCCGCCCGGAACCGCTGCACGCCGAGGTCCTCGGGCCGGTACGCGAGGATCGCCGTCGACGGCTGTCCGTCGCGGCCCGCCCGGCCGATCTCCTGGTAGTACGTGTCGAGGGAACCCGGCACCGACGCGTGCAGCACGAAGCGGATGTTCGGCTTGTCGATGCCCATCCCGAACGCGGAGGTGGCGACGACCACGTCGAGTTCACCGTCCCGGAAGCGGTCGTGCGTCCGGGAGCGCTCGGCCGCCGACAGCCCCGCGTGGTAGGCGGCGCTGTCGAATCCGAGCGCCGACAGTTCCTCCGCGTACTGCTCGGCCTCCCGCCGCGTTCCCGCGTAGACGATGCCGGGTTTGGCCTCGGCCGCGGCGCGTTCCACCACCCACCGGCGCTTCCCCGCGTTCTCCCGGTGCCGTACGACCTCCAGCGTGATGTTGCGGCGGTCGAACCCCGCGACCACCTCGTGCACCTCGCGCATGCCGAGCCGCTCCACGATGTCGGCCCGCACGGGGGCCGCCGCGCTGGCGGTGAGGGCGAGGAGCGGAGGCCGCCCGATGCGCTCGCGCACATGGCACAGGGACAGGTAGTCGGGCCGGAAGTCGTATCCCCACGAGGACACACAGTGCGCCTCGTCGACCACCATCAGCGCGGGAGCGGCCGCGGCGATCAGCTCCACCACCTCGTCCTTCGCGAGCTGCTCGGGCGAGACGAACAGGAAGTCCAGGCTGCCTTCGCGAACGCGCTCCCACACGGCTTCGTTGTCCCGTGCGCGCTGCGCGGAGTTGACGGCCGAGGCACCGGATCCCTCGATACGGGAGAGATTGGCGACCTGGTCCCGCTGGAGCGCTATCAGGGGCGAGACCACGACGGTCGGCCCGTCCAGCAGCACACCCGGCACCTGGTACACGGCGGACTTCCCGGCACCCGTCGGCATCACCACGATGGTGTCGCGCCCCTCCATCACGGCTGTCATGGCGGCGAGTTGGGGCGGACGCAGGCTCTCCCACCCGAACACCTCACGGGCACAGCGGCGCAGGCGTCTCCTGAGTGACCTGGTCTTGAAGTATCCGACCTTGACGCGCATGGCACTCCTGACGCCGCTCTCCAGTGGGGTTCGGCACTCGTGTACCCCCGACGGGTCGAAAAACGGGCCGCTCGCGAGGAGTTGCCGTTCCGTGTCCTCGGCGTGCGACGGTACGGCGTTCTCTGGCGGCGCGGCCGGCTTCAACGGGGCGGCGCTCTCCAGCGCCAGGGTCGGCCTCAGCGCGGCGTCCGGTCCCGTGTCGAGGGCCCTGCCTGCCCCGGCGCTTCCGCGTCTCACAACGGCGCCGTCCGGCTGTGGACCCCCGCGCCCAGCGGCCGGCAGCCCGCGTTCGAGCGTTTCATCGGTTTCGAGCGTTTCATCGGTTCCGTGGGCGCACGCCGCACGATGGAGACAGCGGACGGCCGGACCCTGCTGCGCTCCGGATCGGGCGACGACACCAGCACGTACAGCCGCACCCCCGAGGGACCCCTCCTCACCTGGTCGACCGGCACCACCAAGCAGTGGGCCGGCCGGGGAAGGGCGGCGGTCGCCGAGACCGGCAGGCTTCGCCCTCGGCGGGGGCGTCGTCCCGGTGATCCGACGGGTCAGCGCCGGGCGAACCGGACCCGCGTCGGTTGCACGGTGTCGGGTCGCAGCGTTCGTACGGAGGGCGCGCGGTCCGGCCGCGGGGTATCCGTACCAGGGAAGAGGAGCGCCGGGTCCGGTAACTCCCAAACCGGGGGCGCGAGTTCGGATTTCCGCACCGGCCCAGGCGGAAGGCGTCGGTCGAGCAGCCCGGGGCCACCGTGCCGTCCGCGCCTGCCCGGGCGTCGCGGATCCGGAGAAATTCCTGCTCAGAGGCCTTACGTGTGACCTTCGGAGTGCTCTATCTTCTGCACTCATGCTCCTTGCCGATGATCAGCGCGGCGGCCGTCGGCTCGCGCGCACAGCGTCCCTCACCACCGCGGTCGTACTCGCGGTCCTCTGCGCCGCCCTCGGCTACGCCGACGGGACCGGACTGTTCGCTCCGGAGAACTGGCTGGACGCGGGTTTCGTACCCGGCAACGCTACAAGCCCTGCCTGGGCCACGGTGGTGTTCCTGCCCCTGCTGATCGGTGGCAGCGCGGTGGCCGTCCACCGGTTGGTGCGCGCCGCGGCCCCGGGGGCGAGGGCGCGATGGGTCTTCGGCGCCGTCTGGTCGAGTCTGGTCCTGGTGGCGTTCCTGGCCAAGCTGGCCTACAGCGTGCTGCTGCTGGCCATCGCCGGACCGGACGGGCTGCACGTGCTCCCGACAGCCGGGTCGCTGCTCGCCGAGTGCGGTCTGACCGGCGCGAAGTACGCCGTGTTCGGGCCGCTGGTCGCGGGCGCGGCGGCGACGGCGTACCGGATCGGCGTGTGGCGCCTGCGCGTCGAGCGCACCGCAGCAGACACGGCAGAAACGGCAGAAACGGGGGCGGGCCCCCGGGTCGGCGGGTTCGTATGGCTGCCGGCCGGTGCCGCCGTGGCGCTCCAGACCGGTGGTGGCGCGTTCGCCTGGGCCGCCGGTCCGATACCGGGCGGCTCCGGGGTCGCGACCCTGGTCGCCGGGGGCGCGGCGGTGTGCGCCGGTGTGGCGCTCTGGCGCCCGGTGGTGTCGCCGGGCCTGACCCGTGCCGGGACGGGCGTGACCCTGTGGTCGCTCGCGACGGCGCTGACCTCTGCGGGCGTCCTCGGGTTCGTGCCGCTTTGGGTTCTCGACGGGTGCCTGAACGGGTTCGGCGGATCGCTGTTCCCGGTCGCGTCCGTGCTCATGCACGTCGCGGAGGGCGTCACGGCGGGCGTGTGCGCGGGCCTCGTGGCCGTGCCCTGGGCGGCGGAGCGGGCGTCGCGACGCCGGACGGAACCGTCCGCCGAGCGCGGCGTGTTCGCCCGTGCCGCCGCATGGGCGCCGCCGGTCGCGATCGCCGCCGTACTGGCCCTCGCCGTCGGCAACGTCACGCCGGGAACGGTCACGACGGCCGCGGCCACCACCGGCGCGCGGCAACAGGCAGCGGGCCGTGACCGCAACGGTCTGCTCCCGCTCACCGTGCTGCGCGGCGACGGCCGGTCTCCGGTGATCGGCGACAGCGCGGGGCGGCAGGTGCTGCTGCGCGGCGTGAACGTCAACCAGCTCATCGACTACGGGCAACCCGACCCGGCCAAGCAGACGGTGTGGCCGCTCAAGGACTCCGACTACGCCCAGATGGCGCGGTACGGCTTCGACGTCCAGCGGCTGGCCCTGTCGTGGTCGGCCCTGGAGCCGAAGCGAGGCGTCTTCGACGAGGCGTATCTGGCGCGGGTGCGCACCGCGGTCGACCAGGCCGCCGCGCACGGCATCCACACCGTCCTCGACATGCACCAGGACACCTTCTCCCAGTACGTCAGCGCGACGCCGGGAACGCACTGCCGCCCCGGGGCGACGCCCGAGTTCGGCAACGACGGCGCCCCGGACTGGGCGACGCTCACCGACGGCGCCCGGGCCTGCGGCTTCCTCGGCCGCGACCTCGCGCCCAACGTGCAGCGGGCGTTCACCAACCTCTACGACGACACCGACGGCGTAGGCACCGAGCTGGCCCACGCCTGGGGCCGCCTCGCCGCGGACTTCGCCGACGATCCCGCCGTCGCCGGCTACGACCTCCTCAACGAGCCCGGCCCGGGCGACGCCCCCGGCGTCACCTCCTCCCTCCTGCTCGGACGCCTCTACCAGCAGGCGATCACCTCGATCCGGACGGCGGAGGCACAGGCTTCCGGCGGCTTCCACCACCTGGTGTTCTTCGAGCCCTCGATCCTCTGGTCGGGGCTCGGCTTCGACACCACCCCACCGGTCGGATTCGCCGATGACCCACTGCTCGTCTTCTCGCCCCACCTGTACAGCGAGTCGATCACCATGGACCAGGGCCTGGGCATCACCCTGACCTCGGTCGAGCAGGGCTACACCACCGCCGAGCGCACCGCCCGGGCGTACGGGGCGCCGCTGTGGTCGGGCGAGTGGGGATGGTTCGGGGACCCCGACGACTTCCGCTCCCGTTTCGACCGTTTCCTGGAACGGCAGAACAGCGATGTGCTGGGCTCGGCGATCTGGGTGTGGAAGAAGGCCTGCGGTGATCCGCAGAACGACCCCGCAGCCACCACCTCGGGCGGCGGCGTCGTGTTGTACACCTGCCCCGACGGCAAGCCGCTGCCGGGCCCGGCCTTCGAGACCACGGCGCTGTCCCAGGCGTACCCGCGCAGTGCCCCCGGTCGCCTGAACTCCCTTCGGTCCTCCGCCACCACGCGGGACCTGCGGCTCTCGGGCTCCGGGACGGGCACCCTGGACGTGTGGGTCCCCGGCCCCAGCCGCCCGGAGGTCACGGACAGCGGCCTCACCGGCATCCGGCTGGCGAAGCGGCCCGGCGGATGGAGGTTCACGGCGCAGACCTCCGGCCGGTACACGCTCCACGTGGCGTAGTGGTGGCCCTCGGCCGGCCCACCTCGGGGGTGGGCCGGCCGACCGAACAGCCTGCGCCCGCCACCCGAAGCAACGGCGGTGGCCCTATCAGGACCAGCGCACTGGGGAGTTGGCCACGGGCCGTCGATGGCCCCTGAGGAAGACGGCAACTCCCGCGGCGAGTGCGAGTAGCCCCCCGAGAAGAAGGAGCCAGGGGTTGAGCAAGCCGTCAGTGCAGCTCTCGCCGCCGCCCGAATGCTCGCAGTAGGTGCCAGGGCCATGCCGATCGAGGTAGGCGAGAAGGAACAGCGGCAGGCTCGCGCCGGACACCAGGCCAGGCAGGCCCCGTTCGGTGCCTCGGCGTGTGGCCAGCAGCAGGGTGCCCGCCACAGGCAGAGGCAGGATGAAGATCCCGATCGAGAGCACGGTCAGTAAGGCGAGCAGGTAGCCGGCCCCGGTCAGGAGCCATCCGGTGAAGAGCAACCAGTCACGCCTTTTGCTGGTCATGTCTTCTTCTTTCGTTTGAAGATGTCGAGGACGGAGGCGATTTTCCTGGCACGGTCGAACAGGGCCAGGGCGGGCTCGCGTTCCCCTTCGAGGTTCGCGAGCATCTCCAGGCCCAGGTACAGGGCTACGATCGCGTGGGCGAGTTCGTCGGGCGGCAGCAGCCGAGCGGCGGGTGAGCCCGCCAGTTCGTCGCGGATGCTGTTCGCCGCGAAAGTGCGCCACGGGCCGATCCGGGCAGCGACTTCCGGGCGGAGTTCAGGGGTGAACTGGGCAGCGGCGATCATCTCGACAAGCACGGTTACGTGCCCCTCGTTCAAGTCCTCGTCGAAGACTGACCTCGCGGCCTGAACCAAGTCCCCGAGGTTCTTGGAATCATCGACCATCGCCTGGTAGCGCGCGTTGCGCGCACCGCTGACCGCGTCCAGGGCAGCCAGGTGCAGCTTGGCCACCGAACCGAAGTGGTAGAAGATCAGCGCCTGATTGCAGCCCGCGCGCCGAGCGATCTCACGCGCGCTGGCCCCAGCGAATCCCTTCTCGCGCAAGGCTGCGACCGCTCCTTCGATCAGCGACGCTCGTGTCTCCGCCGAACCGGAGTTCCCGGCCGGGTCGACAGACCGCTTCCCACCGGCTTTGGCCACGAAGCCACCCCTTGCTGATCGACCAGTTTGAGCAACCGCTCAAAAGCTTAGACATCGTCAGAACTGTTGCCAAGAGCACCTGCCCGCGAAAACGGGGGCGCGGTCCGCACCCCTGCGGACTACCAGGACGGGGCGGCCGACCACGTTCCCGATCGCCCCGAAAACAGCCGATTCCCCGCCCAGGCCGTCTCCCGGCGCGACCCGCACTTCAGGGACATCGCGAATGCCTCCTGGTGGCGGATGGCCGCCCGGCTCCCGCGTACGTCTGCCGCCGCGGCCCGCCTCGGTTGACCAGCCGACAGCGCGGCGATGCTCCGGCTCGGCGAAGACGGCACACCGGCCCCACCCTGGTCCGCCGAGGCTTCACCCACGACAGCCACGCGGCCCTGACCTTCCTCGGCCGGATGGACGAGCTGACCTCCGTGACTCTGCTCCTGCCCGGCCACGGCCGGCCCGTCACCGGCAGCCCTCCCGCCGCCACCCGCTTGGCCCGGCAGGCCGACCAGCGCTGAACGATGCGGAGAGACTGGATCTCGGAGCGTCAGCTTCGGGCCCGCGTACCAACCACTCAACCTCCGCCGAGAATCGCCCAACGTTCACTGCGACAGGTCTCCTCGATCCCGTCCGGTTCGAACGACGCCATCCCTGAAATCCGGCGCACCTCGTGCCGCGCGCCCTCGTGCGGCCACGCTGCCGGCCGGGCGACTGCGGTGTCGTAGTAGCCGGCCAGGCGCTTGCGGGGCGGAACGCCTGCCCCGCGACCGGGCTCCCCGCGGACTCGTTGACGTCGGCGCGCGGAACGTGTCAGCGGGGTGCGAACCCGGATCCGTACGGACTCGTACAGGACTACCGGGCGCCTGCTGTCGGTGATGACGCGCGTGCCGGAGGCGCCGCACCGGGATGCGACGGAGCGGGCGGCGACCCCATGACCACGGCCCCGGCATGCTCGGGGCAGACCGCGTGCGCGAGTCGTTGACATGGCCCTGTCGTGTGGCTAGCTTCACCAAGAGTTCTCGTCTGCGCCCCCAGGTGCTCGCGGCCCAGGGGCCCCGTCAAAGCGTCGCCTCGTCAGGTTCCCCATCTCGGCGATGCGACAACGTTGTCAATCCCGGCTGTAGCTCAAGCGTCACGTTCTCCACAGGAAGACAACGTTGTCAACTGCCGCCTCCCGCCCCCGAGTAGAGGAGAAACCCCCCGTGATGACACGACTGTCGAGACCTCCCGGAGCCACCGCGATCGGCTTACTCGCCGCCGCGGCACTGGGCGTGGCCGGGCTGTGCGCACCGGCGTGGGCGGCCGGCAAGGCCGAGCTCGTCGCGTCGCCGGCGACGGTGGTCAACCCGTTCATCGGGACGTCGAACCAGGCCGACGACTTCCCCGGGGCCGACGTGCCGTTCGGCATGGTGCAGTGGAGCCCGGACACGCCGTCGCGTCCCTCCGGCGGCGGATACGAGTACAACGACTCGTCCATCACCGGCTTCAGCCTCACCCACATCGCCGGACCCGGCTGCGGCGCGGCCGGCGACATACCGGTGCTGCCCACGGTCGGCACCGTCAGCACCGGCGCCACAGACGCGTTCTCGCACGCCAACGAATCGGCGTCCGCGGGCTCGTACAAGGTCGCCCTCAACAACCAGGTGACCACCGAGCTGACCACCACGACACGCAGCGGTATGGCGCGCTTCACCTTCCCGTCGAGCAGCCAGGCCAACCTGATCTTCAAACTCACCGGAAGCCAGAACGGCGCCAGCTCGACGCAGTTCACCAAAGTCTCGAACACCGAGGTGAGCGGTCAGGTCACCAGCGGCCACTTCTGCGGCGCGGGGAACACGTACAGCGTGTACTTCGACATGGTCTTCGACCAGCCGTTCGCCTCGCAGGGCACCTCGATCGCGAAGACATCGGCCGCCACCCCGGCGAAGCCTGGCACAGCGTCCAAGAACGCCGCCGAGAAGCCCAACAAGCCGGTGCTTCACGGCAAGACCCCCACCGCGGCGGCCCCGAAGGCCGCCACCGGCAGCGCCTCCCCGAACGCTGCCGCCTCGAACGGTTACGTCACCTTCAACACCACCACCAACCCGGTGGTGCAGGCCAAGGTCGGCATCTCCTACGTCTCGATCGCCAACGCGACGGCCAACCGGACCGCGGAGAACACCGGTTGGGACTTCAACGCGACCCGCACCGCCGCGCAGAACGCCTGGAACAGCGCACTCGGCAAAATACAGATCGCCGGGGGGACAGCCGCACAGCAACAGAGCTTCTACACCGCGCTCTACCACTCGCTGCTGCACCCCAACGTCATCAGTGACACCAACGGCCAGTACTACGGCTTCGACGGCAGAACACACACCGTGGACACCGGCCACGGAGCGGAATACGCCAACTACTCCGGCTGGGACATCTACCGCTCGCAGGCCCAGCTCGAAGGGCTGCTCGCCCCCCAGGCCGCCTCGGACACGGCGCAATCGATGGTCGACGACTACGCCCAGACCGGACTGTTCCCCAAGTGGTCGGAGAACAACGGCGAGTCCTACGTCATGGTGGGCGACCCGGCCGACGCCATCCTCGGCGACTACTACGCCTTCGGCGCCAGGAACTTCGACACCACGACCGCCCTGGCCGACATGATCAAACAGGCGAGCACCGCCAACAACGACCGACCGGGCGTCAACTACCTCGACTCACCCGGGTACATGCCGCACGACGGCAGCTACGGATGCTGCAACTTCTACGGTCCGGTCGCCACCACGCTGGAGTACAACACCGCCGACTTCGCCGTCTCCGCGCTGGCCGGGGCACTCGGCGACACCAGCCACCAAAAGACGTACGCCAATCGTGCCCAAGGCTGGCGCAACGTACTCAACCCCGCCTCCGGCTTCGTCGAACCGCGCAACGCCAGCGGCTCCTGGACCGGCGGCTTCGACCCCACCAGCGGCACCGACATGGTCGAAGCAGACTCCTGGATCTACACCGGGATGGTCCCGTTCAACATCGGCGGCCTGGCACACGCCAAGGGCGGCAACACAGCGATGAGCCACTACCTGGACACCGTGCTGCGCAGCTACACCGGCGACAACGGCTACGCATGGGTCGGCAACGAACCCAGCATCGAACTGCCCTGGGAATACGACTACATCGGACAGCCCTACAAGACCCAGGGCACCGTCCGGGCCATCCAGGACCAGATCTGGGCGAACACCCCCGGTGGTCTGGCCGACGGCAACGACGATCTCGGCGCGATGAGCGCCTGGTACGTGTGGTCCGCACTCGGGATGTACCCCGAGACACCGGGCACCTCCGACCTCGCCCTGGGCTCACCCCTGTTCACCCAAGCCGTGGTCACACTCCCGTCTGGCCAGACACTGACGATCAACGGCAACGGCGCCGCCGACAACGCCCCTTACGTACAGTCCGCGACATGGAACGGCGCCACCTGGAACAACGCCTACGCCCCCACCACGGCAATCACCGCCGGCGGCACCCTGAACTACACCCTCGGCACCAGCGCCAACACCTCCTGGGCGACGGCGGCGTCCGCGGCCCCACCCTCCTACGCCGGTGACACCACGGCCCCGGCCTCGCCCCGTATCGGCGCGATCACCTCCGCGGTGGCATCGAACCTGTGCGTGGACGACGCGAGTTCCTCCACCGCCGACGGCACCCACGTCCAGATCTGGAGCTGCAACAACACCTACGCCCAGGACTGGATCGTCGCCGGCGACGGAACGATCCGGACCCTCGGCAAGTGCCTGGACGCCGACCACAGTGGAACCACCAACGGCACACTGATCCAGCTGTGGACATGCAATGGCAGCGGCGCCCAGCAATGGACCACGGGCGCCAACGGATCGCTCGTCAACCCCCAGTCCAAGCTGTGCCTGGACGATCCCAACTCCACCACCACGACCGGCACCCAACTCCAGCTCTACACCTGCAACGGATCAGCCGCCCAGAACTGGAAGCTGCCGACTTGAACCACTGGCACCGGTAGCCCAGAACACCAATGATCGAGGCCCAGCCCGACCTGGCCGGTATCGGGGGCGCACCCGCCCTTCCGGGACGCGTCATCGGATACGAGCCCCATCCCGGTGTCCGCGAGCCGGTCGCGAAAGTACGGCCCGCCGAGCAGGTGCTCGGCGGGCCGTACGCGCGTCGGCACACCAGCAGGACCGCTCCCGCACCGGCGGCGACGGCCGCGGCGGCAGCGCCTGCCAGGGGCACGGCCGAACCGGAGCCGGTGTTCGCCAGGGCGCCGCCGGTGGCCGAGGAACCCGTGGAACCCGAGGAGCCGGTCGCCGCGGTGCCGGAACCGCCCGTGGACAACACGTCGGCGTCCGCTCGCACCACCTGCCGCTCCCACAGGCGCCGCTCGGCGGCCTCGGCCGTCTTCCCGGCCGCGCGCCGCGCTCCGTCACCGCAGATGCTTCTGGAGGAACGCGATCTCCGCCTCGACGGCTTCTTCGTGTGCCTCGAGGAACGGGGCGTAATGACGGCCCGTGAGATGAAGCACCTCGGAGTCCGGTGCGTGGTGGGCCGCCTGGACCGCGGGGCCGGGAAGCGCGCTCTGGTCCTGGTCGCACACGACCACCAGCAGGGGGCACCGGATACGAGAGGCGTGGCGGCCGGGCCGGTACCCGCCCAGCTGGAGCGCGATCCGCGCGGCGACCGTCTGCTCCCAGTCCGGGTAGCGGTGGTCGGGATCCAGCGCCCGGTCCCCGTCCATGGCGTCGGCCGTGGTGAGCGAGGCGACGGCGCCGCGTACTCCTGCGGTGGGGACGAGCAAAGGCGGCCGCCCCAGGAGGCTGCCGAGCGCGTCCGCGATGCCTCGGCCAAAGAGCCGGAGGAACGCGAGAGGGGTCATCGAGCGCAGCGCGTGAGGAGCGAGTGCGCGGCCGTCGACCACCGGCGACTGGGCGATGGCGGAGGCCAGTCGCGGATTGTCGGCCGCGACTTGGAGGATGTGGCCGCCGGCGAGTGAGAAACCCCAGAGCGAGATCTTGTCGGGATCCACGTCGGGCAGGTCCGCCGCGCAGTCGATCGCGGCCTGCCAGTCCGCGCGCTGTTCGTCGAAGCTGACGACCTGGCGCGGCACGCCCCCGCTCTCACCGAACCGTCGGTGGTCGAAGGCCAGGACGGCGAAGCCGGCGTCGTTGAACCGCTGCGCGAAGCGGTCCGAGGCCGGTTCCTTCGTCACCGCGGTTCCTCCGGCCATGATCACGCAGCCGCCGTTGGTCCCTGGGTAGTGCCAGGCGGCGCATGTGGTGTCACCGCTGGCGAAGCGTAGTTTCTTCCGTTCCTTGAGGGCGGGCATATCGGCCTCCGTGGTGGATTCGGACGTTCTCTTGAGGGCGTTCCCGGGGTTGGGTCCGCCGACCGGCGTCCGGGAAATGAGCGGTGCGGATGACATCCATCGTCGGTCGTGGTTACCGAGACGGGCGTCACAGCGCCTCGGAATGAGCGAAACTTGTCTCCATGGCACACGTATCGGCGGATTACGTACTGAGCCTCACGGACCAGCGGCTGGTGGCTGCTCTGCAGTGCGACGGCCGTGTCACCGCGGAACAGGCGGCCCGGGTACTGGGTCTCAGCCCTGCCACCGTGCGCCGCCGTCTGCACGCGCTGAGCGCCGACGGCACCGTGCGTGTGGTCGTCTCACCTGTCGCCCGGCCGCGCAACGGAGGCTCTGCCGGGGCACTGTTCCTGCGCATCCGGGTCCTGCGAGGACGACTGGACACGATCGTGGCCGCCCTCGCCGCGCGCGATGACATCCCGTTCATCGACGTCAGCACCTCGGGTGACGAGATCTTCGCGGTCGCCCGTACCGACCCGGGTTCGCCTGATCCGTTGGTCTTCCGCCAACTGCCCTCCACCCAGGCGGTCACGGCCTTGGAAAGCGCCACGGTCCTGCACGTCTTCCGGCTCACGTCCGAATGGCGGCACAACGTCCTGACGGCACCTGAACGCGCGGCCCTGAGCCCGGCCGAGCCGGTCCCCGGGCAGACGTCTTCCGGATCCCCGGGCCCGTACGGCGTCGACACCGATCCCTTGGAGCAGTCCCTCATCGACGCGCTCACCCCCGACGCGCGCCTCTCCGCCGCGGCGCTGGCCGTGCGCACCGGACACGCGGAGACCACGGTCCGCCGACGCATCTCCCAACTGGCCGCGCAGGGCCGTCTGATCACGCAGGTCCTGGTGGACACGCGGTGTCTCGGGCTGCCCATCGAGGCCAAACTCCTGTTGCACGTGGCCCCGGACCATCTGGCCGCCGCCGGGAAGGCGTTGGCCGACCATCCTTCGGTGCACGGGGCGTTCGCGACCACGGGCCCCTCCAACCTTCACGCGGCCGCCTACTTCTGTGACCTGACAGCCCTCTACGACTTCCTCTCCCGCGACTTGGTCGGCCTGGGGATCACCCGCGTCGAGACGGCCATCGTCGGCCGCGTCGCCAAACGGAGTGGCGTGCGTGCCTGAACGGCTCCGGTGGGCAGGGAATCGCCGAGCAGTTGCGAGGGGTCGTGGCATCGACCCATCAGGCCACCTCGGCCGGGGTGACCCAGCCGCGTCGGCCGAGCGGGTCCACGACGACCAAGGCATAGTGCGCGTCCGCCGGAACCGGTGCGGCGTCGTTCCCCGAGAGGTGGCCGACGTCCGCGAGCAGGACCGGGCGGGTGCCGAGGGCCAGCAGGACGGACGCGTTGACGCCGGCATGGATGAGCGGGATGCCGTACCGCGCCGTGAACCCGGCCCCGAAGC
Source organism: Streptomyces sp. NPDC042002 (assembly GCF_055588305.1). Classification (NCBI taxonomy): domain Bacteria; kingdom Bacillati; phylum Actinomycetota; class Actinomycetes; order Kitasatosporales; family Streptomycetaceae; genus Streptomyces; species Streptomyces sp. NPDC042002. The sequence continues at coordinate 1,030 of NZ_JBVJCT010000008.1, read as the reverse complement.
CGAGGGAGAACCCGGTCGGGGGCGGTGCCGACGACCGCGCCGAGACCGAACACGCTGCCGTCGGCGCAGGTGTAGGCGCTGGTCCGGAACGGGTCGAGGCCGACCTGGAAGAGGACCGGATCGTCGCTCGGGCCGGGGCGGGGCAGCGTCGCGTGGACGCCGAAGACGCCGCCGAGCCCGTAGGCCCGGATCGGCTCTGCGCAGTGGCGCGTCCGACCGGCGTCCGACAGCCCATCAGGTGGCGTGGTGTCACAGAAAGGCGCCGCCGACAGCGCCCCACACGTGGGTAGGGGTGCTCAGGCTCGGAACGTTCCGAAAGGCGAACGCCAACCAGGCAAAGGAATAGGCTTGTTGACTGCCCCGTGCCAGGGATCCAACGGGAACAGCTCCTCGGACCGGCCGACCGGGGCGAGCTTCGTACACCTGGCACCTGATTAAATCCTGCTCTCCCGCTCTGCAATCCGCAACCGTACGACGGTGCGTTTGCGTGTCGCGACGTAGGGGAGAACCATGGATTGCGCGTGCACGGCCACGACTTGACGCCTCTACTGACTTCGGCTGATTAGGGTGACGTTGGGTCGTCGAGGGTCAGGCCGGTGCCGGCTATGAAGCCGTCGAGGGTGTCGGGTCGGTATTGAAGACGCTTGAGCCGGTTACGTACGAGGGTCTCGAGTCGGTCGAGGGCGACCACGGCGAGGTTGGACAGGCTGCGTTTGACGTGGGCCCAGACCCACTCGACGGGGTTGAGGTCGGGTGAGTAGGCGGGCAGCAGGAACACCGTCAGCCATGCGCGCTCGGTGATCAGCTCGCGTATGGCGTGGGAGACGTGGGTGTTCAGTCGGTCCCAGACCAGCACGATCGGCGCCTTGACGAGCTGGTGGGTGCCGTCGATCAGGGCGATGAAGTCGCGCTCGCCCATGCTGCGGCGTTTGCCTTTGCCCGCGGGGTGGGTGCGTAGGCGGTGGCACAGGCGGGTGCGGGAGCCGGGCCGTATGGCGATCAGTCCGGCCACCGACAGGCGTCCCGAGCG